>CAZOXB010000075.1:0-16342 GCA_964583635.1 uncultured Opitutaceae bacterium | reverse complement strand
ACGATTGAAGGCCCTTCTCAAGGATAACCGCGTCGTCAGGCTGCTGATCGCCAACACCCTGGGATCAATCGGCTCGGGCGTGACCATTTTCGCGGTGCCTTGGCTGCTCGTGCAGGAGCCAGGCGGTGCCGCGGCGTATCGCCACATCACCATCGTCACGACTGCCATCCTGCTTCTGATCATGCCGTGGTACGGTTCGCGCGTGGACCGCTCCTCGCGAAAAACCATGGTCCTGGCCAGCGAAGTTTTCGGTGCGGTCGCCACCGCGTTCATGGCCGCGTGGGTGGGCGTGAACCGCGACTTCGGAAGCGCCGCCCTCATGGTGATCTACTTTTGCGGCATGTTCTACTACACCCTGCATTATCCCGCGAAATGGGCCATGGTGCAGCAGATCTTCGACCGTTCCCAATATCAGCAGCTGACCGGGCTGATGGAGGTGCAGGGGCAGACCGCCATGCTCGCCGCCGGGGCACTCGGCGGCGTGGCCGTCGCCCACCTGCCCCTGTGGGCGATCCTTGCAGTCGATTGCAGCACCTACTGCGCATCGTTCCTCATCCTGCGCACGATTCCCTACGCGGCCACCCATCTCGCCGCACCGGGCCCGACGGGCGCCGGAACCGCACGCACCGGAAATGTGCTGCATCGCATCTGGGAGGGATGGAGGTGGCTCGCGTCGCGCCCCCGCCTCGCATGGTTCTTCACGTGCACACTCATGCCCTTCGTGCTGGTCATGGCCGGCAACTATCTGGTGCCGGTCTACGTGAATCAGACCCTCAGGGCGGGCGCCGGCACGTTTGCCATCAGCGAAATCATGTTTGCCGTGGGCGCGGTGGCGGCAGGCCTCGTGTTGCCGCGCTTGATCGCCCAACACCACGCCTACACGACCCTCCCCGTCACCATGGCCATCTTCCTGGTCGGGCTCTGCCTTCAGGCAACCCTCCCTTACGCCGCCGCCTTCCTGATTGCGATGACGCTGCTGGGATTCGGCAACGCCGGCTGCCGGGTCGCCCGTTCGGCGCTCATGCTCAATCTTGTCTCGAACGACGTCATGGGTCGGATCACGGTGTTCTACAGCGTTCTCGACCGCGTGCTTCGCACCCTGCTCGTCAGTTCAATGGCCGTGGTTGACATCTGGGGACCCCGCTCCGGTTTCGCGATCCTCCTCGTACTGATGGCCGCGAGCCTGATCGGTGCCCTGCTGACGCGCAGGGCAATCCCACCTTCCAGCGCGTGAGACTCCCGCGGACGTCGCTCAAAAAACCGTCGCTACCTGATAAACGCCGAGCGCGATCATCGCGACAGCCGCAAGCAGGAGGCCGGCCAGCGAAACCGGACGGGCCCGCAAGGCAGGGCAAGGTGTTTTGAAATGGTAGTAGAGCGCCGCACTGGCGAGGAACGGCAGCATCAGACCCTGCGCAATCGCCCCGATGAAGACGAGATAGACGGGATTGCCCACGCAGAGATAGACGGTGGTGAACGTCACAGGCAGGAGAACGCATCCAATCTTGATCCATTTCCGCCGATGGTCGTCATCCCGGTATTTCTTTATACCCCACAGGCTGAGGCCGTCCGCCAGCAGGCGCGCATTCGAGGCGGTGCCCCCGAAAATCGTGGAATACAGGACCGCCACCGCTCCGCACACGAACAGCCACAGGCTCCATTCGCCGAAGGTGGTCCGGTACATGTGCGAAAGCGTCTCGATCATCCGGGTGTTCTCCACGGTGAGATGCTTGGCATGCAGCACCGCGGCACCGAGAAGATAGAACGCCAGCGTGGTGGACGTGTAGAGCGCGAAGGAGGTCCACGCATCGATGCGCATCACTCGCAACCATGCCTTCGCCCGCATCTGCCAATCGGGCGTGCCGTCGTCCGGGCCAAGCTTGCGTGCGTATCCCTTCTCAAGGCACCAGTACGGATAATAGATCAGCTCGGAAGCGCCGACCCCGATGAGCCCGAAACAGCCAAACGCCGTGGCCAGATCGGCCGGCAGTTGAAACGAGAGGCCGCCCGCCAGTTGCGCGCCCGTGATCGCATACGGTGTGGACTGCAGGGCGACCAGCGCGATCACGGTTGTGACCGTGAAACCCGCGACCATCGCCGTCGACGCCACCTCCACCAAGCGGTAGCGTCCGATCACCAGCAGCACCGCGCAGCTGAGCCCGACCAGGATCGCGAGCGGCGCGACCGGCACCTGGAGACCGGCGAGTTGAAGCGCGGTGGCGGTTCCACCGACCATGCCGGCAACCTGCGGCACCAGACATACGTACATCGCCAGCCAGATCCAGAGCACCCAGGAAACCGCCAGCCGCGGACCCGGCAGCTCATTGAGCGCCTCGAGCGTGGTCTTGCCGCGGGTGATCGCGTACCGCCCGAGTTCGATCTGCACAAAGACCTTGAGCAGACACCCGAGGATGATGAACCAGAGAAGCCGGAAGCCGACCTCGGCACCCAGCTTCGGGGTGACAATCAACTCGCCGGATCCGACGATGATCGAGGTGATGATCAGCCCCGGCCCCAGTTGCCGCAGCAGACCCTTCAAGGACGTGGGTGCCGGTTGAATCTCGGACGACGGGGAATGCGCCATATTCGGGGTGAAGCCGCGCATCGTTGGGGAAACTCGGACGGACTCAAGTGCCTTCGCCGGAAATCTTTGGGGACGCCTCAATTGCCGGCATGCGCACTGGCAATCCCTCCGCACCCGCCCCATGGTGGAATCTGCATCGCCCCATGAACACGCCTCCAGTCCTCCCCGTCAGCCTTGCTGAGATTGACGCCGCCCGCCAACGCATCGCGCCGTTTGTTTCGGTGACGCCGGTGATGACCAGTCACCTCCTCAACGAACGCTTCGGTGTCGCCCTGCATTTCAAGTGTGAAAATTTCCAGAAGATCGGCGCCTTCAAGGCACGCGGCGCCCACAATGCCGTCTTCTCCCTCAGCGACGAGGAAGCATCGCGCGGCGTCATCACGCATTCTTCGGGAAACCACGCCGCCGCCCTTTCCCTTGCCGCACGTAACCGCGGAATACCCGCCTTTGTCGTGATGCCCTCCAATTCGTCATCGGCGAAGGTCGCATCGGTGCGGCGCCTGGGCGGCGCCATCACGTTTTGCGAGCCCACCCTCACCGCACGTGAATCCACCGCCGAATCGCTGCGGCAAAAAACCGGTGCGACCCTCGTGCATCCCTTCGACGATGCCAAGGTGATCGCCGGACAGGGCACGTGCGCGCGGGAATTCCTGGAGCAGGTGCCTTCACTCGACTGCGTTCTCGCTCCTCTCGGCGGAGGCGGCCTGCTCGCCGGCACCGCCATCGCCGTTCGCGAGGCCCGCCCGCGCCTGCGCGTGCTGGGCGTTGAACCGGCGGGAGCCGACGACGGATTCCGCAGTTTCCAATCCGGACAGCGCCAACCGCAACTCAACCCGCGCACGATCGCCGACGGGCTGCGCACTGGAGTCGGTGAGCTCAACTTCGGGATCATTCGCTCGCTGGTTGACGACATCCTCACGGTCGAGGAAGCCAGCATCGTCGCGGCCATGCGTCTCATCTGGGAGGTCCTCAAGATCGTGGTCGAGCCTTCCAGCGCCGTCGTCCTCGCCGCCCTGCTCGAAGGCAAACGGCCCGACGCGTGCACCCACATCGGCCTCATCCTGAGCGGCGGCAACGTCGATCTCGATGCACTGCCATGGGTGGTCCGGCACTGAGAAGGCCGCCAGCAAAGGGTTCCCGCCCACAGAACACCTCCGTCAAATTCAATGGCTGTCCTGGCGCCCTTCCCGACGGGATGTAACCCAATGGGTTACATTTGGGGGAAGGCACTCGTCCGGAACATGCAACAGGATCGTGAGGGAGCAGATTCTTTGGGAGCTCACGGGCGACCGTCCGCCCACGCCGGCGCAGGGAAACGCCGCTTGCCAAGCCGACAGGTTCGCCAGTTGAATGAC
The DNA here is from genome assembly GCA_964583635.1 of uncultured Opitutaceae bacterium. Lineage (GTDB taxonomy): Bacteria > Verrucomicrobiota > Verrucomicrobiia > Opitutales > Opitutaceae > UBA6669. The sequence goes on along the minus strand of CAZOXB010000075.1, from coordinate 12,403 downwards.
ATTCCCTCCCGTGCCGGTCCTGATCACGCGGGACGGCCTCCCAAGACATCCCGATGATGAAGATCTCCCACTTCCGTTCATTCTTCGCCGCTCTCTGGCTCGGCTCCGTTGTTTCCGCATTCGCAGCGGCGGATCGCCCCAATATCGTCTTCATTCTCTGCGACGATCTTGGTGTGAACGACCTGGCCTGCTACGGCCGCACCGATCATCACACGCCAAATCTGGATCGTCTCGCCACAGAAGGCGTGCGTTTCACCAGCGCCTATTGCGCACAACTTATCTGTTCGCCCTCCCGCGCGGCGATCCTCATCGGAAAAACGCCCGCGCGGCTGCATCTCACCACCTACCTTCCCGGCAGGCCCGACGCGCCGACGCAGAAACTCCTCAATCCCGTCATTGAGAAGCAGGTTCCCCTCTCCGAGAAGGCCATGCCCCTTTATTTCAAGGAGGCCGGATACGTCACCGCCGCCATCGGCAAATGGCACATCGGCGGGACCGGCTACGGTCCCAAAGAACATGGTTTCGATGTCGTTGTAACTGGAAACCCCAATACAACGCCCACGGCGACCGAGGGCAGCAAGGGCGAGTTTGCGCTCACGAAGGCCGCCGTGAAGTTCATCGAGGACCATCACGAGCGTCCGTTCCTGCTCTATCTGGGCCACTTCACTCCGCACATCCCCTTCAAGGCCACACCGGAAAGCGCCGGGGCCAACCGCACCTCATTCGATCCCACCTATGCGGCGGTCATCGAGAGCATGGATCGCACCGTCGGTCTCCTCCTTGCGAAACTCGACGCGCTCCATCTGACAGAAAACACGATCGTCATTTTCACCTCCGACAATGGAGGACTCCACGTCCCTGAAGGCGGCCATGCGCAGGTCACCCACAACACCCCGTTTCGCGCCGGCAAGGGTTATGTCTATGAGGGAGGCCTGCGCATCCCCCTGATCGTACGCTGGCCGGGGCGGATTCCGGCCGGAAAGACGATCGCTGAACCGGTCATCAATACCGGCTGGATCGCCACGTTGCTGGACTTGGCCGGGGTGAAAGCGTCGACTCCGGCGGATGGGCAGTCGTTCGCCGCGCTGCTGAAGGGAACAGCATCCGGCGCGGGCAATGATCGCACCTTTTTCTGGCATTTCCCTCATTACAACAACCAGGGCGGCCGTCCGGCCGGAGCGGTGCGAAAGGGGAACTGGAAACTCGTGGAGTACTACGATGCACCCGACGCCCCCGAGCTCTACGACTTGTCCACCGATGTGGGCGAACGGCACAACCTCGCGTCGCAACATCCCGATCGTGTGCACACCATGCAGGCCGCGCTTGAGGTTTGGCTGCGGGAAATTGACGCTCAACGGAACGTCCCCAATCCGAACTTCAATCCGGCCAAGTTCCGCGAGCTTTATGTCGACTTCGACCCCAGCGCCTTCGATCCCCTTCACGCCACCGCGCAGGACTGGGCAGCCGTTGCCACGTGGCGCTCGCGGATGAACGCCGCCGTTGCCCGTCCCGCGGAAGCAGCGGCAGCCAGGAAAAAGCAGTAGCGGTGTGCAGCCGTTGGGCCCGAAACGAACACGGGCGAACCGCATATCCTGGCTGGTGTCGGAAAAGTTCAGCAAGAATGGCGGCTCACGGCAGGTGGTCTGGCGAGGAACCAACAACCACCCCGAACGCAAAGGAAAATCATGACCCGCCCGAAGCGGGGCGATGAATCGATTAACCTGATGTAAAAAGAACTGCAGCACGTCCGCGGCTGCGGCGTCCTCGATTGCGACACGTCGGAGCGCGAGGACCTGAACGGCGGCTCCGATCGCGCACCGCGTCCGCGGCGCCCAATCTCCGCATTCCGGCCAGGGTCATCAAAGGGATCGGGCGGGAGGCAGACCCCGCGCTGCCGAGCCGCACGGCTCTGTGGCTGGCGATCCTGCAAAAGGCATTGCACCGGCCCCCTCGTCCCCCGGCCACCGGCCGACGAACCTTCCGCCACCCGCGGCGCAAACTCGGCACGCCGGACCCGCCTTCCGTTTTCCGTGGGCCCGTGGGTTCCCCCCAGAACCTAACCGCGCCTTGACAGGGATGCCACTTCCGTGGCTTATCCGCCCTTCAGCCCTGCAATCGTAGGCAGGGCCAGGCCCACATCCACCATGTCGATGACTCCGCTCGAAGAAATCCGCCACTCGTGCTCCCACGTGCTGGCCACCGCCATCCTCCGTCTCTTTCCCGACGCAAAACTCGACATCGGCCCGCCCACCGACACCGGGTTCTACTACGACATCGACCTCGACCACAAGCTGACGCAGGACGATCTGACCAGGCTGGAGGCCGAAATGAAGAAGATCGCCGACGAGAACCAGCCGTTCCTGCGCAAGGAGGTCGGCCGCGCCGAAGCCGTCGAGATCATCAAACAACGGGGCCAGGAACGCTACAAACTGGGCCGCCTTGCCGACATTCCCGAGGGGGAAGCCATTTCCTTTTACCAGAACGGCGAATTCATCGACCTCTGCGCCGGAACACACGTCCGCTACACGTCGAAGCTGAAGGCGTTCAAGCTCCTCTCGATCGCCGGCGCCTACCACCGCGGTGACGAACGGAACGCCCAGTTACAACGCGTCTACGGCACTGCCTTTCCCACGAAGGAGGAACTCGCCCAGCATCTGGAGCGCATGGAGCAAGCGAAGGCGCGCGACCACCGCAAGCTCGGCAAGGACCTGAAGCTCTTCGTCATTGACGAGGACGTCGGCCAGGGCCTCGTCCTCTGGACGCCCAACGGTTCGATCCTGCGTCAGGAGCTGCAGTCGTTCATCGGTGAGGAGCTGCGCAAACAGGGCTACCATCAGGTCTTCACCCCGCACATCGGCAAGCTCGAGCTCTACAAGACCTCGGGACACTTTCCCTATTACAAGGAATCCCAGTTCAGCCCGGTGGTGGAAAACGAATCCTTGGCCGCGATCATCAAGGAAGGCTGCAGCTGCGCCGACATGGTCGCCCGGCTCGATGCGGTTTCCGCCAAGCTGCGTGAGACGATCAATTCCCGGGCGGGTCGCGAAGTCATTCCGGCGGACCGCGTGCTCGACGCCGACAAGCTTCTCGACGGCTTCATGCTGAAGCCGATGAACTGCCCGCATCACATCAAGATCTTCGCGTCGCAGCCCCACAGCTACCGCGATCTGCCCGTCCGACTGGCCGAGTTCGGCACCGTCTATCGCTGGGAACAGAGCGGCGAACTCAACGGCATGACGCGGGTGCGCGGCTTCACCCAGGACGACGCCCACCTCTTCTGCACGGAGTCGCAGGTCGGGTCGGAGGTGCTCGGCTGCCTGTCATTGGTGAAGGTGGTGCTGACCACCCTGGGCATGAGCGATTACCGGGTGCGCGTGGGCCTGCGCGATCCGGATTCCAACAAATACACCGGCTCGGCGGAGAACTGGGACAAGGCCGAAGCCGCCTGCCGGCAGGCCGCCCAGACGCTCGGCGTGCCGTTCACCGAGGAACCCGGCGAGGCCGCCTTCTACGGGCCGAAGATCGACTTCGTGGTGAAAGACGTCATCGGCCGCGAATGGCAGCTCGGCACCGTGCAGGTCGATTACAACCTGCCCGTTCGCTTCGGCCTGTCCTACATCGGAGCCGACAACCAGGCGCACACGCCCGTGATGATTCACCGGGCACCCTTCGGCTCGATGGAGCGTTTCTGCGGCGTGCTGATCGAACATTTTGCGGGCGACTTCCCGCTCTGGCTCGCGCCCGAGCAGGTGCGCCTCGTGCCCATCTCCGACAAGGTCGCCGACTACGCTCAGTCCACCCTCGCGCAACTCCTCGCCGCCGGCCTGCGCGCCACGCTCGACAACCACTCGGACAAGCTCGGCGCGAAGATCCGCCGCGCCGAAATTGACAAGGTGCCCTACGCCCTCGTGCTTGGACAGAAGGAGGCTGAGGCCCTCAGCGCCTCGGTCCGCTCGCGGGCCAAGGGTGACGAAGGCGTCCACCCGGTCGCCGACCTCATCGCCCGCTTCAAGACCGAGGTGGCGACGCGGGCGCTGCCGGCGAAAATGACCGCAGTTCCGAAGGCGTGAAGCTGGAGTTCCCATGAAGGCCAATAAAACCAAACCAAGTCTGAGGCGGAATTATTGGTTCTTCGCCGCGATGTCTATCACGGCGAACGCCCGAATTGGGCCAATCCCACGCGCTTGACCCGAAGCTTGTTCTGGCGATTATTCCTGCATGAACTGCCGCGTAACGCTCTTCCAATCCGACGAGGGCTGGGCTGTGAGCTGTCCAGACCTTCCCGGTTGCCACTCGCAAGGCGCGACGCGCGAGGAAGCCCTGCTCAACATCAAGGACGCCATCCGCCTCTGGCTGGAGGTCGAGTCTGAGGAAACCGGCCTGAAGCGTTTCGAGCAGGCCGAGGTCGTGGTCTGACATGCCCCGCATCCCCGGCATCGGCCAACGCGACGCCATCCGGGTGTTCGAGAAGCTCGGCTACCGCATCGTCCGCCAACGCGGCCATATCGTGATGAGCGACGGCAAGACCCGTCTCATCATCCCGCGCCATGATCCGATCAATGCCATCACAATGGGCTCGATCGCACGCGACGCAGGGCTCACGCCCGATCAATTCCGAGCTTTGCTGTAAGTGAGCCCTGAAAACGAACTCCCCGTCTGGCGCAAAGAACTCGACGCCATCGTCGGCGCCCGCGCGCACGGCGAGGCCGCGGCCATTCTGCCCCGTCTGCAGCAGCTTGACGCCCGTCACCCGAACGTCGCCGAGATCAATCACCAGCTCGCGTGGACCTGCGAGGTGCTCGGTCATGCTGCGGATGCACTGCCCCATTACGAAAAGGCCGTCGCCCTCGGCCTGCCTCCAAACGAGCTTTCCGGGGCGCTGATCGGATTGGCATCCGCCTTCCGCCACACCGGTCAGGCTGGGCGCGCAGTCGAAATCCTGCGCGACGCTCAGGTTCAGTTTCCTGAGAACCGGGAAATCGATGTGTTCCTCGCGCTCGCCCTGCATGCGGCGGGCCACCGGAGCGAGGCCTTCGCCCTGGCGATCACCACGTTGCTGGACACAACCGAGGATAGCGGTATCGGCGCCTACCAGCGGACGCTGCGTCACCAGCTTTCACAACTGGGACAGTCCAAGACCGGGTGACGATACTGCGCCTCAGATGGCAGCTTCGCCGCGCTCGTCCGTACGAATGCGCACCGCCTCCTCGAGCGCGACCACGAAGACCTTCCCGTCACCGATCTTGCCCGTCTTGGCAGCCTTGACAATGGTATCGACCGTCTTTTCGAGGATGTCGTCGGAGACAACGATCTCCACTTTCACCTTGGGAAGGAAATCCACGGTGTACTCACTGCCACGATAGATCTCCGTGTGGCCCTTCTGCCGGCCAAATCCCTTCACCTCACTCACCGTCATGCCTTCGATGCCGATCTCGGACAACGCGGTCTTCACTTCTTCCAGTTTAAACGGCTTGATGATGGCGATGATGAGCTTCATGCAGGTGACAAAAAATTAAGGGTTGGCTGAAGGGTAAGTCCAAATGGGTGGAGCGCAAGTGTTCCTTACTCGGGCATCACCGTCTGGATGTGAAGTTCTTTGAGCTGCTTTGGCGTGACGGCCGTCGGGCTTTGCGCCATGAGGTCCTGCCCCTTCTGCGTTTTCGGAAAGGCAATGACATCACGAATGCTCGTCGTGCCGCAAAGCAGCGCCACCATGCGGTCCAGACCGAAGGCGATGCCGCCATGCGGTGGGGCGCCGTAGGTGAACGCCTTGAGCATGTACCCGAAACGGCTCTCCACGACGTCCGCCGGAATCTTCAGCACCTCTTCGAACACCTTCTTCTGCAGGGCCGGCTGGTGAATGCGGATCGAGCCGCCACCGAGCTCCATGCCATTCAGCACAACGTCATAGTGTTGACCGCGCACGCGCTTCGGATCGCTGTCCAGAAACGCCGCGTCATCGGCCACCGGAGCCGTGAACGGATGGTGCGTCGCGAGGTAGCGTTTTTCATCCTCGTCATAGGTCATGAGTGGGAAATCCACCACCCACAGGAAACGCCAGTCGTCCGAACGAAGCGCCAGCTTGCCGCGTTTCTGCAGCAAGGCGGCCGACTCCAGACGGATGCGTCCGAGGATTGCACAGGCCTTCTCCCATGGCGCCGCCGCAAAGAAGACGATGTCACCATCCGCGATCGCAAGCCGGCGCGTGAGTTCCGCCTTTTCCGCTTCCGAGAAGAATTTCACGATCGGCGACTTCCATTCTCCGCCCTCGACCTTGATGAAGGCCAGACCTTTTGCTCCGAGCGACTTCGCAATATCCTCGAGGTTCTTGAGTTCACCCTGGGTGAGATCGGCCAGACCCTTCGCATTGAGCGCCTTGATCACACCGCCACCGGCAACCGTGGCCTGGAAGACCTTGAACGCCGAGTCTTTGAACGTCGGGGTGAAATCGGCGAGTTCGAGTTCAAAACGGACATCGGGCTTGTCCACACCATACCGGTTCATCGCATCGACGAACGGCATCCGGGGGAACGGCGTGGGCAAGTCGTAATCGAGCACGTCCTTCCAGACCTTCTTCAGCATGCCTTCAAAGAGCGCATAGACATCCTCCCGGGTGATGAACGATGCCTCGACGTCCACCTGCGTGAACTCCATCTGCCGGTCGGCACGCAAATCCTCGTCGCGAAAGCACCGCGCGATCTGGAAATAACGCTCCACACCCGCGACCATCAGGATCTGCTTGAACTGCTGCGGCGACTGCGAAAGCGCATAGAACTGGCCGGGGTGGATGCGCGACGGCACGAGGTACTCGCGGGCGCCTTCGGGCGTGCTCTTGAACAGCGCCGGCGTCTCCACCTCGATGAACTCCCGGCTGTCGAAATAATCCCGGATCGCCTTGGTCGCGCGATGACGAACCTGCAGGTTCCGGCGCATCTTGGGGCGTCGCAGATCAAGATACCGGTAGGTCAGCCGGAGATCTTCGTTCACCTTGTCGCCGCCGGCATCATCCAGCGGAAACGGAGGCGTGTCGGAGAGATTGTGGATCGTGAGCTCGGCCCCCTCCACCTCGATCTGCCCGGTGGGCAGCGAGGCATTCACCGTGCCGGCGGGGCGCGCCACCACCTTGCCCGCAACCTCAATCACCGATTCCGGCTTCAGGTGCGCCGCCTGCGCGCCCAAGGACGGATTCACATGCGGATCAAATTTTACCTGGGTAATCCCTTTGCGGTCACGCAAATCGATGAATAAAATCCCGCCGTGATCGCGGATGGAATCCACCCAGCCGAGCAGGGATACGGTCGATCCGAGATCGGTGGAGGTGAGCTGGGCACAGTGATGGGTGCGCTTCATTGACGTCTAAAGGGGCCATCCAAGCGCACCCGCCGCCGGCCCGGCAACCTAAATCCCCGAAGGCAGGAGCGCGGCGTCCTGCATGCCATGAATGATCTTCTTGTCCGGCGGACAAAAGGTGGCCAGCGCCCCACTCAACCTCGGCGCGCCGTCGACAATGAAATAATAGGGGCACAGGCGCAAACGTCCGGTGGTTTCGCGAACCGGATGTCCATCCTCCTGGGTGAAAACCGGATGCTGTGCGCGCCGCGGTTTTCGGTACTCCTGGAGGATATGCAAATGCGTCGGCGCATCCGCCATGGCGAGCTCCACGCCGGACTGCCATTCTTCGCGGGAGCAATCGCTGCCCAGGACGACACTGCGTGCCCCCCAAGCAGTTTCATGATAGCCCGAAATCTTGATGATGAGATCCCGCTCCTTTTGCGAAGCACCTGCAAGCTGTCGCCAATCGCTCAGCGCCCGGCCTCCCACCTTGGGGCCGTCTAACACCGCCCCCGGGGGCAGCGGCGAGCCATCCATCACCCACGTGGCCGGGATGATCCGCCGGAGCAGCTTGAGCGTGCGGTCGCTCAGCGACTCCGCCCAGAAGTCAGCGAGGAGGTGATGATGGAAGAGGGCGAAGGAAAGCTTTTCCTCCTGGAACGGTCGCATCGGCGGGGAAATCGCCACTTCACCGCTGGCCCAAGCCTCCAGGAAAAACCGGGCGGTGAGAATGTTCTCGAGGTCGAACAGCTCGAAAAAGCGATAGACCACATCGATCTTCTCGGGATTCCCCTCCACGTCGAAGCAAAGCGTCGTCCCCAGCGGAAAGACATCCTCCGGCTCGAGGCAAAACGCCCGTTTGCCCTGCCGCTGCAACTGATGCGCCAGCCATTCCATCTCCGGACGGTAGGTTCCCGCCTCATCGGATACGACCAGCGCAATCAGCGGATTGCGCACCTCGGGACGCAGGGAGGCGAGCGCCGCATGAAAATTGCGGATCATCTCGTCGTTGGCACCGAGGATGCCCGAAGCGCCCGCCGCCGGCACATTCTCGACATTGCCGGTGGCATACAGCCGGTTGAGGAATGCCGTCAGCCCGATGCCGCCCGGCACCGAGTCCAGCTCCGTCATCACGAAACCCTCGTCAGTCAACAGCAGGTCCGGCCGCAGCACGGCCGGAAACACGCCGCGATTACGCGGGTCGCGTGCATGGGCCACGAGGTTCGCCGGTTTGCCCCGGTCCAGGTACTCGGCAACCCAGGGAGCCGTCAGCGGCTTGTTGCGCAGCAGGTTCCGATTCGCCGCCGATCGCAGATACAGCGTCTCAAGTGCCTGATGAAACTCGAGGCAGGCCGCCCCGATTTCCTCCAACTGCTTCAGTTGCTCGGAAGTCAGCTTCCAGGCCGTCGGCGACAGTTGCCAGGTCTTCGCCTCAAACAGCGGCTGCCGGGCAAGCGCGCTCTGGATGATCTCGTAGGTTAGTTCAGGCATGGCTGCGGATTCGTCTCCCGGACAGGCCTGCCAAGTGACGATTCAAGTCCGCCAAACGAGCATTTTAGCGGCTCCCGTTCAATCGAAACCCGGCGGAAAATTCGCTGATCCCGAAAACCGCCTGCGTTTCCGGTTCATGGCTGGGAACCACGGGCAATCGCTTCCGCCTCACGGTACTGCCGGCGAAAGACCTGCCCAAGCCTGTTGGCCAGATTGATCTCGTCGACCTTGTTCCTTGAATTCAGCGCGCTCTTGATCGCTCCCCGGGCCTCGTCGTAATTCACCGCGGATAGATCCTGCAGTCGGGCGAGCGCCTCCGACTTGCGCGGTTCCGGCGCCTCGAGGATGGCCTTCCACGCGCGGACCAATTCGCTGTGCACGTCCATCGACATGACGCGAATGATGAAGGACATCTCGCGAAACAACGCCCCCGTCCAGGACGAGTGGTAGATCAACTGTTCCTTCGAGTCGTAGGGATCATCCGCGGGATCGCTGCAAAACTCCTTCCACTCCTTCCTGGTATAAAAATCGCGCCGCACCGGCAAGCGCCGCAGTGCGAACCGCTGCGGTCCGTCCGGCACGCCCGGACGGAAGTTCCAGAGCTTCTGACCTTCCATCGACAGGCAGAAATCGATGAAGGCGAGGGCCGCCCCGCGGTTGGGCGCACCCCGCAGCAGGGCGATCGGATCGACCGAACTCACGGTGCCTCCCACCGGGGAGACGTAGCCCACCCGATCGCTCCGATCCCGCCGCCGCACCGCCTCCTCCTGCTGGCGACCGTAGAAATCGATGCACATGCCCACGGCGCAGTTTCCGGCCGCCACGTCAATGGGCGGCTTCTGCGACGTGTCCGTGAAATATCGGGAATTGGCAGCAATCAACTGCAGCAGTCTCAATCCGTCCAGCCAGCCGGCCTCAACGGCCCGCTTCTCGCGCGACACCGCATCCGCCACCGACGAGGCCAGGAGTCGTCGCTGCATCTGTTGCTGGATGACGTTTTCAAATGCCTTCGCGATGGACCCGCTTTTCGTGGGATCGGCCAGCGCCACTTCCGACCGCAGGCGCGGATCCTTCAATTCATCCCATGCCTTGGGATCGTCCGGGAGGCCCAGCCGCCGCAGCGAATCGCGGTTGAACACGATGCCATACGCGCTGAGCACGGTGCCGACCCATCGTCCTTTCGGATCCCAATACTCCTCCCCGGCAAACATCCGGGGAATCGTCGCCTCGGTGAACCATTCGGGGTGCCGTTCCAGCACGCCGCTGTCCACGATGCGTCCGGCCTCCGCCTGTCGTATGAAGTCGTACGTGCCGCCACCGAAGAAGAGATCGATGCGACAACCCACTTCCGACCCGAGAAAGGCAGCGCGTGCCTCCTGCATGATTGCCGGTGAGTTCCGGTCGACGCGCGGATTGGCAAAACCGGCTTGGACATCGTTGCTCCACGGCTTGCCAAGCCGGTTCGTCCAGTGGTTTTGAAACGAAGCCGTATACTCTCCGTCCAGAAACCGCGCGATCTCGCTCGTACCGCCGATCACCCGCCAGTCGACGAAGATGTTTCGTCCGGTCCTCTCGCGATACCACGTCTGAAACGCATGTCCGAATTCATGGCGGATCGCCTCGTTGTGCGGCGTGATGATCACCAGGGTTTCCTCCACGCGTTCGCCGGCCGCCTTTCTGGGTCGCAGGATGAACGGCAGCACAATTGTGGCCACCAATGCCAGGATGATGACGGCTCGTTTCAGCATGCTGGCATCGCGCCTCGTTCTCCGATCAGCCTTCGTGCTCCGGCGGTTGTGCGCTGATCCCTCAATTCGTGAGCACGATCACGTCCTGCGCCTCAACGCTGGCATGCAGGTCCCCGCGCGATCCCTGCTCCACAAAGCGCGGATTCAGTTCATATATCCTGATGTGGTTCTGTGCGGTGATGAATCGATATTGAGCCACTTCCCCAAGGTAAACCGCCTCCCCGATCCGACCCGGCACGGAATTGAACGACCTGGCCTCCGTCCCCAGTTTCCAGCACTCGGGACGCACCGAGATGCTCACCGCCGCGCCGACGGCCGGTGCGGCCGCCGGATCGCCGGGCAGCCCCTCAAACTGGCCGAGCTCCGTGTCCACTGTGATGCGATCCCCCTGCACGCCGCGCACGATTCCAGGGAAGAAGTCGGTGTCGCCGATGAAGTTTGCCACCGTCTTGTGCCGGGGACGACGGTAAACCTCGCGCGGGGTGCCCACCTGCAGGATGTGCCCGCTTTCGAGAATGGCCATGCGGTCCGAGACGGACAAGGCCTCCTTCTGGTCGTGGGTGACGTACACCGTCGTCAGCTTGAATTCCTTGCACACCCGGCGGATCTCCGTCCGCATTTCCAGCCGCAGCCTGGCGTCAAGGTTGGACAGGGGTTCATCCAGCAGGAGGCAACGGGGCCTGATGACCAGTGCGCGTGCCAACGCCACCCGTTGCTGCTGTCCCCCGGAAAGCTGATTCGGTTTTCGCTCCGCATAGGCGTTCATGCGGACCGACTCAAGCGCCTCGCCTACGCGACGCTTCACCTCCTCCTTGGGGATCTTCCGCTCATGCAGCCCGAACGCCACGTTTTCGGCAACCGACATGTGCGGCCAAAGCGCATAGCTCTGGAACATCATGCCGGTGTTACGCTTATGCGGTTCCAAACGGGTGACGTCCTCATCGCCAAACAGGATCCGACCCTGTTCCGGAATGTAGAACCCCGCCAGACTGCGCAGGAGCGTCGTCTTGCCGCAACCGCTCGGACCGAGAAGGAAGAACAGTTCCCCGGGTTCGATCACGAGATCGAGTCCGTGAAGCGCAACCACGTTGCCAAATCGTTTGCTGAGTTTCTCGATGCGAATCGCGATCATGCCGCGCTCAGAGGCGCGCCAAAAGCAAGGTTCGGGCCGCGGGTGAGTCAAAGGAAATAACCGGCAACCGCAGCCACCCCACTCTTGCACCTCCGGACGTAGCTTGCTTGCTGGTGGCGTCGTCCATCATGTGCGCAGCCGCATCCACCTCCAGCCATGCCAATCTCGAGACCATCCTGGTTTCGGAGCAGGCCATCCGTCGTCGTGTCAAAAAACTGGGAGCTGAGATCAAGGCGGTCTACGGCGAGGAGGAGATCACGGTGGTCGCGATCATCAATGGCGCGATTCTTTTCGCCGCCGACCTGCTCCGCGAGATCACGAATCCGGTGCGGCTGGATTGCATCCGGGTGTCCAGCTATCGCAACGAAACGACTTCCCAAGGCACACCCCAGCTCATGCACAGCCTCTCGCTGGACATCGCCAACCGCCACGTGCTGCTGATCGACGACATCCTCGATACCGGAAAGACCCTCTCGATGGTGGTGGGGCTGATCCGCAAGCTCTCGCCTGCCAGCGTGAAAGTCTGCGTGCTGCTCGACAAGAAGGGACGCCGGGAGGTGCCTTGCGAAGCGGATTTTGTCGGATTTGAGATTCCCGACAAGTTCGTGGTGGGTTACGGACTGGACTTCGCCGAGCGCTACCGGAACCTGCCCTGCATCGGCGTGCTCAAGCCACAATTGCAAAACCCGCCCGAGTGGGC
>CAZOXB010000074.1:0-16354 GCA_964583635.1 uncultured Opitutaceae bacterium | reverse complement strand
GAATACGGCAAACTGGGTGCCCGACCTCTTCATGAAGCGCATGGAGGCCCGCGAGTCATGGACGCTGTTCCGGTCAAACGAGGTCAAGGATCTGCACGAACTCTACGGCCGGAAGTTCGAGGAGGCGTACCTCCGGTACGAGAAGCTGGCGGAGGAGGGGAAGATCTTCGGCCAGAAGATCGAGGCCCTCGAATTGTGGAAAAAGATGCTCTCGATGCTGTTTGAGACGGGACATCCGTGGATCACCTTCAAGGATGCCTGCAACCTCCGCTCGCCGCAGGATCATGTCGGCGTGATCCACTCGTCCAACCTCTGCACGGAGATCACGCTGAACACCTCCAATGAGGAGACGGCCGTATGCAATCTCGGCTCGGTGATCCTCGACTCGCACCTCCTGCCCGACGGTTCGCTCGATCACGCCAAGCTGCGTGAAACGATCCGCCTCGCGGTGCGGGCGTTGGACAATGTCATCGACATCAACTTCTACCCGACCAAGGCCGCCGAGGTGTCCAACCGGCGGCACCGTCCGATCGGTCTCGGCGTGATGGGCCTGGCGCATGCCCTGTACCTGCGCGGCCAGGCCTTCGCGTCCCAGGCGGCCGTCGAGTTCAACGACGAGGCCATGGAGGCGATTGCCTACCATGCCTATGAAGCCTCGTCCGACCTCGCGGTCGAGCGCGGGCAGTATTCCTCCTACAAGGGGTCGAAGTGGGACCGCGGTCTGCTTCCCCAGGACACGATTGACATTCTCGAGCAGGAACGCGGCGTGCCGGTGGAGGTGCCGCGGGGCGGCAAACTGGATTGGGCGCCCCTTCGGGAAAAGATTGCGCGTCAGGGCATGCGCAACAGCAACGTGCTCGCGATCGCACCCACCGCGACGATATCGAACATCACGGCGACCTCGCCGTGCATCGAGCCGACCTACAAGAACCTCTTCGTCAAATCCAACCTGTCGGGCGAATTCATCGTCCTGAACCCGTTTCTCGTCAAGGACCTCAAGGCCCGCGGGCTCTGGAGTCAGGAGATGATCGACAACCTCAAGTACTTCGACGGGGAGTTGCGCGACATCGAGGCCATACCGGCGGATCTCAAGATGAAGTACCTGACCGCGTTTGACATCGATCCCAAATGGGTCATCGACGCTGCGGCCCGCCGCCAGAAATGGATCGACCAGGCGCAGAGCGTGAACCTCTGGCTGCGCACGCCCGACCTGAAGAACCTGAGCCACATGTACCGCCATGCCTGGCACACGGGCCTCAAGACGACGTACTACCTCCGTTCGCTCAGCGCCTCCAATATCGAGAAGGCCACGGTGTCGGTGAAGAAGGAAGTGCGCATCGGCACCGGAGCCCCGGCGGAAGCGCCGCCACCGGCCGCTCCCGCTGAAGCCGCCGCCACCTCAAAGCCAAGGCGGGACTATACCCTCGAAGAAAAAACCGCCTGCAGTCTCGAAGCCATGCGCAATGGGGGAGAGTGCGAAGCCTGTCAGTAGGAGGCGCGCACGGAGCTCGTCCTGCGGAACCACGGCACGGTTTTGCGGAGCACCGCCCCGAGATCATTGTGGACGGTGGTCGGGAAACTCCAGATGCTGACACGATTGAAGACGTTCAACGCTGGTCGGGACATTTTGGGACCGTTTCCGGACGGGACATGCCGTTGACTCATGAGAGATTGATGGCGTAACAATCGCCTGGAACCACGGCTGGACACCCCCATCTTCCGCGATGCCTCTGATCGATTTGCCCCTGTCTGCACTCCGCCGCTATCGCGGCCGAAACCCCCGCCCTGCGGATTTCGACCGCTATTGGCGGGATGCCTTGCGTGAACTCGACGCCACGCCACCTGAGCCGGAGTTCGTCCCCAATGCCGATATCACGCACCCGGGCGTTGAGTGTTTCGACCTGTGGTTCACGGGTGTTGGCGGGGCGCGGATCTACGCAAGATATCTCCGCCCGCGTTCGCCAAGTCAGATTCGTCATCCCGCGCTGCTGCAGTTTCACGGTTACTCCGCGCACAGCGGTGACTGGTCCGAGAAGCTCGCCTACGCATCGGCTGGTTTCTGCCTTGCGGCCATGGATTGCCGTGGACAGGGCGGTCGCTCCCAGGATGTGGGTGGCCACCGCGGCAATACGCTGCACGGTCACATCATCCGCGGCTTGGACTCTCCAAACCCGGCCGATCTGCTCTACCGCTCAATCTTCCTCGACACGGTGCAACTGGCACGGGTGATCATGTCCCTTCCCGAGGTCGACGCAGACCGCGTCGGTGCATTCGGTCCGTCCCAAGGCGGCGGGCTGACACTTGCGTGCGCGGCTCTCGAGCCAAGAATCCGCCTGGCCGCCTCCGTCTACCCCTTCCTGTGCGACTATCGGCGCGTTTGGGAGATGGATCTTGCCAAGGATGCGTATGTGGAGCTCCGGGAATACCTTCGCATTTTCGATCCGCGTCATGAGCGCGAATCTGAAATCTTTGCCCGCCTCGGCTATATCGACGTCCAGCATCTTGCGAGGCGCATCGAGGCGGAAGTGCTGATGTTCACCGGTTTGATGGATACCGTTTGCCCGCCCTCAACCCAGTTTGCGGCCTACAACCGGATCCGATCGAAGAAGCGGATGATCCTCTACCACGACTACGCCCATGAGAGCCTCCCCGGAGAATCCGACCGGACGTTCAATTTCCTGGCGCAGCTGATTCCTCGGGTGCCGGCCACTCGGCGTCGAGTGGGATCCTGAACTCCGCCCCGGGTTCGAAGTCGAATTGGTATCCGGCCCCGTATGAGGCCGGGACACGCTGACCGCGCAGCTCACGGGCCGGTCCGGCAAATCCGCGCACAAAGGAAATCGGACCGCAGTGGACCTTCAGGCGGTCGCCCTCGCGCTCCGCACCGGCGATGACATAGCAGGCATCACGTTCGTTGTTGTTGGCGATCCGGACAATCCGGCCGACAACATTCGTGTCGAAGGGAGCAGTTGGACGCAGCCATATCCACCCGCCTCCGGTCAATTCACGATTCATCGCTTCCACCCGCCCGTGTATTTCTGCCGGCCCAGCCAGTCGTGCTCCCGACAGGATCAGTTCGCTGCCTGCCACCGTCACTGCCCGGGTGACCCGACCATCCGCTTGGGCGCGTAACCAGGCAATGCGGCCGCGGAACGAAAACCCCGCGGCATCGTGCGATGGCATCGCATCTCTTTCGCTCCAGAAGAATGTATCGCGATGGCCCGTCGCCAACGCGACCTGCAGCACCACCAGACCGTCCGATGTGGGCAATCGCGTCACCTCCCGAACCACCGGCGTTCCCCGATAGGGTTCTATGACCGAAACAAACGTGCTCGCCAAGGTGGCTCCCGCCTTGGCGGCACGATGCTGAAGCACGAATCCCAGCCTTCGTGGATTTCCGGCCACATTCTGCGGTGGATCACCCATGGCCAGCGCGACCTCGTCGACGACGTTGGCAACGTGCAATTGGACATGCGTGTCTTCGTCGGCCCGGGCACCACAGTAGCCCGGTGGCACCGTCCAATCGATCGCGAATCCTGGAGGAGGACTTGCATCACGCGCCACATCATGGAGGTAGGAATATCCGGCTGGAAAACGTCCCGGAGATTGAGCCAGGGGAATTTCCACTCCGGCGTACGTTCCGCGACGTTGCGGCGAGAGGCTCAAGCCGTAGGACGTCATCCGGTCCGAAGGGCCGTGGAAGCTCCAGACATGGTCCCGTCCCCCGCGCACCGCAAAGATGTCGATTGCGTAGGCGCCGGCATCACCCGGCGTTGCCACGAGGGCCATCGTCCGGGTGTACGCCGAAAGCTCCGGGTAAGCCGCGGTGCCGTCGATCTCCACGATTCCGAAACCGTTGCGCTGGGCAAAGAGTTTGACCTTTCCACCCCAAACCCGCCGCTGCATGTGTCCGTCGACTGACACGGTGTTGTGCGCCAGCGTGTTGACCGTCCACTCATCGCGGCTGGGCCAGTCGGTTGCGAACTCCGGATAGCCGAAGTCCGGCGCGAGCCATTTCCCGAAGGCGAAGAGATCGAAATTCAGGAGGTCCGCGTGCCCATGCCGGGTTGTGCGCCCGTAGTTGAGCGCAATCGCGAAGCCGTCCGCGGTTGACCGTCCGGTCTCCAATGACGCCAGCCCGAAGCCGGTCATGAGCCCGCCGCCTACCGGTCGTGGCCCCGCTGCTTCAGCAATGTGTGCAATTTCGCCGGCGAGGGCATCGGGTTCCGAAGCGAAAATATCCCTCGCCAATCCTTGTGCCGAGTTGCCGTTGAGCCGGTACGCCATCGTCGCCAGGGATGGATCCCGGGTGATGCGAAATCCTTCGGCGCAGGACTGTGCATTGGCGGGGGCGGATGACACCAGGCCGGTCGATCCGGAATCTCCCAGGTTGGGAACCGCCCGCCCCAGAACGGCGAGCCTGGCCGCGAAGCCGAAGGTTGCCCGCAGTTGCGGGAAGTCTGCCATCAGGTCATGCTTTCCGGGAAGAGCGTATCCGTGCAGTCGCGACGCAAGCCGGCTGAACAGCTGTCCGGCGAGCGCGGCATAGGTCGGCGCGGCCTCGTCGCTTGCACCATCGCGGTCAAACTGGCTGAGCAGGATGCCCGGGATTGCCCCTCCGTCCGGTGCGAACAGCCAATCGAGCCATTGGCCGGTTTCCGGGTCGGTGTTCAAGGCCATGGCGCACGATGCCACTGTCATTTGATGCATGCCCTCGTTGCCTTGGATCTGCCCGCTCAGCACTGCCCGATGGATGGTCCGCAGCACCCGTTCGTCGATCGCGCGTACGAAGTCTGCCCGGGTTCCCTTTTGGGTTGGGAGCCGGAAACGGCGGGCGCGCTCCTGAAGAAACGCAAAGAGCCCCGCGTCGTCTATCGTGCCGCTCAGGGTGGCATCGTATGCCTCGGCCAGTTTTCGCGCGACGTTCGTTTCCCAGATGGCACCTTCGATCTTCCCGACCCCGCGATTCCCGTCGGAGTGATACCAGCCGCGGTCGGCGTACGGCTTCCAGTCCATCTCGGGATAGACATCTGCAATGCGATCCAACAGGACCGCGGCCTTGTGCGCGTAGACCGGTTCACCCGTATGGACATAGGCATCCGCGAGCGCCATGAGGCCGTCGATGATCCATCTCCAGTATTTCCAGGCGTAGTATGCGATATAGCGATGGGTTCGGCCGGAAGCGTCGACAAAACCAAAACCATCATCCACTCCGAACCGGTGCAGAGGGTCAGCGGGATCGGGATGTTCCGCGTTGAACAGGAGCCGCCGATCAGCACGCGCCGGACAGAAAAGCCCCCTCCCGTCGATGCCGCTGCGGTAGTAGGCGCCAAAATCATTCTTGGGAAATACGCTGCCGCACGAAGGACATTTCAGCTTCCACGGTTGCCGGTCGAAATCGGGTTCATAGGGGTACTGCCCGAACCGTTCAATCGCCCGGCCGCACTCCAGGCAACCTGCCTGGGTCGTTCCGTTTGGGCCCCGGGTCAGCGTGACATTGATCGTGCGGGGCAGATCCTGGCCCGCGATCAAAGCCCATAATTCCTCATCGGAGCGAATGCGCCAGGGCGTCGCCCGGTCAACTGCGGCGGTGCGGATTTCGCGAGCCCATGCGAAACGCGCCGTGTTGTGGCGCGCGTTGGCGAGGCGTTCCGGCGTGTAGTAGCCGCCATGGGTGCGGGTTTGATCTCCGGCTGCCCTTGGGACGGATCCGGCGATCACCAATCCGGCGAGCAGCAACCCGATCCGTCGTTGGAGGCCGGTGGAACGCATCGCCCACCGTTCTGGACGAAACAGCTCCTTCGGATCCAGAACTTTCTTTGAAGGGGAGTTGATGGGTCGCCCGTTGCCTGATGCGCCGGTGCCTTCCGGGCTAGGGGAACTCTTGATTCGCGAAGTTTGCGGCCGCCCCACCCGGCCTGCCCGCCCAGGCGGAAGAGACTCCCGCCTGGATGCCGTTCGAGTTCAGAACCTCAGGCTATACTCCCCGTAGACACCGCGTCGGTCGCCGGCGTTGCCTGCGCCGTAGACGTACTTCTCATCGAACGCATTCTTCACGTTCAACCGCAGCTTGTGGGTGAACCGTTTCCGGGCCTTGAAGCTGTATCCCAGGCCGAAATCCCAAACCACCGACGCTCCGTTGTAGATGCTCTCGCGCCCGTCGGGCAGGCGGACGGGTGCTCCGGCACTGACCTTTGAGTCTTCGGGAGCGTTGGGATAGGGGAGCAGTCCGTTCTCAAACCGGATGTTGTTGACCGGATTGGCCTTGGTTGGGGTGACGGTGCGCCCGCCGATGTTGATGATGGATTCGCTCAGCCAGCGCACGTTGGCGGTGGCGATGAGGCCCTTCAGGGGACCGCCGAACTTGTAGCGGGCCGCGAAGCCCAGATTGTTCTCGGGCACACGTTTCAGCACATTCAGTCCCGTGAGATAGGCGGCGGAGGCATTGTTGATCGCGCGAGCCTCGGTGAATCCATATCCACCCAGGATCTGCAGCTGGTCGGTGACCTGCCAGTTGAGGTCGACTTCATAACCGTTTGAGCGTTCGTGGGTGGAAAGGACGTAGTCCTCGATCAGGGTTTCAGGGTCGACAACGAGGGTGGCGATGTTCTTTCGATCCACTTGAAACCGGTTCAGCGAGAGGTTGAGCTTGTCCTTCAACAGCGTCATTTTCACGCCGAACTCGTGTCCGCCGCCTTGCTCGTTCGGCAGCGGGTTGCCCTGCAGGTCCAGGTTCGCCTGCGGATTGAAGGACGTGCTCTTGTTGGCGTAGAGGCTGACACCCGGCGTCAGACGGAATGTCACGCCGGATTGGTAGGTGAAATCCGAGACCCAATAGTCCTTGCCGCCGACGCCGCCGGTCGTGGGGTCGGTGTAGACCTTGTCGTATCGCCCGCCAACCATCAGGATGACGCGATTGTCAAACAGTGCGGCCCGTTCGCTCAGGAATGCACCGAAGACCGAATAGCCCACCTTTTCATCGGTGGTGACTTCATCGTAGGCTCCGGGATGGTCGCGATACAGATCGTAGCCGTAGATGGGAGTATCGGGCAGCAGAACCGGCTGGCGCGCGTACAGGAGGCGGTTGGCGTTGGACATCTGCAGGTTGTAGTCCCCTTGTTTTTCGCGGTTGTAGTCCAGGGTGAACAGCAGCTTGTGGGCGATCCTGCCCGTGGAGAATTCCGCGAGCGTGTCGATCTGGGCCGCGACACCCGTCTGGTCGCGATCCTGCCAGATGGGCCGCAGCGACATTGACCGGGTCGCCACGGCGTAGGTGTTGCCGGCCTGTCGGTTGACCTGACGCGAGGTATCGATGGCGTTGAGGCCGGCACGCAGGGATATGACGGAATTGAACCGGTGCTCGAACGTGGCCCGCAGGTTCTTGGTCTGTGAATCCTGATAGGAACCGGGCCCCTGATAGCTGAAATCGAACAGATCGTAGTTCAGGCCGGTGTAGAGCGTATAGGTGCGCCCGACGGGCCGGTAGGGATCCTGGAGGACCACGCTGTTGATGGGCAGGCCCACGAATACGTGCTTGTGGGAATCGATCCATGCGGCGGCCAGATTGAAATTGGTGTCCTGGCTCGGGCGCCATGCGAACTGCAGGCTGGCATAGTTCTGCGTCTGGTCGGCAAACTGCGGCACATAGTCCCGGTGCTGGTACGAGAGGTCTGCGCGGTAAAAGAATTTTTTCCCCTGGCCCAAGGGGCCCGTCGAATAGACCGTGGCACGCTGGTTGTCGAGGGATCCGAGGAGCAGGTTGATTCCCTGCTCCGCGCGTGCCTGGGGCTTGCGCGTGATGGTGTTGATCACCCCGCCGGGGTTGATCTGTCCATAGATCGAGGCGACCGCGCCTTTGATGACCTCAATCCGGTCCACATTCGTGTTGAACGTCGCCGCGGTCGAACCTATCCAGCGAAACCCATCCACGAGGGTCGTGCCCGATGCGAACCCACGCAGCTGGTAGTTGTTCTCGTTCTCGTTCGGAGAGAAGCCGCTGACGGTCGCCAACTGGTCATTCAGCTCCATGAGCATGAAGTCGTTCATGAACTCGCTTGTCACCGCCGTCACGGCGAAGGGCAGCTCATACAGCTTGCTGGCAACCCGTGTGCCTGTGATCGAATCGGCTGCGAGGTACTCGTTGGTGGGGCTCGTGCTGACCCGGAACGCGGAGAGGGTGAGCACCTCGTCGGTGGCCGGGGCCGCCTCGGGTGGCGGCTGCGCCTGCAGGGAGGCGGTGCTCAGGGCGAGGGATCCGAGGATCCGGTTCAGAACGCTTCGTGTTTTCATGGGAGGTGATGGATCGGAAGTTGTCGTGGTGCTTCCCGCCGGCTTCGGCTTGATCAGGAATGCGCCGGTCTGTTCGTCCCTCAGAATGTCGAGAGGCGCATTGACGAACAATTTGCGGAGGGCGTCCTCAGCGTGATAACGTCCCTTGATTCCGGAAACGTGAATGCGCCGCAGCACGGCGGCCGTGTAGGCAACGTCGTAACCCGACTGGTCCGTGAACCTGTCGAGTGCGGTATCGCCGTCACCCGCCGGAATGTCGTAAGCGCGAACCTGGTTGATGCCCGCACCGATGGCCGGTGTCAGGGCGCAAATGAACGCCCAAACCACGCCGACTGCCTGCCGGAGTTGCCGAGTTCGCATAGGAACAAGCTTGAAAGGTATGGATTGCCTGGGGGATTGCGGATCGCGATTCCAGTCGCGCAAGGGTGTCACATGTCTTTAGACGAAGCCTGGGCAGGGAAGGACTATGAACTTCTGAAACATTTCCTGCCGAGGTGAACGGAGATGCGCCCGGGGAAATCCGCCACACTCCCCGAGTCTGGGCAAAGACGAATGAACGGGCGATTGGAACTACCCCGCGTGAGTCATTTTTGTTCGATTTATGGTTGGCCGTTTGCCCCCTCTCTGCGGTATCCCTTCAGGGCGATGGGTCAGGACTCCAATTCGCCCCTGTTGGTTGAGCGCAAGGACCCCATGCGCTGGTTTCACGACGAAATCCAGCCGCATGAGCCCTCGCTGCGTTCGTACCTGCGCGGACTGTTCCCATCGCTCAGCGACCTCGACGACCTGGTGCAGGAAACCTACCTGCGCCTGATTCGTGCCCACGAGAAGGGACGCATCAGTTATGCCAAGGCGTTCCTTTTCACAACCGCCCGGAATGCGGCATTGGATATTTTCAGACGAAGGAAGCTGGCCGTGTTCGAACCGATTGCTGATGACTCGCATCATCTTGCCGCCGATGACATTCCCGACGCGAGTGAGGCGTTGAACCGGCAGCAGGAGATGGACATGCTGGCGGAGGCGATGAAGACCTTGCCTCCCCGCTGCCGGCAGACCCTGACGCTGCGGTTGCTTTACGGAATGCCGGCCAGGGAGATTGCGGATCAACTCGGCATTTCGGAATTCACGGTCAAGGCGCAGCTGGCAAAGGGCATGCGGCGTTGCACCGATTACTTTGAAGCCCGCGGCATCATTGACGGACCGTCAACTGCCGCGGGCAAACCGCATCCATGAAGCAGCCGGAGAACAAGGATGAGATTGAAGCCCGTGCGGCTGCGTGGCTGATCGAGGAGGACGTGGGACTCTCGGCAGAGCAACGCATCGAGTATCAACGTTGGCTGGATTCGGCGGACAGCCATCGCCGGGCAACCTCGCGCCTTCGGGCGACATGGAGCCGACTCCAGACCCTGCGCGGCTACCGTCCTGGCGCGACTTGCCATCCAGATCCGGACCTGCTTGTTCCCAGCCGGCGGACCCGCAAACCGGCTGTCGTTTGGGGGCTCGTGGCAGCCTGCCTCGCTCTCGGCGGATTCCTGGGTTTCAAGCGTCTGCTGCCGGGCGACTCCCGGCCGACCGGGCAGCATTACATCACGGAGGCGGGCGGCTATTACCGATTGCTGCTGCCGGACGGTTCATCGATGGAAATGAACGCCCGGACGGAGGTGCGCGTCAGCTTTTCCAATCGGGAGCGGCATATCGCCTTGGTGCGTGGTGAAGGCTATTTCGTCGTCGCGAGGGATGCGTCGCGGCCCTTTGTGGTTGAGGCCAACGGGCTGCGGGTCCGGGCTGTGGGAACGGAATTCAATGTTCGTGCGGAGGACCAGTCCGTCGAAGTGCTGGTCACCCATGGGCGAATTTCCCTCGCGTCCTCCGACAATGCGGAAACCGCAGCCTCGGAAGCGCCCATCATGACCGCCGGGCAACGTGCACTCATTCCCAGTGCCGAGGCCTTCCGGAGGCATCCGCAGGGTGTTGCCATCGAAACGGTGTCCATCGATCAGGAACACCGCGCGCTGGCGTGGCAGAATCCGCGGCTGTACTTCACCAACGCCACGCTGGCGGATGTCGTGCGGCAGTTCAACCAGCGCGGTTCGCTGCAAATCGAGATTGTCGATCCCGCGCTGAACGGGCTTTCGATTGGGGGTAGTTTCCGGCCCGGCAACGTCGAGGCGTTCCTCCGGCTGCTGGTGAGTGCCAATGAGATCAGCGTGGAGCGCAGGGAACCCAATCGTATTCTCCTCCGGCGGGCTCCCCAGCCTGGTACGCCACCCTGATGGTGAAGGGATAGTCCCTCCCGGATGGCTGTTCGTCTCAAGGACAGGAGCGCTGCTCTGCACGGCATCGCTCAGTCCACCAATGAGATTCCTCCCCTCGGCGCCCGTCCTGCTTCCGGTGGTTCTTTCGTGTCTGGGCGTCTGCATTGGACCGACGTCCGATGCTGCCTTTCCGCTGAGTCAGTCCGCCCAAGGGGAAGCCCGTCGAAAACATTTTTCCATCGAGGCGGGTGATGCGTCGGTCTCCCTCGTGCGGTTTGTCGAGCAATCCGGTGTCCAGCTGATCTACCTGGTCGATCAGGTGCGTGGTGTCAAAACCCACGCTGTCCATGGAGAATACGATTCGCGGGATGCCATCGAGCGCATGGTCGCCAAGACCGCGTTGCTTTTGCTTGAGGACCGGGAATCCGGTGCCCTGATGGTGCAGCGCAGGGACAATCCACAGCCTCCGGACCTTGCCAAGAACCACGACAACTGAGGTGCCTCCCGCATGCCAATTCCATTCATGGATGCTTCCCCGAGTTCGAATTCAGCACCGACAGCAGTCATTGACCGGCGCAGATTTATCGGCGCCTCGGCGCTTGCGGGTGTGGCCGCGGCAACCGCGTCGGTCGGCGCAACGGCCGCGGCTCAAACGGCTCCGCCGACCGATCCGACAAACGATGGCTTTCTGCCGCCGGCACATCCTTTCTGGCCGTTCCCACGCGTGACCCTTGTCACGGACCACACGAAGCATCGCAGTCGCGGCAGCGGTCTCGTGATTCTGAAGGACCGCTGGCTGTTCTTCTGGCGCGAAGCGAGCATCCATGGCGCCAGCGATCCCGATTCGGTGGTGCGCATGGGAGAATCCCGGAACGGCGGACAGACCCTCGAGAACATCCGCACGATCTACCAGGAGGAGGGCGGCATCACCGGCACCGATATTCGGGCGCGGCGGATGGGCAACGGCCGCATCGGCATTTTCGGATCCCGGAGAGATGCGTCCGATCGCGTCAAGGGAATCATCCTCAAGCCGTTTTTCATGTATTCAGATGACGACGGGAAATCCTGGCACAGCCGGACGCTCGAGCACGTGCGGGCGCCGATGTCACCAGGCTTCACCTTCAACTCCTTTCCCGCCGCGGTGGGCGGTCATGACACCCAGGGCTTTGTCGTGTTCTGCAACGGCTCGGGCATGAATGGGGTCTACACGACCGACAACGGCCACACCTGGACCGACCGGCGTTTGTTCGATGCGCTGGGCGGCGAGGTCTCGGTGGTGCAGCTCGGAGATTCGCTCCGTTGGCTCATGGTTTGCCGCCGCCAGACGGGGGAGAATCCTGTCTATCGGTCGACAAATCTCCTGGATTGGGACGGACCCCATTTCTCCGGCAAGACGATTGGCGAGAATTCCAGCACAATCGTGTATCACCAGGGGCATGTCACCTGGATTGCGGCGTCACGGCCGTACCACTACGAGAATGATGCCAGCCGCGCGATTCCGGTGGACGGCGAGATCTTCAAGGGGCTGGTCACCTGCACGGTTGATGCCGAGAGCATATGGGCCGATCCCACACGGTGGCCGGAATGGTCCGTGCTCATGTATCTGCCCGCTCACTTTGACGGCACGTTCGTCAAGCATCGGCATCACTGGTACATGCTTTTCGGTGCGATCGAGGATCCCTTGAACATCGCGCGTCCGAGCCGGAAGAGCTTCTCTCAACTCGGGATCATGTCGTCAGCGGCCGCCCCGGGGCCCCAGTTCAATGCCTTCCTGCCAGGTTGGATTCCGGAACTGCGGCCCGCGTGACCGCCGGGCGGCCGTTGCCGTTGGCGCGCCAGGCGTTTTGGTTTGCCCGCCGCCCGGCAACGGGCAACGCTGCGGTGATGGTGGCGTTGATGCGCGGCATACTGTTGATCCTCCTCGTGGGCTGGTGGGCCGGCTGCTCCCGGAGCGATCCACTGGATGAGACGGTTAAATCGCAGACCGTGCTCGCTTTTGCCATGTGGAAATCGAAGACCGCGCAGCAGTTCGATCAGGAGGTCTGGAGGGCATTTGAGGATGCCTGTGCCGAACTGAAGCTGTCGCTCATGATCCGGCAGGTGGCCAGCGGATCGGATGCGGTGGATACTGCATTCCGATCCGCAATCGATGGGCGCCCCATGAGGGATGTCATTCACGAGGGACTCTCGAAACGCCTCGAAAGATTACAGGCTCAAAAGGGGGAACTCGACAAGATGATGACGGCCAACCAGCGCCTTCGCACCAATCCCGATGATGTGGCATCGAAGGAGTACCTCCTGGGAATCAGGTCCAACCAGGAGCAGCGCCTGGCGAAACTGAAGGAAGAAATCGAAACTGTCACCCGGCAGTTGGCTCTGCTTACCCCGCCTTCCGGGCGTTGAGTCGGACCGGGCGCGGGACGTTGACGGCGCCCATGGGAGGCATTGGGCAAGAACCGTGTCTGGAATTGGAACGAAGGGGAGAGATGTTCAGGCAAGAGGGCAAGATCTGCAGACGGAGTGTCCCCCAAATGCCTGGTTAGCTACCTGCGCCGTGGATTCGACCGTAATAGGCACGACGCTACAATTTCCATTTTTTGAGTGCGAATTTCCGCTCCCTTCGAGGCACTCGGACCTCTAGGATTTCTTGCCCGCCCCATGGCTCAGGAATCCAAAGCCGTTTCTGCCCCACCGTTCCGTTCGAGGTCCAAAGCCCTGCCACGCGTGTTGGATATCGTGGTCGTCGGGGGAGGCATGGCAGGCGTGATGGCGGCGCTGGCGGCCAAACAGACTGGCAATCGTGTTTTGCTGGTCGAGCCGAGCAACGTGCTTGGCGGCCAGGGAACAGTCGGCGGAGTCGCCGGCTTTTGTGGCGACACTCAGCACGTCAACAACGAGTTTGCCGACCTCGTGACGCGGCTGTCTCGTCATGGTTTCATTGCACCCTACAACCCGAATGAGGATCGTCGTTCCTATGAGCTCGAATGGTGTGCATTTTTCCTTCAGGAAAAGGTTGTCGCCCGCGATATCGATGTACTCCTGCATGCCCGGGTAATCGGCGCTCGAGCCGAAGCCGGTGTGGTGCACCGATTAACCCTGGCGACGGCCGGCGAGGTGCTGGAGTTGGAACCGCGCTTTGTGATCGACGCGTCAGGATCCTGCATCGTTCCGTTCATGACCGGCTTCCCCGTCGAACACGAGGGAGCCAACCGGCAACTGCCCATGAGCCTGTATTTCACGTTATGGGAAACAGGCGCGAAAGTTTCACCGGTGCTGCCGGAAGGCTGCCCGCGCTGGCGGCATGACGATGAGATTCCGATGACGAGCCTTCATCGCTTCCCGTCCGGCAAGGTGGAGGTGAAAATGAAGGTAGTGGGCTTCGATGCGGCGGACGGGCTCGATCGATCCGCTGCAGAAATCTTTGCACGCCGCCAGATGCACTCACTCATCTTCTACCTGCAGACGGTGGGCTACAAGGGTGTGCGTCTCGATACGCATGTATTGTCCTCGGTGTCACGTGGCATTGGCGTGCGGGAAGAGCGACGGATTATCGGTGAGCATGTCCTGACCGAAGCCGAGGTGCGACGGGCGGCGATTTTCCCGGACGCGGTCGCCGTCAACACCTACCATATCGATTTTCACTGGCCGGACCGGATGGAGCGCGCTGGAACGGGCATCACCGACATGCTTGATCCGCACCATCTGCCGCTGCGCATGATGATTCCCCGAGGCGCGCGTAACCTCCTCGTTCCCGGACGTGGCGCGTCTGCCGACCAGACTGCGATGAGTGCGTTCCGCGTCATGGCTGTGGTTGCCCAGATGGGCTATGCGGCCGGCCACGCGGCACGCCTTTGCATCGAAGGTGACACGGATCTTCGCGGACTCGACGTTTCGCAGTTGCAGGCTGCGATCCGTGCCGGCGGGCAGTCACTCGATCTGTCGGACTACGGAGATTACCTGCGCCAGGATCTGCTCACCGACGAAGCCGTTCAGCTATTGCCCTGGCCGGGAGAGCCGGAAGGAGCCCCTGTGCTTGCCCGCCTCGGCAACGGCCGTTTCGTCGCCGCATGGGTTGCTGCAGGCCGGATATGGTGGGTGGAGCGCCGTGAAAAGCAATGGCTGGCGCCGCAAACCCTGACCATAATGCCTCCCGTGCCGATTGGGTCTCTGCGATTCCATCGGACCGCGGGCGGACGCGTGAAGCTGCATGTCTCAGGGACGGATGGGCGTGCCTGGATCTCGGTGACCTCGGACGATGTCCTTGCCTGGTCGGAGCCCGAGCTGGTTCGGAACGAGCCCGCCGCCCCGGTCTGTGGAAGTTCGGATGGCGTCAGGCTTTCGCTCGTGATCAACGGTCCGCCCGGACGCAGGGAGGTTTGGATCGAACAGCAACCGGCGGACGGTTCGCAACGGGTGGTTGGTTCCGCTCTGGCACTCTCGGCGGATGGCGGTGCAGACTTCGCCGTCTTGGGTGATGGATCCGTGGCGCTGGCGTTTCGCGGTCCGAACATCGACCACCGCGACGTGCTGACCGTCGCGCTGTCCCGCGACAAAGGCCGGACTTGGACTTCCCTGCGCGCCATTGAGGCGCCCGGTGGATCCGGATGCTGTCCCGCCATCGTGGCCACACGCACCGGTCTCGCAGTCATCACGGTGGTTGCGAATCGGCTGACCTTCTGGCACGGCTCTGTCGAGCGCATCCTGCAGGATCCGCCTCGCGCGCAGGCCAACGGGTGGTCGGCTTGATTTGATCATGGGGTCCGTGGCTCACCTCTCCAGCGACGTTTCCCTGACGGTCGGATCGGGCCCCGATGTTGCGGAGGATTCACAGGATGGTTCCGGGTCCGATCCGTCCCGTCACCTTGATGATTCGCGGCGGACTTGCCTCCCTCTTCGAACCTGCCTTGATCCGCCGCATCCCATGCGCTTCTCCGAGGACCGCAAGAAAATCCTTGCCGCACTGACCGGCGCGACAGCCGCGGCATCCACTCAGCCGGTGGTGCGGATTCTGGAGGGGAAGCGCCCGGCGCACGACCAACCCGCTTATTTCATGGAGGTTCCCCGGCTTATCCTCGTGCTCGAGGGCCGCGGGACATTCCTGACAATTGAACAGGACAAGGAGATGCTTGTCGATGTGCTGCCCGGTCAGATCCTCTTCCTTGCTCCGTACACGTGGATATGCCCGATACCGCGGGTGAACTACCGTTCGCTGGGCGTGATCTTCCGGCCCGACTCGACCCGCCTCATGATCACCGCCCGTCGCGCAATGGCGGCGGACGGCTCGATCGCCTGCCGTTACGTCGCGCAATGGCGGACGACGGAGACGCTGGGAAACAAGGGAAAGCATCTGCTTCAGCTCTTCCAGGAAAAGCCGGCCGACCGGATGGGTGACCGCATGTTCAAGCTGCTGGCTGAACTGCTGCTCACCGAACTGATCGAGCTGATCGAGTCGGCCCCCGAGCATGTGCGCCCCGGCCAGTCGGTGCTCTGGCAGCTGGTCTGTGACTACCTGTCCGAACACTGGTCGGATCCCAACCTCAGCCGCGAGGGAACGGCACGTTTCTTCAATCGGCACCCCAATCATTTTTCGCGCTTCTTTCACGCCCACACGAAGAAAAATTTCCGCACCTACGTGAACGAAATCCGGCTGGAGCGCAGCCTCCAATTCTTGCGCGATCTGCGTTACAACGTCACCGATGTCGCCGGGCTTTGCGGCTTCACCGACGTACCGTATTTCATCCTCTGTTTTCGCCAGCGGTTTGGGATCACGCCGGGTGAATATCGCCGGCGGCATGAAGACTGATCGGGAG
>CAZOXB010000073.1:0-16401 GCA_964583635.1 uncultured Opitutaceae bacterium | reverse complement strand
GAACCTGGGCAACTCCAACCGCTTTTCCTTTATTCCCGCGGGATGCCTGTGAAAAATGTTTAGCCTGCTTCAGAAGATCGCAATTGTCACTGGCGCCGGTTCCGGAATCGGACGGGCAATTGCACAACTTTTCGCGCGACAAGGCGCGGTCGTCTGGGTTGCGGATCGGGACGTCAAGGCCGGAGCGGAATCGGTTGATTTGATTCACGCGGCCGGCGGGAAGGCGGACTTTGCCGAGCTCGATGTCGCCGATCCCGCGGCCGCGCTCGGGCTCGCCGGTCCCATGCCCCCGCCGGATATCTTGGTGAACCATGCCGGCATCGGTCACGTCGGCAACCTGCTAACAACCGAGGCCACCGACCTCGACCGTCTTCTTGCTGTCAATGTCCGGGGACCGTTCAATCTCTGCAAGGCCTTTGTCCCGGGGATGCTTCTGCGCGCCAGGGGAAGCGTGATCAACCTGGCGTCGATTGGCGGTGTCATCGCAGTCCGGGAGCGGCTGGCGTACAATGTGACCAAACATGCCCTCGTCGGACTTACGAAATCCCTGGCTCTGGATCACTCGCACACCGGAGTTCGCTTCAACGCCATTTGTCCGGGCCGGGTCGAAACGCCATTCGTGAAGGCACGCCTGGCCGAATATCCGGACCCCGCCAAAGCTTATCGGGAAATGGCCTCCACGCAGCTCAACGGTCGCATGGCCAGTTCCGAGGAAATCGCGGCTGCCGCCTTGTATCTGGCGGCGGACGAATCCGCCATGGTCACCGGCTCCAATCTCATGATTGATGGCGGGTGGTCCGCCGGCAAGTGACCCAGGAAAATCTGCCGACACCTGTTGCGTTGTTTGCGCTCGTCTCGCCGGATTTGACGGCGGGATCATCCGGTCGGGTCGTGTTGGCTTGCCGTTTCAGCGATTGAACAGCAGTCGGAGGTTTTCCTCCACCGCTTCCGCGAGGGTGCTGATCGGGAGGCCGCGGATCCCGGCGAGGGCGCCATAGGTGACTGCAATGTTGGCAGGGTGATTGGCGGCACGCCCGGCATTGGGCGGGGCAGGCAGGGAGAACTGGCGGCAGGTCTCGGGCAAGGGCATGGACGGCGCATCCGTTTCGACCAGGATCCGGTTCAGGGGAAGGAATTTCGCGAATACCTCGCGGGTGCGCGTGTGTTTGGGTGCGAGGAGTAGGAAACGTCCAAGTTGCAAGATGGTGATCACCTCAATCGCTCAAGAGCCGGGTCAGCGGCTCCTTCACGTCGTCGCTCGTGCTCACCACGAGGTTGTTGTCAGCCTTGGTGGAATCAAAAGCGGCGTAGGCCAGCGCGTATTCACGTCTCACGCTGTCCACGGGAAGGAGCTGTGCCCCGCCGTTCACCGTATTGTGCAGGATGAGTCGCCGGGGAGCGAGGGCCGCCGCGAGCAGCGGGAGATCGTAGGACCGCAGGGCGCCCGGTACGAAGGTCTCGATGAACTGGGGCGCATAGAGCTCCGTGGCAGCCGCGGAATGGTAGGAACTCAATGAATCGATCAGCGCGACGCGGGAGATGTCCGGGCTGAACGCGGCGGCATGGAGCAGTACCGGGCCCATCGTGCCATAGGCCACGGCCGCCACGTCCGAGGCGCCCTTGCTTTTCAGGATGGCGGCCAGCTTCACGACGTCCGCCGCGCGAATGCCCAGCACACTGCGGCCGATAAACATCCCCAGATACCAGGTTTTGGAGTTGATGCCGGACTTCACCAGATGGCCAACGTACTTCTCTCCGGAGGAAATCCCGGGGCCGACCTCGCCGGTTCCGATAAGATCGGGCGCGAGCACCTTGTATCCCAGTCGGACAAGCCGCTCCATTTCCCCACCTTTGCCGCCATCGGCTGCCTTGCCTCGCGGGTGAAGGAAAAGCAGCGCCCGTCCATTGGGGTGTTCGGGCAACATCGCAACATAGGGAATGGGATAGTCACCTTCGCCTTGCACGAAATAGCGCTCGACCACGTAGCCATCGCGGAGGCTGCGGCCCGTAAGCACCGGCCGGTCCGCGGGATTCGGCGGCCGGTAGCCGCTCTCCCGCTTGGCGGCCTCCACCACGGCGGCGGGCTTGAAACCCGATGCGGAGATTTCGGCCTGACGTTGCGCGACGAGCCGATCGGCTTCGTGCCGCGTGAGGCTCGGAAGGGTTGCGCCTTTCAACCACGTGTAGACTTGGCCGGTGGGGGTTACACGCAACTCGTCCCGGGTCGGCATTTCCACCTGTTCGGTTTTGGACGAGCCCGGATTGTTGAGCTGTGTCTGGAAAAACGCATACATCCTCTCATTGTTCCGGGTGGTGGACTCATGCCCGGCGTCATCCTCGACGAGCTTCAGGTTCTCCGGCCCGCCCAAGGCCCGATAAGCCCTGGTCACTTCGCGAAAGGTCTCTCGCGTGCCCTCGATGTTGAGGAGATCGTTCGTGGTCGCGATGATCAGGGTCGGCTGGGGCGCCCGCGCCGTCAGCAAGTCCGGGTGATCGATCCCATGGGCGAACATTCGAAACAGGTTCTGCTCGCCATCGCGGGGGCCGATTTTCTGGAGAATGCGCGTGTTGTTGGTCACATGGTTTTCCGGCGCCGTGGCGTGGATCCGTTGGTCGAATGCGGCAATGTAGAGCGATTGGAATCCGCCTCCCGAGCGCCCGGTCATGCCAAGGCGTTTGGGGTCCACCTCCGGACGCGTGAGGAGGTAGTCGACTGCGCGAATGCCATCCCAAATGACATGGCGGGAGAGGGTGGAACCCGTGAGCATCGCTTGCTGGGCCATATAGGCGTGCTCGGCATTATTGCCACCCACCAAGGGCTTGCCGGACTCGTCCATATACTGCAGGCGTTCACCTTGGGAGATGGGATCCCACGCGAAGACCACGAACCCTTTTTTGACGAGATTGAGAATGGTGCGCATATATCCGCTCCGATAACCGCTCATCGCATGGCCGCTGGCATAGAGCACCGCTGGCGCCGGCCCCGAGAGGTGCCTGGGCAGGAACAGCGCTGACGTGACATAGAACCCGGGCTGCGATTCGAAGACGATGTTCTCGATCCGGTAATCGGCTTTCTCGACCGTTCCGACAATCCGGGCATTCAGCGGGGTGCGCTCGGGAAAGGGACCGACAATCTCGGCGAGCGTGTGTCGCACCTTTTCCTGCTGTCGCTTCCAATCCTCCGTCGAAAGGACTTTGCCTATCTGCTGGTTTCGTTGGGCCAGCAATTCCAGGGCCTCGGTGTTGAGATAGAAATACAGTGCATCCGGGGCGGCCCGGAATTGCACCCAGCCGGCAATGACGTCGAGATCAGTCTTAGGCAGCCCCGGAGTGACTGTCGGCGGGCCGTCTTCAGCGGCCTGCGCCGACGGAAGTTGCGAACTGAGGAAAAACAGGCCCAGCGCGAAGGGGAGGGCACGTGCCATGGGGGGGAGCGTCATAAAGTGGGCGGATCGTGGGCACAGGACTCGTCATATCCTGCGCGCGAAACCGGGCGCCGCAATGGCCCCTTTGCTTCATCCGTAAAGCAGGTTGTTCGCGTGCATGAATCAGTGCTTAAAAAGCCGGTGGAAGTTCTCCTCGACCGCGTCGGTCAGGGCCGCGACGGGCAGGCCGCGCAGGTCAGCGAGAGCAGCGTGGGTGGCTTCCAGGTTGGCGGGATGATTGGGGGCGATGCCGCTGCCTGGTGGGGCAGGGAAGGCGTATTTCCGGTGGCTGTCGGGAAGAGGCATGGACGGTGCATCCGTTTCCACCAAAATCCGGTTCAGGGGAAGGTGGCGCGCAAAGATCTCCCGGATGCGCGTGTGTTTGGGTGCGAGGAAGTTTCCGTTGAAAGAGAAGAAGGCGCCACGATCCAAGAATACAGAGACCCTTTCCGACGGGCCGGCAAACGCGTGCAGGAGAAACCCGGCTGGTGGCAGCAAGTCCGGTCGGGCGAGGATCGCCTCCAGGGCATCCCATGCCTGCAGGCAGTGAATCGTGGGGACGCGGTTGAAACGCATCGCCAGTTTGAGTTGGGCGACCAGGGCGGCCTCCTGAGTTTTAAGGGCCGCGCGGGCCAGTCCGGCCAGCCGCGGGTCGTCCGGACGTGCCGAGTCGAGGATCCATCGATCGAGACCGATTTCACCGACGAGAGCCGACGGTGTCGTCTGCAGGAGGACGGACAGGCGGTCGAGCCAGCCGTCCGCCGCGTTTCCCACCTGCCAGGGATGGAGCCCGTAAGCGGGCCGTATCCAAGAATGTTTTCGGGAGAGAGCGGTGACGGCGTCCCAGTCGGAGGGAGAGGTGCCGTTGCAGACCGCCTCCACCAGACCGATTTGCGAGAGCTGGGTGGCGACGGTGGGCCAGTGTGCTGCGAGCGCGGGGTCCTGAAAATGGACATGGGCATCGTAGTAGTTCACAGGGGCGGGGTGACCTCAGGGGCGGCAGTGGCGGCGAGTTGGCGGATGCGGTTGCGGACGGCGGCCAGGCCATTGCGGCGGGTGGGGGACAGGTTGCGGGCCAGGTCCAGCAGCGTGATGGGGTCGTCCGCCTCTGTCTGCCCGAGAATGTGGCCGCTGGATTCGTCGGAGTAAAAGCTGCAGGTAAGCTGGACGAGGCCCCGCACCAACGGGGAATCGCTGTCGCCGACAAACACGCAGGTGCCACCGCGTTTCAAAGCGGTGATCCAAACCTGCGACTGGCATCCCGCCACGCGATGGGCGTCCGTGCGGAAATCCTCTGGAAGCGCCGGCAATTTGCGTGCGCTGTCGGTGATGGTTGCGAGGCGCTCCTGGGAATCTTCGATCAGCATGAGGTCGTCGATCAAGGACTGTTGGCGGGCGGTCAAAGCCATGCCGGGATATTGGCCGATGCGGCGACGGGCGGCAAGCGACTCTCCGTGAGGCTTGCGTCAATCCGCGTTTGTAGGCACGTTGCGGAGCACTCTTCTCATGCGATCTTTTTTGTTGTGCAGTCTCGGACTGCTGACCCTGGGACTTCCTTTCAAGGTGCGTGCCCAGACATCGCTGGGAGCGGAGGCGCCGTTGGTTTCCCGCGGCATTGTGCAATCACCGGCGGCCGGAGAAAAGGCGCTGCGCGACCTTGCGGGCTGGCGGGCGCTCGAGTTGGGCCTGCCCTCGGTCGCGATCGACATCTTTCACGCGGAGCTGGCGGCGTTGCCGCCCGATGCCGCCGCCGAGCGCAATCGCCTCTCGCTGGAACTGGCCACGGCGCTCCTGGACGAAGGCAGGGCGGGGGAGGTGGAGGATGCGTTGGGCGGCTATGTGGGGCCACCGTCGGCGGCATACCGGTTGCGGCTGGCGCTTGCGTTCATCAGGCTCAAGCGCACGGACGAGGCGCGACGTGAAATCAAGGAGATCAATGCGACCGATCTGGACGCGCGGGACCGCGGTTGGTTTTATTTTGCGCAGGGACAACTTGCCGGCGACGCGAAGGCCGCGCCGTTTTACCGGCAAGCCATGGACACGGCGGTCACGGAGCTGGAGCGTGCGCGTTTTGCTTTGGCTTTGCGTGAACTCGATCTGATTTCGGGCGTGTTCACCGAGGCGGCCCTGGCGGAAATGCGATCGCGCCTTGAGCGGAGCCCGGCCACGGCGGCGGGCTATATCGCCATGCGCCAGATACCGGTCGCACTCAATGGTCTGGGCCGTCGCGCGGAGGCGATCGATTTCCTCCGGCAGCAGCTTCAGGTCCTGCCGGTCGAGGTGAAATCCGTGGCGGATGACCTGCAGTTGCTGCTGGGATTGATCGCCGGGGCAGGCGACGGAGTCGGGCGGAATGCCCTGACGCGTCTGCTGGCTGCGTCGTCCGACCGGGAGAAACAGCGGGTGGCGCTGTTGTTGCTCGCCCGCGACTCGCAGCGCACCTCCTTTCGCGGCGAGCTCGATCGTTTCATCGACGCGGCACCACCGCATCCCATTCTCGAGGAATTGCTCCTGCAGCGTTCGGAATTGAACCTCGCGGCCAAGAATTATCGTGAAGCGGAGGCGGATGCGCGGCGCATGCTGGACGCCTTTCCCGGTTCGCGCCTGAAGCCGCACGCGCTGGGCATCCTTGTGAAGATTGCCTGGGAGTATCCGCAATATCGCCGGGCGGCCGATTACGCGACGCAGGCCCGCGCAGCCTTATCGGGGCAGGCGACGGCACCGGTGCGCTCGGAACTTGCCGTGCTGATCGCCGAGGCCTACTTCCGCGCCCCGGATTACCGGCTGGCAGCCGACGCCTACGCCACGGCGCTGGCGGAAGCCGTGCCCAACCTGCCCCCGGAGCCTGGAGTGCTCATTTTCCAGCGGATCTATGCGGAGATTGAGGCGGCGCAGTTGAATCCCGCGCGATTGATGGCGGCGGCGGCCCTTCTCGACAACGCGGTCAAGGATCCGCGGTTTGACGAGACCAACCGCTGGCAGGCGGAGTGGAATCTCGCGCGGGCGCTGCGGGCTGCGGGTGACGAATCGACACGCGCCGCCTACAATCGTGTCGACCGCCTCCTGAAGGGCTCGACCGCATCGGCCGGTTCGAAGCTCCCCGAAGACCTCCGGGTTCGCATGGCGTGGCTGCGCGCCCGGCTGTCACTCGAGGTGGGAGAGCCCTCACAGACACTGGTCCTGGTGGACAACCTGCTGAAGAGCCTCGACGGAGTGGAACCGGCGCTCCGGGCGGAAATTGCCAGCACCGCGTGGCTCGTGGAAGCCGATGCGCATTTTCATCTTCCCGGCCAGGAGGCGCAGGGGTTGGAAATCCTGCGCCGGCTCCGCACGGAGTTCCCGCAGAGCGATGCAGCCGTGGAATCGTATCTTCTCGAGGCCGATCGCGCGGCCAACCAGAACCGCTATGTCGATGCGCAGAGTCTCCTGGTCAAGCTGAAGGACGACTTCCCGCGTCACGCCTACGCCCCGTTCGCATTGTTCCAGGCCGCCCTGTATGCGGAAAAGCGGGGGCAGGACACCTTCTACCACCAGGCCTACCGCCTGCTTGAGGATTTGCTCAAAGCGTATCCGAACAGTGATCTGGTGTTCTATGCGCGCCTCAAGCAGGGCGACCTGCTCCGTCTCCTGAACGAATTCAATCCCGCCCAGCAAATCTACGAGCTGTTGGTGAACAATTTCGCCAAGCACCCGGACATTCTCTACGCATACCTGGCGCTCGCCGCTGCGCACAACGCCCAGGCGAGCGTGGATCCTGCCGCACCAGGACAACTGGGGAGCCATGCGGAGGCGGCCCTGGCGATCTACGAACGGCTCGTGGACCAGGCGGATGCCGGACCTGACGTTCGCATCGAGGCGGGGTACAATCTGGGGCTGCTCCTGATGCGCCGGGGAAGCGCCGAGTCGAGGAGCCGGGCGCAGCTCGTGTGGTGGCAGCAGGTCGTGACGCCCTTTCTCCTCGACGAGGGCAGGGCGGCGCAACTGGCCGGCGGCGGCCGCTATTTCATGTCGCGCACGCTGCTCGGTCTAGGCGAGTTGTTGGAGGCCCAGAGCAAGCTCGAGCAGGCCCGCGAGGCCTATATGCTCATCGTCCAGTATCACCTGCCCGGGGAGGGCATTGCCAGGGGCAAACTGGCCCGCTTTGGCGTGAAGAACGGGGACACGGCGCCATGAACAGACTTTCCGAAAAGCCGGAATCGCGCCCCCTTCGCCCCCTTGTCTCACCGATCCGAACACCCTTCAGTCCGAACCCATGACCCCAGATTTCACCTTCCTGTCGCGTGGCGGCCCCATGATGTACGTCATCCTGCTGATGGCCGTCATCGGTGTCGTGCTCTTCGTCGAGCGTGCCCTGTTTCTGCACCGCGGTCAGATCCGGTCCACGGCTTTTGTGGACGGCGTGCGCAATATCCTGGCCAAGCGCCGCCTGATCGAGGCCATGACGGTATGCGAGGAAACACCAGGCCCGGTGGCTGCGGTGGTCAAGGCGGCTTTGCTGCATGCCGACGCCGACGAGGCCAGGATGCGGTATGCGGTGCAGGAGGCGGCCCTGGTGGAAATCCCCGTGCTCGAGCGACGACTGGGCTTCATTGCGGCGCTGGCCCAGATTGCCCCGCTAGTGGGGCTCCTGGGCACTCTCCTGGGCATGATCACGACGTTCACTCAATTCATGAACGGCGGGCAGTATGCGACGGCCAATGCGCTTGCCACCGGGATGTGGCAGGCACTGATCTGTGCCGTTGGCAGCCTGATGGTCGGAATCCCCGCCCAGCTCGCGTACCATTTTCTCTCGGGCCGGGTGAGAGCCCTGGTGAGGGATGTCGAGTGGGCCGCCAATGACATCATGCGTTATCTCCTGACGGAATACCGTTCGTCCACCTGAAGCGGCTCCAAATCCAATTGCGATGGTCACCCGTCCCCTCGATCTGCTCTCCCGGCTCCGCAAGCCCAGGACCGGCCCGGATTGGCTCTATTTTGTCAACGCCGGCCTGATCGTTTTGTTCTTTGTGTTGTTCGGCTCCCGCTTTGTGATCTCGCCGGGGATCGTGGTCTCCAATCAGGTGCGCAATGGCGGGTATGGGCTGCCGGTTGTACCGCAGGCGGTGCAACTCGGATCCCCCACCTCCGTGGTGGTCAGCGTGGCCGGACCCGATCTGGTTTTCACGGAGGATGGCAAGTATACCTTTGCGGAAATTCGTCGCTGGCTCGCGGACAAGGGGCGCCAGCATCCCGGAGCCCGGCTCCTGCTGCGCACCGACGCCGGACTGCTCTTGGGCGACTTCACGGAGATTGTGAGCGCCGCCGATGCCGCGGGGTTTGTGGTTCTTCTCGCGGCGGAACCTTCCAAACCAACCAACGGGAAAGCGGCCGACGCCATGGGCGCGCCGGCAAACCCCCGATAGGCCGGGCACGATGGACCACGAATCCACTCCGTCGACTCCGCC
Source organism: uncultured Opitutaceae bacterium (assembly GCA_964583635.1). Classification (GTDB taxonomy): domain Bacteria; phylum Verrucomicrobiota; class Verrucomicrobiia; order Opitutales; family Opitutaceae; genus UBA6669. Next base: position 7,532 of record CAZOXB010000073.1, on the reverse strand, counting down.
AGCTCGGGCCGAAAACCAAGAGGGCTCCCGGCCGCCGCGGCGCGGGCGCGTTGTCCGCTCCCTAAAATGGGTGGGACTGGGGGGTGGGCTGATGCTCCTCTTTCTCCTGTCGCTCTCCCTCATCCGCATTCCCGTGCCCCAACCCTCGAAGCTGCAGACCGTCGGTCCGCCGGGGATGGGTGTGGGGTTGACGCAGGTGATGCAATCGGAGGTGGATCTCCTGGATCCGACGCCCTTGTTTCTTCCCACCTCGCATAACGCAGGTTACGCCATTGGTCCCCGAAAGCTGCAAATGGCGTCGCAGGGGAATCTCCAGCGCTTTCCCCCCAAGCTTTTCAACCCCGTGGAAGGGGTGGAACTGCATTTTCCACCCCTTGTGGAGCTTCCCCAGACGCCGGCGGGAGGCCTGCGCGTGGGTATGGAACCCAATCCCTATCGATCCATGGGGCAGGATGATGAAAAAGCCGTCAGTTTGCCGCAGCGACTGGGATTTCTTGAGATCGTCGCTGCGGGCGGGGGAACGACCTTTGCCCAAAATTTAGAGGGAACAGCAGGAGTTGCTCTGGGCGACTGGCATCCAATGGAATGGATGGCGAGCATTGACCGGCGTGGTCTGGTCGGCAACCTGGCGCTGGTGGTCAGTTCCGGGGTTGAGGATTGTGATGCATTTTTCCGGCGATATCTGACGGAAAAATTGCGGATGGGAGGGCGGTTGTCGCCGGGCATTTACCGGCTGCGGATTGGCCCCTGAGTGGGGGCTCCACATTTTGAGCAATTCGTGAAGATTGCAGTTGACGCTGGGTGCGCCGAAGCGCACTTTTCGCGCTCTTTTCGTTTTTTGACCCACAGTCTTTTGGTCTGCCCAGATAGCTCAGTTGGCAGAGCACGTCCTTGGTAAGGACGAGGTCGCCGGTTCAAATCCGGTTCTGGGCTCCAGGTCGAAAGCTGAAAGACGTCGAATTGCCTTAAGGAGACGTAAAACCCCGAGGTCATCAAGCACTCACACTTCGCTACTCACACAACTCGCGCCCATTCTTATGGCTAAAGGTACATTCGAACGCAAAAAACCGCACGTCAACGTCGGCACGATCGGCCACGTCGACCACGGCAAAACCACCACGACCACGGCCATCTTGGCAGTTCAAGCCGGCAAGGGTCTCGCTGAGGTCAAGACCTACGCGGACATCGCCAAGGGAGGAACCGTCCGGGATGCGTCCAAGATCGTCACAATTTCCGTCGCTCACGTCGAATACGAGACCGAGAAGCGTCACTATGCGCACGTTGACTGCCCCGGTCACGCCGACTTCGTGAAGAACATGATCACCGGTGCGGCCCAAATGGACGGCGCCATCCTTGTTGTGTCGGCGGCGGACGGCCCGATGCCCCAGACCCGTGAGCACATCCTCCTCGCCCGCCAAGTCGGCGTGCCGAAGATTGTGGTCTGGCTGAACAAGGTCGACCTGATCGACGACAAGGAACTGCTCGACCTGGTCGAGATGGAAATCCGCGAGCTCCTCAGCAAGTACCAGTTCGACGGGGACAATGCCCGCATCGTGCGTGGCTCGGCCACTGCGGCCCTCGAAGGCAAGCCCGAGGGTATTGCCCAGATCACGGAGCTCATGGATGCGATTGACTCGGAAATTCCCGAGCCCGTTCGTGAGACCGACAAGCCGTTCCTGATGTCCGTTGAAGACGTCTTCTCGATCACGGGCCGCGGCACGGTTGCCACGGGTCGTATCGAGCGCGGCGTCGTCAAGATCAACGATACGGTTGAAATCGTCGGTCTCCGCGACACCACCAGCACGGTCGTCACCGGCATCGAAATGTTCCGCAAGCTGCTCGATAGCGGCCAGGCGGGTGACAATGTCGGTATTCTCCTCCGTGGTGTGGACAAGGATGGCATTGAGCGCGGCCAGGTTCTGGCGGCACCGAAGACCATCACCCCCCACAAGAAGGCCAAGGCTGAGATCTACGTGCTGACCAAGGAAGAGGGCGGCCGTCATACGCCGTTCTTCAACGGATATCGCCCTCAGTTCTATTTCCGTACGACGGACGTGACGGGAATCGTCAACCTTCCGACCGGCGTCGAAATGATCATGCCTGGCGACAACGTCAGCGTCGAGATCGACCTTATCGTTCCGATCGCGATGGAGAAGACCCAACGTTTTGCCATCCGTGAAGGCGGCCGTACCATTGGTGCCGGTCGTATCACCGAAATTCTGGCATAAAGGTCGCCTTCCGCGGTTTCAACTTCCACGCCGAGGCTCCCTGCGGGGCCTCGGCTGCATCGTCTAAAAATCCTATCCACAGGGGTGTAGCTCAATTGGTAGAGTAGCGGTCTCCAAAACCGTTGGTTGGGGGTTCGATTCCCTCCGCCCCTGCCACTTTCATCCATGAAAAATCCGTTCAGCAAGGTGCGCATCTTCTTCGGGGAGATGGTCGACGAACTCAAGAAGGCGGCATGGCCGACCAAGACGGAGCTGCGGGATTTCACGGTCATGGTCATAGTGGCTACCGTTCTTCTGGGCGTCTTCACCAGCATCAGCGATTTTGCCCTTCTTCAGGTCGTTGATCTCTTCACCTCCTGGGTCGGCTGAGTCTCGACATGGCTGCCTCGACATCTGCGCCTGCCGGCGCCCAGTGGTTCGCTCTTCACACCCTCTCCGGTCAGGAGGGGAAGGTTAAGCTTTACATCGAGAAGTTCAAGAAGGCCGAGGAACTCGATGACGCGATTTTTGAAGTCCTGTTGCCGACGGAAGTGGTTTCCGAGGTCAAGGGTGGCAAGAAAACCACCAAGACCCGCAAACTTTATCCGGGCTATGTCTTCATCCATATGTGCCTGTATGGGGAGGACGGCAAAGTCATCAACAAGCCCTGGTACTTCGTGAAGGAAGTGGCCGGCGTGATCGGTTTTGTCGGCGGCGAACGTCCGGCCGCGCTGCGTGAATCGGAAATCACCGAAATTCGCGCCCGGATTGAAGCGGCATCCGGCAAGGAGGTTCCGAAGGTCCAGTACGACGTGGGTGAGGAGGTCAAGGTGACCGACGGCGCATTTGCCAACCTCACCGGCCGCATCGACGAGATCGATCCGGAACGTGGCAAGCTGAAGATTTCAGTTTCGATCTTCGGACGCTTCACGCCTGTCGAACTCGAGTACTGGCAGGTTCAGCGCATCACCGAATAACTTTCCATCCAATAATTTCCAATCATGGCCAAGAAGATTCAAGGTTACGTACGCCTCCAACTCCCCGCCGGAGCCGCAAATCCGGCACCGCCGGTCGGTCCCGCACTCGGCGCACAGGGCGTCAACATCATGGCGTTTTGCAAGGAGTTCAACGCGCGCACCAAGGACCAGAACGGGATGATCCTCCCGGTGGTCATCACGGTCTACTCGGACAAGAGCTTCACGTTCATCCTGAAGTCCCCGCCCGCCTCCGTTCTTCTCAAGAAGGCCGCCAACATCGCTTCGGGATCCGCCAAGCCCAATCAGGACAAGGTGGGCAAGGTGACGAAGAAGCAGCTCGCGGAAATCTACAAGTTGAAGGCCAAGGACATGAATGCCAAGGATGTGGAATCCGGCATCAAGGTCATCGCCGGCACCGCCCGCAACATGGGCATCGAAGTCGTCGACTGAAGTTCAAACCAATCTGGCGGAAATTCCTTCTGCCTTCGTAAACCAACATCCATGCGGGAGTCCTTCCCGGACGCTTGAACCGCGAGGAGTCAAAATGCCTGCAAAGAAAAGCAAACGTTATCGCGGCGCCACCCAGGTAGCCGACCTCACCAAGGATTACCCGCTGGCAGAAGCTGTGGAAGTCCTTCAGAAGTTCCCGAAGGCCAAGTTCGACGAGACGGTCGAGCTTTCCATCCGTCTGGGCGTTGATCCCACGGCCGGCGACCAGATGGTCCGCGGCACGACGCCGCTGCCAAACGGTTCCGGCAAGAAGGTTCGCGTCCTTGTCTTCACGGACAACCCGAAGGCCGCGCTCGACGCCGGCGCCGAACACGCGGGGCTGCAGGACATGATGGCCAAGATCAACGAAGGCTGGCTCGACTTCGATGTCGCAATCGCCACGACCGAAGCCATGAAGACCGTCCGCACCATCGCGCGCGTGCTCGGTCCCAAGGGCCTGATGCCAAATCCCAAGTCCGGCACCGTCACCGACGACATCGTGGGTGGCATCAAGGCCGTCAAGGCCGGCCGGGTGGAGTTCAAGATGGACAAGACCGCTAACATCGGTGTGGGCGTGGGCAAGCGTTCCTTTACCGCCGCACAGATTCTCGAAAACGCGGCCGCGGTCATCGACGCGGTGGGCAAGGCCAAGCCGGCCTCCTTCAAGGGCGTCTACATCAGGAACGTCGTCCTCTCGTCCTCGCAAAGTCCGTCCGTGCACCTCGCATCGACGGAATATTCCAAATACTAACCGGAGCTCGATCCAACCATGAGAGCAGAAAAACAATACCTCATTTCCGAGGTCGAGACGCACCTCAAGAAGAGCGATTACGTCATCCTGGCGAATTTTTCCCACGTCACGGTCGCGGACGTCGCCGAGCTCCGCGCCCAACTGGCGACGGAGAAGGCCGAGTATCACGTCGTCAAGAACAGCTCGCTGCGGGTCGCGGCGAAGGCCCTGGGCCTCCCCGAGATCGAAAGCCACCTGAGTGCCCCCACCGCCGTCGTCGTCGGTGGCAAGAATCCGGCGGGCGTCGCGAAGGTGCTCAAGAAGTTCTTCGACGATAAGAAGAAGCTCGAAGTCAAGGTCGGCGTCATTGACCGGAAGGTCATCACGGCGGAGGAACTTTCGCAGATCGCGGACCTGCCTCCGTTCGATGTCCTGCGCGCCCAGCTGCTGGGTCTCTTCACGAGCACGGCCGCGTCGTTCGTCCGCGTGGTGGATGCCAGGGTCCAGAAGGAAAGCCCTGCCGCCGCCTCCTGATTCACTCCCTTTTATTCACCCTTTTTGCTGCCGCATCGTGAAAACGTCCGCGGCGGCGATCCCGAAACCTCTGACGAAGCAGGCTAGGGGATACGTCCCTTAAACGCGTTCCCACTGAACCGCTAGCAGCTTCAGGAGATTCATAACATGAGCAACATCACCAAAGACCAAGTCATCGAATGGCTCTCCAGCCAGTCGATTCTCGACCTCGCTGCCCTCGTCAAGGATCTTGAAGGCAAGTGGGGTGTTTCCGCCGCTGCCGTGGCCGCCGCGCCTGCGGGCGGTGCCGCTCCGGCTGCTGCCGCCGCTGCCGTCGAACAGACGGAATTCACCATCGTTCTGGCGGAGGCCGGTGCGAACAAGATCGGCGTCATCAAGGAAGTCCGTGCCATCACGGGCCTCGGCTTGAAGGAAGCCAAGGATCTCGTCGACGGCGCACCGAAGCCGGTGAAGGAAAACGTGGCGAAGGCGGAAGCCGAGGAGATCAAGAAGAAGCTCGAGGCCGCTGGTGCCAAGATTCAGCTGAAGTAAGCCAATTGGCGTTATTTTCACGCAAAGTTCCGATTTCTTCAGGACAGGCTGCGCTGCCGCGTGGCCTGTCCTTTGCCTTTTTTCTCTTTTGGTCCTTATTTGTCGGGCGCAGCCGCGGATCCACCGATCCCGAGGCAGCCCGTGACCGCCCGTATCCGGGTGTCTTGTCCGTCTTGTAGTCGTTTTGTCAATCAACTCGGGAATTCCCATGGCCGATCGTAGCAACCACGCAGACCGCATCAACTTCGGTAAGCTCCGCGAAGTAATCCAGCCGCCCAATCTCATCGAGCTGCAAATCAGTTCCTATCTGGATTTCCTGCAGAAGGGCACCCCCGAAAAACAACGGAAAAACCATGGTCTGGAGGCCGTGTTCCGCGAGGTGTTCCCGATCGAATCCTATGACGGGCGCCTCGTCCTGGAGTACGTCTCCTATACGATCGGTGATCCCAAGAACTCCGAGATCGAGTGTATCCGGGAAGGCATTACGTACTCGGTCCCGCTCTATGTGAAACTTCGGCTGCGCGAGGAGGATTTCATCAAGGACGAGGAGATCTACATGGGTGAGATTCCCATGGTGACCGAGCGCGGCTCGTTCATCATCAATGGCGCCGAACGCGTCGTTGTGTCCCAACTCCACCGGTCTCCCGGCATCGCCTTCGAGGTCGCTCCCCATCCGAACGGCAAGCTTCTCCACTCTTTCCGCATCATTCCCGACCGCGGCACCTGGCTCGAGGTGCAGTTCGACAACAACGATCTGCTCTACGTCTATCTCGATCGCCGCCGTCGCCGCCGCAAATTCCTCATCACGACGCTTCTGCGAGCCGTGGGATACAGCGCGGACATCGACATCCTCAATCTCTTCTACGAGATCAAGGAGCTCAAGGTATCGAAGGCCCTCGACATGGAGAACGTCAGCACGCTGGTGCTGGTCGAGGATGCCATTGACGCGCAGCAGGGAGTCGTGCTCGCCCGGGCCTTCGAGCCGTTGACCAAGGCCATCGTCCGCACGTTCGAGAAGCATGACATCACCGCGATCCGCGTGATCGACACCGGTGCCGACGAGGGCGCGATCATCCGTGCGCTCAAGAAGGATCCGACCCGCAACGAGGAGGAGGCCCTCAAGGAAATCTACAAGCGCCTGCGGCCGGGCGAACCCCCGACGACGGCCAATGCGAAGGCGTTGCTGAAGCGCCTGTTCTTCGACCCGAAGCGTTACGACCTCGGCCGTGTCGGCCGCTACAAGGTCAACCAGAAGCTGGGACTCAAGGTCGACCTCGAACAGCGCATCCTCGAGGCCGGGGATGTGGTGGGTGCCACCAAGTACCTCGTCCGCCTCAAGCGCGGCGAGGGAGTAGTCGACGACATCGACCACCTGGGTTCCCGCCGCGTCCGTACAGTCGGCGAATTGCTCGCCAACCAGTGCCGGGTGGGTCTGGCCCGCACCGAGCGTTTGGTGCGTGAACGCATGACGATGTACGATCAGAGCGTCGACTCGATCACTCCGCAGAAGCTCATCAATCCGAAGGCGCTCACGACCGTCATCCGCGACTTTTTTGCGCGCTCGCAGTTGTCGCAGTTCATGGACCAGATCAATCCGCTGGCCGAGGTGACCCACAAGCGCCGCCTGTCCGCGCTCGGACCGGGAGGCCTCAATCGCGACCGCGCGGGCTTCGAAGTCCGCGACGTGCATCCGTCACATTACGGCCGCATCTGTCCGATCGAAACCCCGGAAGGGCCGAACATCGGCCTGATCAATTCGCTTTCCACCTACGCCCGGGTCAATGAATTCGGATTCATCGAATCGCCCTATCGCGTGGTCAAGGATGGACGCGCCACCGACAAGATCGACTACCTGACCGCCGACCAGGAGGAGGGAAAGATCATCGCCCAGGCGAATGCCGAAATTGACGACAAGGGCAACTTTGTCGGCAAAGTGACGGTCCGTCAGGACGGCAATTTCCTCGAGGTGCCGGCTGGCGACGTTCACCTGATGGACGTCTCTCCGAAGCAGGTCATTTCAATCGCCGCGGGAATGATTCCGTTCCTCGAGCACGACGACGCCAA
>CAZOXB010000072.1:0-16595 GCA_964583635.1 uncultured Opitutaceae bacterium | reverse complement strand
AGGCACGGAGGACCCGGAGGTAAACCCCCTTGGCCAACCTCCGTGCACTCTGTGCCTCTGTGGTGATACAAGGATCGGCTGGATTCCGGCTCAGTCACATTTTGATAGCCAATTGGCATTGCCGCCACATCCCGACCTGAGCTCGTTATTCCGACCTTGGCGGACATCCGGGAGCCATCGGGCTGTACACGCCGGTGGCACAGGACTGTACGGTGCTCAACGTGAGCGTCAATGCCACCGGCGCCTACGCCGGCTTCGATGGATTGCCGGGGCGCAACAGTGTCACGGGCAACATCGAGGTTGTCGGCGGGCGGGTGGGCATCCTCAACCGGGGCAGCGTCGCGGGTGCCCGTTTCGCTGAAGCGGTGCGCCTGCGAAATCCCCACAATCAGTGCAACGTGCACATCCTGTTGCGGCGCATGATGAGAACCGGCTGGGGCGTTCCGTCGTGTCCATTTCCGTCGGAATTCCTGACAGTAGGCTTCGATCTGACGCTTGGTGATGAGGGAAGATTTGGAGTTGGATTTAATTCAAATATAATATGACCAGATGTTTACGAGTGGATGTATTTTACGTCAATTGGATGGAATGAAATTTGCTAACTTAACACTGGGTCCACACATTTATGAAACTCCTCAAGATTTTTGCCGTTCTTGCGTCCTTGGGAACGGCCCTGTCGGTATCGGCCCTGCCCACCAACATCACCGTTGATGGTTCAGGGGTCCTGTTGAACGTCGTTGGGGTCGCCAACAACGCCCAGTATGGGCAGGGTAACAATAACCCGGGCAGTAACTTGGCTTTTCTCAACGGCCTCATCAGCAATTGGAATGGTGCGTTCAATCCCGACCTGCCCACCAGTCCCTCGCTTGCGCACCAGGAGGATAGTTTGGGTGGTGACTCTGTCTATGTCGCGCTGACCGGCTACGACTACGTGGTCTTTCACTTTGGTGCCGGCCAGGCGGGAGGCGGTGGCACGAGCCCCGGCGGGTGGTGGCAGGCGTTCTATCTTGGCGATGCTGGCGGCAATTTCAACCTGCCGTCCGTTGGTGGAGAGAATGTCGGTGGATTTTCATCGGCCCGCTATTTCGATGGCACCCCGAATACGAGGGTGCCCGACGGTGGTTCGACCCTTGCGTTGCTCTCGCTTGCGATTGTCGGCCTGGCCTTCCTGCGTCGCCACGCGGCCCGGAGGTAGCCTTTTCTGATTCCGGTCAGATTTCGCCGGCGCGGATGCAGGCGACGTCGCGATCGTCGTAGGGAATGAGCGGCGGGAAGGCGGCTTTGCAGCGTTCCTGGACAAAGGGGCAACGCGGATGGAAGGTGCAGCCTTGGGGCGGGTGGATGGGTGACGGCGGGTCACCGGGGAGCACGATGCGCCGGCGCGAGCGCTCGACATCGGGGTTGGGGGTGGGAATGGCGCTGACCAAGGCGCGGGTGTACGGATGCTGCGGCCGCTCGATGACGGTGGTGGCTGCTCCGATCTCGACGATTTTTCCGAGGTACATCACCGCCACGCGATCGGAGATGTGTTTCACCACGGAGAGGTCATGCGCGATGAAGATGAGGGTGAGTCCCATGTCCCGCACCAGCTTCGCGAGGAGGTTCAGGATCTGGGCCTGGATCGAGACGTCCAACGCCGAAACGGGCTCGTCCGCGATGATCACGGCAGGGTTGAGCGCAAGGGCGCGCGCGATCGCGATCCGCTGCCGCTGGCCACCGGAAAATTCATGCGGATATTTCTGCATGAAGCGCGGTGCCAGGCCGACCCGCTCCATCAGCGCAGCGACCTTGGCGGGAGCCTCCGACCGGGTGCACGCTCCATGGACCAGAAGGGGCTCGGCCAGCGTGGCGAAGACCGACATGCGGGGATTGAGCGACGCATAGGGGTCCTGGAATACCATTTGCAGGCCCCGGCGCTGATCCCTGAGCTCGGAGGACGAGAGGGCGGAAAGGTTCTTTCCCTCCATCACGACCGTGCCCGCAGTCGTCGGCACGAGTTGCAGGATGGTGCGCGCCAAGGTTGACTTGCCACAACCCGATTCACCGACCAACCCGAGCACCTCACCACGGGCGATGCTCAGAGTGACGCCGTCGACAGCCCTGACGGTACCCACCTGCCGGCGGAAGAGGAAACCCTTGTGGATGGGAAAGTGGGTTTTGACATCGTTGAGTTCGAGAATCGCTTCGGCCATGACTGGTTTCTCCCCGGTGGAAAACAATTGCGCTGGGTATGGTCAGAGTTCGCCCGCCTGCACGCGGATGCACGCCTGAAGATGTCCGGGATTGAATTCAGCGAGCTCGGGATCCCGTTCGAGACATTTGGGCTGGGCGAATGCACAGCGTGGCGCGAAGGCGCAGCCGGCGATGGGCTTCGAGAGGTCCGGCGGCATCCCGGGAATCGTGAAGAGCTCCGCTCCCTTTGGCTGCAATGAAGGAATGGATTTCTGGAGGGCGCGCGTGTAGGGATGCCGCGGCTGGTAGAACAGGGTGCGGGTGTCCGCCGTCTCGACGATCCTTCCGGCGTACATCACCTGCACGCGGTCGCACAGGCCCGAGACCACGCCCAAGTCGTGCGTGATGAAAATCACCGCCATGTTGAACTCCTTCTGGAGCCGTTTGATCAGCTCCAGAATCTGCGCCTGGACGGTGACGTCGAGGGCAGTGGTCGGCTCGTCGGCGATCAGGAGCTCGGGCTGGGTGATGAGCGCCATGGCGATCATCACGCGCTGGCGCATGCCGCCGGAGAATTCGTGCGGATAGTAATGGATGCGCTTGCCCGCGTCGTTGATGCCGACGGCGTCGAGCATCTCCACCGCGCGGGTCAGCGCCTTGGTGCGGGTCGTCTTCCCGTGAATCAGGAGCGGTTCGATCAACTGCTCCGAGATTCGCAGGTAGGGATTCAGCGACGTCATCGGGTCCTGAAAAATCATGGCGATGCGTCTGCCCCGGATGCGGCGCGACTGTTTTGGGGTGCAGCGCAGCAAGTCGACGCCGTCGAACACGGCGGTGCCACTTTCGATGCGTCCGGGGGGCTGCGGAACCAGCCCCATGAGGGAGTAGCACGTCACCGACTTGCCTGAGCCCGACTCCCCGACGATCCCCAGCGTTTCCCCTGCTTCCAGACTGAAGCTGACACCATCGACAGCGCGGTAGATGCCGTTCCTTGTGTGAAAGTAGGTGCGTAGGTCTTTGACGGACAGGAGTGGCACGATGGAAGACGAAGGTCAGGCTAGCACGCGCCGCCGCGCCGGTGACAGCAACGATATTTTCAAGGCGACGGGTTCGCCAGCAGGCTCTGGACTTGTGCCAGCACGTCTTCCACCGCGAGCTCCCGCAGGGATCCGCCGCCGGACGGAGGGCAGCCGGGTGGCTGCAGAACATGCACGGGGGCGTTGAAGACGGGCCGGGTGCGCAGGGGATTGGTGGGGCCAAAGAGACCGACAACCGGCACGCCCCAGGCGTTGGCCAGATGCATGCCGCCCGTGTCGTTGCAAACCAGAAGACGGCAGTGACGGAGGCGCTCGGCAAATTGCGTCAAATCGGTGCGTCCTGCCAAGTTCTCCACCCGATCTACAGGAAATCCCTCGGCAATTTGATCCGTGATGGCCCGATCCGCGGCCGTGCCAAACAGGACGAAGGACTGTCCGGGCAAGGCTGCGATCAGAGCTCTCCAGTGTTCCACCGGCCAGCGTTTGGCGGGCAGATTTTCAGATCCGGCAATCAACCCGATGGGGCCACGGTCGCGATTCGCCACCGGGGCGAGGGGAGAGCAGTCGGGCGGCGCGGCGAGGCCGAAGTGGCGCAGGAAGTCCTCCCAAAGGCTCAATTGATGATGCTGGCGTTCATCATAGTTCACGGGAAGCGTGAACCGGTGGGTAAGTTTGAACCGGGACCGCCCTGGGCGTTCGATGCCGAAACGCTGCGGCGCCCGCGTCAACCAGGCTTCGCAGTCGCCACGGAACGAGTTCGTGAACAGCAGGTACACGTCCGGATAGCTTCGCCGAAGATTGCGGAAATGCAGCCAGTACCCCAATCCGCGGGGCGGGAGCGCCTCGTAATGGTCGGCGACCCCCGCGGCTTCGGCCAGCGGGCGGAAGGCGGCCTTGCCGATCAGGGTGAGTTCCGCATCGGGGCGGGACGTCCGGAGCGCGCGCAGCAGCGGCAATGCCATCACGACATCGCCCAGCCAGTTGGGCAGGCGCACAAAAATGCGGGTTTTTCGAGGGAGCTGCGCCCATCCGCGGAATTTCATCTCGGCGTCGAGCAGCGTGCGCCGCGCACGCAGGCACAACCGCCCTTCCGGTTTGTCCTGCGTGCGCCAGCGGTTGTGCATCCACAGCCAGGAAGCGCAGTGCTGCTCATCGGTGCGGAGCTTGGTTTCGAGCCAGCGATTCAGTTCGAGCGTGACCGAGGCGGAGTCGCCCGGGTGGGGAATGACATCGGCGTGGACCTGGATCCGCCAGAATCCCAGGCGTTCGGGATAGAGGCCTGCCACGCGGGCGGAGAACTTCTCCGCCCAGAGCCCGCTCAACTCGCTGCTCGAGCAGACGCGCCCCAGGAATGTGGTCAGGGCGCCCTGATCGCCAGCGTTCTGATCGAAGAGCAGCCCCACCAGATTGCCACGCCGCAGGATCTTCATCGCCTCTGAAATGCCGTCGCGCCGTGAAAGCAGACGGATGCCAAAGCGCTCGCGTGTGCGGATGGTCCAGTCGTTGAGGGCGGCGTTGTTCAGCGGCCGGAAGAGTGTGCCGAATTCAGGCAGCGGGCAGTCCAGTCCCAAGGGTATCAGTGTGAGTGCTTCCCAATAGGCGAGGTGCACCGCGCAGATCAACGTGGCCTTGGGATCCAGGCGATGCCCGGACAGGATGCGGGTCAATTCCGGACTGCGGAACAGAATCTTCTGGAGACGGCGTTCGCTGAGAAAAGGGGTGGCGCAGGCGAGCAGGACAGTCTCAATCATGCGCCGGCTGGAGTGCCGCCCGATCCACCGGCGCCAAACCTCCGTTCTTTCCGGGAATGCATGGTGCAGGTTGCTGAGCACGATGCGCCGCCGCTTGCGGAGGCCCCAGAAGATCAACTCACCAAGACCCACAGAAAACACGTGCAGCAAGGGCTCAGGCGTGTGGGCAAGGGTCCAGCCGAGAGTCTTGATCAGTGATTTCAGCACGTAGCCGGGAAATGGATGGCGGTGAAGGTCGTTGCCAGATCAAACGCCATCGCCCGCATGACAAAAGCAGAAATTGCGTCCGTGACGACGATCGGCGGGCTTGGAGTGCATTTGAAGGTTGCGATGCCACCGGACTGACTTCAACCCTGCGACGCCGTATCCATGCGTCTGCTGGTGATCAAAACGTCGTCCCTCGGTGACATCATTCAGGGGCTGCGCGTGGTCGCGTCATTGCGCGAGCAGATCCGCGACCTGCATGTCACCTGGATCGTGAGGGACGCCTTTGCGCCCTTGGTGAGGAATTGCACGGCGGTCGACGAAACCCTCACGTTCACGCGGCGTCCGCTGCTGCGCGGACTGAAGCGCATTTTCGCCGATTTGCGCGGCCGCACGTTCGACCTGGTCATGGACATGCAGGGGCGATACTATACCGGATTCATCACGGCCCGGGCCAAGGCACCGCGGAAGATCGGGCGCCGGGACAGTCGGGAGGGGGCGGGTCTGTTCTACAATGAGCGGATCGGGCTGCCTCCGCAGGGGAAGCGCAGCCATGCGGTGGCCATCCTGCTGGAATTCTGTCGCCAGGTTGGAGTGGACCCACGCCTGCCACGGTCCGTGGAGTTCCGATCGGAGGGCATCCGGCTGCCGGAGGCGTGGAAAACCTTTCCCAAAGACCGGCTGATCGTGATGTTTCCCGACAGCCGGCGGGCGGAGAAATGCTGGCATGGGTTCACCGCGCTGACGGATGCCCTGTTGGCCTCGCGCGGTGGCTATCAGGTGGTGTGGGCCGGCGACCGTCCGATGCCATATCCAGGCAGCGAGGCGGCAGGCGGGCGCTTCCTGAATGTGACCGGCCAGTCGTCGCTGGCGGCGCTCACCGAGCTGGTGAAGGCTGCGGTTTGGGTCATCGGCAACGACAGCGGTCCGCTGCACCTGGCCGCGGCACAGGGCCGGAAGGTATTGGGAATCTACGGTCCCACGGATGTGGATCTGTTCGGCCCGTATCCGCCGAACAATGGCACCAATCATGCGATTTCGGCGCCCAATCGGGATTTGCGCTTGTTGCTCCCGGCCCGGGTCGCTTCGGCCTTGAAAGAGATGGATCCGGCCTTTTTTTTCACGCTTTAGACCAATGGCACGTGCAAACGCCCGATGAAGACAACATCGACGACAACCGCCCTCTCCGAATTCCCGCGTGAATCCGCGGCCCGATGGATTCCGGCCGGTGGCTGAAGTGAGGGGTCGATGGAACGCGGCGCGGGGTGCGGAGGGGAACCAAGGGACCATGAAGGTATCCATTTACCGATGAGAATCCTGCTCATCGAAACCCGCTCCCTGGCCGACATTGTGTACGGCCTGCAGCTTGCGACTTCCATCCGGGCGCAACGCCCTGACGTTCATCTGTCGTGGATCGGTCGGGAGACATTTCTGCCCCTGCTGCGTTCGAGCGTCGCGATTGACCATGTATATGAGTTTCGCCGCGAGGGAGGGGTCAGAGGCTTCCTGCGGTTGATGCGGGAGATTCGCGAGCAGGAGTTCGACTATGCTTTTGACCTGCAGGGACAGCTCCGCAGCGGTCTGATGATTTCCAGGACCCGCACCCGGCATAGGATTGGGCGCAGCGATGCGAAGGAAGGGGCGGGGCTGTTCTACTCGCATGCCGTGCCGCTCCCGCTCCAGGGAAGGCACAGCCATCGGATCGATATTCTCCTGAAGTTCTGCGAAGTCATCGGCCTGAGGCCCGAATTGCGGGGCGCGCCGCTGTTTCGGGATTCCGGCAGCATCAATCTGCCTTTCGACGATACCGGTCCGGCGGGGCGTCCGATCCTGATCTTTCCGGACAGCCGTCTGGAGGAAAGGCGGTGGAATGGATTCAAGCAACTGACGGAAATGATCCTGCGGGACGACCGCTCGCGGCGCGTGGTGTGGGCCGGCAACAAGTACATTCCGGACAAGGATGCCTTCAACAAGGAGCAGTTCCTCAACCTGACTGGCAATACGGGGCTCCTCTCGCTGCCATCGCTTGTGTCCAAGGCCAGCTGGGTCATTGCCAACGATACCGGCCCGGTACATCTGGCCGCGGCGATGGGTATCCGCACTTTGGGGATTTTCGGGCCGACCGACCCCCGGGTATCGGGGCCGTATCCCTTGACTGCGCCAGGCAACCACGTGATTCAGGCCCCGCTGGGGGCGCTCACCATGCTGTCGCCCAAGGAGGTGTTTGCCCGATTCCAGCGTCTGGACACGCCCCTCAAGTCGCTCGCCGGCGGCCCACCGTGAATCGGTTGGGACACCCCCGGGTCGAAAACCGGCACGGGCCCCGGAAAGAAAAAGGTGTTCATCGGGGGTGTTTCATGGTTTCGCCTAGATCCCATGCTTGATCCCAAACTATTACGCGAGTCGCCGGACCTCGTGCGTGCCGCGATTGCCAAGAAGCATCTGGACGTTGATGTCGACGCCGCCCTCGCGCTCGACGCCGCCTGGCGGGCGCTGGTTCAGGAGGTGGAGCACCTGCGTTCCCGGCAGAAGTCAGCGAATACCGAAATGGCGGCGCTGAAGAAGGGATCTCCCGAGTTCCTCGCCAAAGTGGCCGAGATGAAGTCCGTGTCGGCGACGGTGAAGGAGAAGGAGGCGGAGCTTGCCCTGGCGGAAGCGGCGCTGCGGCAGGCGATGCTTGCCCTGCCGAATCTCCCGCATGCCAGCGTGCCGGAAGGGCGCACCCCGGAGGAGAATGTGGTGTTTTCCACCCACGGTGATATCGCCTCGGTTTCAGAATCGGCCCGTCCCCATTGGGAGATTCCGGGATTCGAACGGCTCTTCGATTTTGGACGCGGATCGAAGGTCACGGGGGCGGGGTTTCCGTTCTACGTGGGAGATGGCGCCCGTCTGGTCCGGGCACTCCTGCAATTCTACCTCGATGAGGCCGGCAAGGCGGGCTACCTTGAGGTCGCACCGCCAATTTTTGTCAACGCGGCCAGCGCCACCGCCACCGGCCAGCTTCCGGACAAGGAAGGTCAGATGTACGAAACGGTTGGCGACCACCTCTACGCCGTGCCCACGGCCGAGGTTCCGCTGACGAATTTTTTCCGCGATGAGATCCTCGCCGAGGAGAGTCTGCCCGTCTATCGCTGCGCCTACACGCCCTGCTTCCGGCGCGAGGCGGGCAGCTATGGCAAGGATGTGCGCGGACTGAACCGCCTGCACCAGTTCGACAAGGTTGAGCTCCTCAAGTGGGTGCATCCTCGCACCAGCTATGACGAATTGGACGCGTTGCGCGACGACGCGGAACGCCTCCTGCGGAAGCTGGGATTGCCGTACCGCGTGCTGCTCATGTGCGGCGGCGATCTCGGCTTTGCCCAGGCAAAGAAGTACGATCTCGAGGTTTGGAGCGGCGGACAGAAACGCTGGCTGGAAGTATCGAGCTGTTCGAATTTCGAGGGCTTCCAGGCGCGCCGTGCCCAGATCCGTTTTCGCTCGAAGGAATCCGGCAAGCCCGAACTCGTGCACACGCTCAATGGATCAGGCCTGGCCGTACCGCGGGTATTGGCGGCCTTGCTCGAGAATAACCTGCAGACAGACGGACGGGTCAGGCTTCCGACCGCCTTGGTGCCCTATTTCGGCGCCGAGTTTGTCAGCTTCAGCTGAGCCTGCGAACCGTGTCCGGTCGCATGAAGACGGATGCCCCGCGGTGCAAGGACTGGCCCGGCGCGGCGGCAGCGCTAGCCAAGCGGGTTCCGTTGACCCGCCTGCACCCGGAGGTCCGTGCGTGGGCATCGGGGCGCAGCCAGGCGGCCCGGGGTCGGTGGGCCATCGCATTCTCGGGGGGAGCCGATTCGCTGGCGCTGCTGCTGCTGGTCTGGGCCCACTGGCCGCGGCATCGCCCACGGTTGCTGGCGTTGCATTTCAATCACCGCCTGCGGGGGGCGGAATCCGGGCGCGATGTGCGGTTTTGCCGGGCGGTTTGCCGGGCACTGGGTGTTGAGTTCATGGCGGAGGCCTGGGAACGGCCTGCCGCGGCGAGGCGCGGCGTCAGCGAGGCCCAAGCGAGGGGAGCTCGCTTTGACTTTTTCCGCGGGCAGCAACGACGGGTTGGGGCCCGTGCCCTGTGGTTGGGGCATCAAAAGGACGACATCGCCGAATCCATGCTGATGCGACTCGCCCGGGGAAGCGGCACTGCCGGTTTGGCGGCGCCGCGTCCGCTCCAAGTGTGGGCCGAATCCTGGGTCCATGTCCGCCCCTTGCTCGGTCTGTCGAAGGCCGGACTCGAAGCAGCGTTGCGGGACTGCCGGATTCCGTGGCGGAAGGATTCAACCAACCGGGAACCGGACTTCCTGCGGAACCGCATCCGCCAGCGAGTGCTGCCTGCCTGGCTCAAGGCGGTGGCGGACCGCGACGCGCTGGACGGCGCCATGCGATCACGGGAACTCCTTCAGGAGGATGACGATGCGCTGGAGCAACGGGTCGGGGACATCAAGGCGCTGCGGGGGCGCAGCGTGGACCTGAGACGCCTTGAGGGGGCTCCCCGAGCCGTTATCCGACGGGTCCTGCAGCGCTGGCGCCTGGCGTTGGGCGAGCGGGCCGGGGATCTCTCCCGACAGGGGTTTGAACTCCTTCTGGAAGCGGTGGAACGAGGCGCGCCGACCCACCTGAGTCTGGGATCGAAGGGGTTCGCCCGTATTCGGGATTTCCGGCTCAGCTATTGTGAAAAAGTGACGAAATCCGGGGTTTGATCCCTGCCTTCCAGGACTGGAATGCGTGGGCAAATTTCCATAAACGAAACCGACTCGCACCAATTGACTTGTCCACGTGGAACCTCTATCGTTGTTCCCCAGTCCCAAAAGCTTTAAATGTCCGATTCCGAAAACAATAACAAGCGACGCCCCCTCAAAAACATCCCACCCGAGCGTTTTCAGCCGAAGGTGTTGTTGATCTGGCTCTCAATTGTCGCCGCTGTTCTCGCGCTTTTTTTCCTCAATCCGAGCAAGGGCCGGGCGCCTGCGTCCATCAACATTCAGAAGGTCGTGGAGCTGGCCGAGACCGGCATGATTCGCGAGGGGCTGATCCAGCGCGATGGCTCCGGTGGTGGGGATTACGTGGTCATTCGGGGTGAGACCAACGAGCCGATTCTCACCACGGAGACTGGCAAGACCCAGTATTTCCGGGCCTATGGCCGCTTGACGGACGCGAATCTGGAGCGCCTGCAGAAGTCGCAGAAATTCACCGAACCGCCGTCCACGACACTCCTGGCCACCCTGGCAACCAACATCATTCCCTTTGTCATCATCATCGGGTTGCTTTACTTCCTCTTTGTCCGCCAGTTGCGCAATGCCGGCCGCGGAGCGCTGAATTTTGGCAAGAGTCGCGCGAAGCTCCTGACGCGGGACCGTGAAAAGATCACTTTTGCCGATGTGGCGGGCTGCGACGAGGCCAAGGAGGAGGTCGCCGAGGTGGTCGAATTCCTGAAAGATCCCAAGAAGTTCACCAAGATGGGCGGCAAGATTCCCAAGGGCATCCTCATGGTGGGTCCGCCGGGTACGGGCAAGACCCTGCTCGCCAAGGCGGTGGCGGGCGAGGCCGAAGTCCCGTTCTTCAGCATTTCCGGCTCCGACTTTGTGGAAATGTTTGTGGGTGTTGGTGCCAGCCGTGTCCGCGACATGTTTGAGCAGGGCCGCAAGAATGCCCCCTGTCTGATTTTCATTGATGAAATCGATGCGGTCGGCCGCCAGCGGGGGGCCGGGCTGGGTGGGGGGAATGACGAACGCGAGCAGACGCTGAATTCCATGCTCGTCGAGATGGACGGCTTCGACACCACGGAGGGGGTCATCATCATCGCCGCCACGAATCGTCCGGACGTCCTGGATGCCGCGCTGCTGCGCCCCGGGCGTTTCGATCGTCAGATCTACGTCGATCTTCCGGACTTGGTGGGGCGTGAACAGGTGCTGCGGGTGCACGCCCGCAAGATTGCCCTGGCGGAGGATGTGGACCTCTCGATCGTCGCGCGCGGCACGCCGGGCCTGTCGGGAGCCGAACTGGCCAATCTGCTCAACGAGTCTGCCCTGCTGGCAGCGCGCCGCAACAAGAAGAAGGTCGAGATGCAGGACGTCGACGACGCCCGCAACAAGGTGCTTTTTGGCCGGGAGCGTCGCAAGGTGATGGACATGGACGACAAGAAGATCGTCGCGTATCACGAAGCGGGACATGCCTTGGTCAGCGTTGTCCTCGACGACGATTCGATGCCGGTTCACAAGGTCACGATCATCCCGCGTGGGCGGTCCTTGGGGAGCACGATGTACATTCCCGCCAAGGATACCTACAACTATGCGAAGCGGAAGATGCTCAATCGACTCGCCACGCTCTTCGGCGGCCGCATCGCTGAGGAGGTGGCGCTGAACGACATCACCAGCGGCGCTTCGGGCGATATCGAGCAGGCCACGAAACTGGCGCGCCACATGGTATGCAACTGGGGCATGAGCCCGCTGGGTCCGATCGCGTACGGAGAGAATCAGGACACGGTTTTCCTGGGCCGTGAAATCACGCGGTCCCACACCATGTCCGAGGAGACGGCGCATCTCATCGACACCGAGGTGAAGAAGATCGTGGATGAGTGCTATGCCCGGGCGGAGAAGATCATCCGGGAGCACCGCGCGGCCCTCGACAAGATCGCCGAGGCGCTGCTGCAACATGAGACCATCGAAGGTCGCCATGTGAAGGAGATCGTTGAATTCGGCGAGATCCGCTCCCCCGTCGTTCGGGAAATACTTTCTCCCCCGCCGGCGAAAGCCGATGACCGCGGTGCCAAGAAGCCTCAGGAAAAGACGGCGCCGGAACCGCTGGGGGGGCCGGCTCCCGCCCCGCATCCCGCTTGAGCTGGCGCCCGGTCGATCCTGATGGACGGATTGATCCCGCCTTTGACGGGTGTCCCGCACAGACTTTTCACCGGTAATTGACCGGCTGAAGGCTGGAATCCGGCACGAGGTGCGTTCACCCTACAACCAGAATTCATGAAAATTTGCTGTATCGGTGCAGGTTACGTCGGCGGGCCCACCATGGCGATGATCGCATTGAAGGCTCCGGACATCAGCGTGACGGTCGTCGATATGAACGAGTCCCGCATTGCCGCATGGAACTCTTCGTCATTGCCGATTTATGAGCCGGGCCTGGAGGAGATCGTCAGCCAGCGCCGCGGGCGCAACTTGTTTTTCTCGACCGATATCAAGAGGGCCATTCGGGAGTCCGACCTCATTTTTGTGGCGGTGAATACGCCGACGAAGACCTATGGCGTGGGCGCAGGGCGTGCGGCGGACATGCGCTACATTGAGTCGGTGGCGCGTACGATTGCGGAGGTTGCGACCTCGCCCAAGATCATTGTCGAGAAATCCACGATTCCGGTCAAGACGGCCGAAACGATCAAGGACATCCTCGCCGCCAACAGCAACGGGCGCGGACTCGCCCACCAGGTGCTCTCGAATCCGGAATTTCTCGCCGAGGGCACGGCGATCGCGGATTTGCAGTCTCCGGATCGCGTGCTGATCGGCGGAGAGCGGACGCCCGAAGGTGAGAAGGCGGTGAAGGTGCTGTCCGGTGTCTATGCGCGCTGGGTGCCGCCCGAACGCATCATCGCCACCAACCTGTGGTCATCGGAGTTGTCCAAACTCGTGGCCAATGCGTTTCTCGCACAGCGCATCTCCTCCATCAATTCAATCTCCGCGTTGTGCGAGGCGACCGGCGCGGATATCGACGAGGTTGCCCATGCCATCGGCCGGGATTCACGGATCGGGCCCAAGTTCCTGAAGGCAAGCGTCGGGTTTGGCGGTTCCTGCTTTCAGAAGGACATCCTCAACCTCGTCTACCTGTGCGAGCATTTCGGGCTGCCCGAGGTTGCCAGTTATTGGGATCATGTGATTCGCATGAACGACTGGCAGAAAAAGCGATTCGCGATGAAGGTTGTCCGGGCACTGTTCAACTCGGTGGCCGACAAGAAAATCGCGGTGCTGGGCTTTGCCTTCAAGAAGGACACCAACGATACGCGCGAGTCCGCCGCCATCAGCGTCGTCAGGGACCTTCTTGCCGAGCAGGCGCGGGTGGCGGTTTACGATCCGAAGGTGTCCGCTGCGGACATCAGGAAGGATGCTTTGGGATCGGGCGCGGACAATGAACGTCTGGAGATTGCCGATTCCGCGTACGCCGCCGCCGCCGGTGCCCATGCGCTCGTCGTGGTCACCGAGTGGGACGAATTCAAGACCCTCGACTTCAGGAAAATTGCGGACGCCATGCCGAAGCCGGCGTTCATCTTCGACGGACGCAACATCCTGCCGCACGCGGAACTGAAGGCACTGGGCTTTCGGGTCTACGCGATCGGAAAGTGAGGGGGCGACGTTCCCGCGGAGTCGCCGGCGACGGTTCGCGAAGCGTGAACCGTCACTCGCGATGTCCGATGCCGCGGACGGAGCCTTGGGGCTGGAATTCGGAGATCACAGCCAGAGCGCTGTGCGATAGAGTCGGGGGACGCGCTTCGTGATGGAGGTGAGCGTTTCCCACGGGATGGTTCCGGCCCAGTCGCTGAACTCGGCGAGCGTGATCTCCTCCTTTTCCTGTTTACCCACCAGGACCACGTCGTCGGATACCACCACTTTGGGAACGTCGGTAACGTCGACGACGGTTTGGTCCATGGTGACGCGTCCGAGGATCCGGCAGCGCTTTCCGTGGATGAGGACGTGACCGCGGTTGCTGGCGAAGCGGGACAGGCCGTCGGCGTAGCCGGCACAGATGACGGCGGTCACGGAGTCGCGCTGCAGGGTATGGGTGCGTCCGTAACTGATCGTTGTCCCGCGCGGGAGATGTTTCACGAGCCCGACCTTGGTCCTCAGGCTGAAGACGGGTTCCGTCCTGACGGCTGCGAGCAGGGATCCTGGTCGCGGCAGTACGCCGAATTGAAGCAGGCCGATGCGCACCGCATTGAAGGGGCCGGCGGTTTCGATGCTTTCCAGCCCGGCGCTGTTGTCCGCGTGGATGAAGAGGGACGCCAGATCGATTCCGTGACACTGACCGAGGGCCGCCAGGAGACGACGGCGTTGTTCCGCGGTGAAGGCGGGATCGTCATCGGATGCGGCAAAATGAGTGAAGACGCCCGCGAGGCGCAGCCCGGGCTCGGCGATAATTTCACGATAAAGCTCAGCGGCGTGGGGATACCACACACCGAGACGTCCCGTGCCGGTGTCGATCTTGAGGTGAACTTCCACCGGGCGCCCGGCCTTCTGTCCTGCCAACGCCAGTCGCCGGGCCTCTTCCAGACTGGAAATCGTCGCGGTCAACCCAGCCTCGGCGACGTAACGATCCTCCTCGGGGAGGAGGGGGCTGAGCAGGAGAATGGGCCACCCTGAGCCGAGTTCGCGCAGGGACATTGCCTCATTGAGCGTTGCCACCGCAAAGAGATCGGCACCCGCGTGCATCAGGCGTGCCGCCGCATGGTGCAGGCCGTGCCCGTAGGCGTCCGCCTTGACCACCGCGACGTAGCGCATGTGCGCGGGCAGTGACGCGCGGATGGCCCGCAGGTTTCTTTCCAAGGCGGCCAGGTCGATTTCCGCCCAGCAGCGCAGCGGGAGTCCGGAGTTCGCCGCAGCGTTCATGACGGAGCGCGGTGGATCTTCGGTGACCAGGTCACGTACTGCGGCGTTTCGTAATTGAAGGCGTCCGGAGACGGCGCGGCCTGCAGCAGCGGGACGGAGTCAGCGGCGGCGAGCAGGCGGGGCAGATCATAAGGAACCGTCTGCGTGTGCGGAGGCAGCGTGGCCCAGGAGCGAAAATGACCGGGGGTCAGCGCACTCCCTGAAAAAGTTGCCTGCGGCACTCTCTTCAGCGGCTGCACGACTCCATCGGCGTCGATGTCCACCACGTGCCAGGTTTCGCGCCGGGCATCGGCGATGATTCGCACCTCGCGGTGTTCGGGAGCCATCGCGTGGGCGAGCAGATCGAGGCTTTGGTAGGAATAGGCAGGGCGCGGCTCAATCGCCTGCCAGGTGCGTACGGCCATGGCGACGGTCCGTATGCCGAGGATCGAACCCGGGCCTTCGCAGAAAACAAAGGCGTCGATCGATGCCAATTCGCAACCCAGCCGCTGGATACAGGAGAATATCCCCTGGCCGGCTTCCTCCACGACGTCCGCCCAGCGATCCGTGTCCCCTTGCGCCAGCCAGCCCGCTTGGATTCGTGCCGAGGCGGCGTCCAAGACCAGCAGGGAATGATGGCGGCGGCGGAGTTCCGAAAGTGCGTGCATGGAACGACACGGACCAAACGGGTCGGCAGTGTTCCCTGCAAGCGTTCAGAATACGGCATTGACCGCCATCGGGCGGTTTCACAACGTCGACAATTCTTCAAGCCAACTTTCCACGTTCGATTTTTCCTGTGAACACTGCAGTCCAAGACCAGTCCGTAACCCGCAAAAGCCTTGTCGTAAACCTCGACGCCAGCGAAGTCTCAGCCGAGCACGCCGCCACGGTAGCCGAATTCTCACGGCTAGCCAAGATTCCCGGATTTCGCCCGGGGAAGGCACCGACGTCTGTGATCGTAAAACGATTCGAGAAGGATATTGCAGATGAATTTAAGCAAAAGGTGATGTCGGCCGCCTATCGTGAAGGCGTGGAGAAGAGTAAACTCGATGTGCTCAACCTGATCCAGGCATCGCCCGGCCCGATCGAGAACGGCAAACCGGTCGAAGTGACGTTTGCCGTGGATATCCGTCCGGAATTTTCGCTGCCGGACTACTCCGATCTGACCACGGAGGTGGCGGGCACCGAGGTCTCTGACGAGGAGATTGACCGCGTAATCGAGGGGCTCCGCGCCGAGCGCGCCGACTTCAAGGTCGCCGACCGCGCCGCCCAGAAGGGTGACTATGTCAAGCTGTCCTACGAAGGCCGGATTGACGGGCAGCCGATCCTCGAACTCGTCCCTGACAAACAGATTTACGGCAAGGTCCCGCAGACCTGGGAGGAAGTGGACGGTGCCCAGGAAGGTCTGATTCCCGGCTTGGGTCGGCAGCTCGCGGAAATGAAGACTGGCGACAAGAAGGACGTGAGCATTGCATTCCCGAATGATTTCTCGGGTGCACCCGCCCTTTCGGGCAAGAACGCGACCTATGCGATTGAGGTTCTCGAAGTGCGCGAGCGTGTTCTTCCACCACTCGACGGAGAGTTCTTCAAGTCCCAGCAGGTGGACGACCTCGAGCAGTTGAAATCGGGCATTCGCGACAATCTGAAACGGCAGAAGGAATATCAGAACAAGTCGAGCCAGCGTCGTCAGGTGGTGGAGGCGATCCTGCAAAAGGTCGATTTTGAGGTCCCGGTGTCGCTGATCGACATGGAGACCCAGAATGTCCTGCGCCGTTTCATTGAGGAAAACATGCGTCGCGGCGTCACCCAGGATCAGTTCGAGA
>CAZOXB010000071.1:10515-16732 GCA_964583635.1 uncultured Opitutaceae bacterium | reverse complement strand
CGTGCGGGACTGCTCCTGAACGGCCCTCGCCTTCTCCTTCCCTTCACGCAGAAACGCGGCGACATCCACCCAGCCTCCCTGCAGGACAAGCGCCTGCCACCAGGCGGTTGATCCGACATGGATGTTGAAGGATCTGGCTTCCTTTGCGCCCAGTCTGGCAAAGGGATTCGGCGGATCACACCGGCAGGCGAGTCGATGCAGGTGGAAGCTGAGCTCCGTGGGATTCCACGCCTCCCAGTCGACCACCTCGACCCACACGCGTTCCGTCCGTTTGCCATTCACCTCCGCGGCCGGAATCACGCGATAGGCAAGACCCGGCAGCTTGAGCGACACCAGATCCTGCGCGAGTTTCGTGGCGCTTTGGTCCTTGTAGAGCAGGCTTCGAAACGGATGTGCCGTGCCGATTCCATGGGTGAACCCGCTGTACTCGCAGCCCAGACCACACATTGCATAACCCACCACCGCATTGAAATCGGGCACGTTCTGCGAAGTCGGCACAAACGTGAGCCCCGTCTCCGGCCAACGCATCGCCCGACGCCATCCCCGCAGCGGAATGACCGTAAGACGTCCCTTCGCACGGGCTTCGTCGGAAATCTCCAGAACCCCCGCGGTGCCCACGGCAAAGCGGGCCAGCTCGCCCATGGTCAGGCCATGTACATAGGGGATGGGATAAGCGCCAACACCGCTCCACCACTCACGGTCCAGCAGAGGGCCATCCACCTTGAGGCCGCCCAGCGGATTCGGTCGGTCCAGCACAATGACTTCGACGCCATGGGTAAAACACGACTCCATGGCGTATTTCATGGTCACATTGAACGTGTAGGAACGGACCCCGATGTCCTGCAAGTCGACAACCAGCGCATCCAGTCCCTGCAACTGCGCCGCAGTCGGCCGACGATTTTGTCCGTGCAGGGAGTAGACCGGCAACCCGGTCCGCGTATCGATGCCATCGCCAAACTGGGCACTCGCCAATTCGGTGCCGCGAAGACCATGCTCCGGGGCAAACAACGCCGCCAGTTGAACTTGGGGCGCGCGTCGCAGAACCTCCAGAGTCGCTTCGCCCCGCCGGTTTACTCCAGCCGGATGCGTGAGCAAACCGATGCGTTTGCCTTTGAGAACGGCGAATCCCTCCGCCTCCAGCGTATCGATGCCCAGCATGACCGGAAATGTCATGTCGACCCGAAGTTCTGTCACGTTGGGAGGTGGCACCTGCCCCGGCAGGGGAACGGACGTCCCCGGCGTTACTTGGGGACTACACCCTAAAAAGAACGCCAGTAATGGCATTGCAAAAATGCAAAATCCGCCCGCCAAGCGCGGCTTCCACGCGCTCCGGTGCGGCATTTTAGTCTCGAATAATCTCACCCTGAACATCTTACGAATCTGTAGCCTTCGACGACAATGTCATTTCGATATAAATCGTTAATGATCATTTTGATAGCAGAAATATAATGAATTCATCCACGGGAAACCGTCGTTGGATCTTACAGAAAAAATACCTTCCATGGTCTCGGGAAAATTACCGAATACTACTTATCATGACGTTAAACCTTGATTGAAAATTAGTTATGACGATGTAAAAAATTTCTGAAAGCGCCGTTCGTTCCGATGGCCCAAGATACGCTAGGAACGGGCCCTCCGGTATGAAACTGACCTTTCGCGCAGCCGCCACACTCTTATTCCTGTCCGCTCTTGGGGGAGCCGGTCTCTACGCCGGCCCCATGCAGGGCCCGGCGATCAAGTACAGCATTTACGATCGCGACAACGACACTGGCAACGGTCCCATCACCTTTCTCACCAGCGGCCAGGCGTACACGTCGGATTTCAACCTGCTGGAGAAAGGGTACGACCCACTGACCATGCAAATTACGGCGGCACGCGTTACGTTTGCGTTCGCAGATGATCGCGATTCCGGCAAGGAGTACGCGACGGTCTATCTTGGCGGAGTCACGTGGATGAATGGATCGACTGACGCGGCTGGAAAGTTCGAAGTCGACGGCAATCATACCAACGCTCCGGCCAACTATGATTATTATTATCAGGAATGGAGCGCCAGCAATGCGGCAGACGTCGCCTTCTTGAATTCGCTGATGTCGGGCGTGATGCAGTATCGGGTAAAGAATGAAGGCGGAGACTTCTACCTCAAGATCGCCCAACTCGAGATCGACACCTGCTCGATCGTCCGCGCGGCGGAGGGCGGATCCACCGCACTGCTCATGATCTTTTCGATCACTGGCCTGGCTTGGCATTGTTTCCGCCGCAGACGCGGCGGCATCGCGCGCTGATCGCTCCCCTTGGTTCTCTACGCAGCCGGGTGCCCCAAGCACCCGGCTTTTTCATGCCCAAGCGGCACGGTCCTCGCCTCGAAGGGAACCTCTGGAGCCGGAAGCGTTCTTCTGCTAGCCATGCGCATGCACCTCGATTGGCCCCGGTTTGTTCTGGCGATGCTCGCAACCGGCTCGCTTGCGTCCGCCCAGCCCTTGGTCCGGTCAAACGCGGTTTCACTCACTCTGCCACCCGAACTGCCACCCCTGCAGTATTCAACAACCCAGGCTTATCCCAATCTGTCCTTCTTCCAGCCCGTGGCGCTGGTCTCTCCGCCTGGCGAAACGAAGCGCCTGTTTGTCGTCGAGAAAACCGGACGCATCTGGGTCATCCCCGATGTCACCGCCGCGATTTCCACACGGCAGCTTTTTCTCGACCTCACCGGACGCGTCACGGTGTCACAGTCCGCCAATGACGAACGCGGGCTCCTCGCCCTGGCGTTCCACCCCCAGTATTCCGACAATGGATACTTCTACATCTGGTACACCACGCAGGCGACGACGGCCGCCGGCAGCGGATTGCACGATCGCCTCGCCCGGTTCTCGGTGTCCGCGTCCGATCCCAACACCGCCAATCCCGACTCGGAGCTTCCGTTGATCTCGCAGTTCGATCAGGCCTCGAATCACAATGGAGGGGAACTGCTGTTCGGGCCCGATGGCTGCCTTTACCTTTCACTGGGAGATGAAGGCGGCGGCAACGACCAGTACCAGAACAGCCAGCTCATCAACCGCGACTTCTTTGCCGGCATTATCCGCATCGACGTCGACAAGCGCCCCGGAACGCTTCCGCCCAACCCGCACCCGGCGGTCCACGCCGGGGCCTACACGGTGCCCGCCGACAATCCCTTCGTCGGTGCAACCTCCTTCAATGCCGCGCCCGTTGATCCGGCCGGCGTGCGCACCGAGTTCTGGGCGGTCGGGCTGCGCAACCCCTGGCGCATGTCATTTGACCCCGTGACCGGTCGTTTGTGGTGCGCCGACGTGGGACAGAGTGCACGCGAGGAGATCGATGTCATTGTCCGCGGTGGCAATTATGGATGGAACTATCGCGAGGGCACGATCACCGGTCCGAAAAACAATCCTCCAGCCGGCGTTTCGTTTGAGAGTCCCATCTGGGATTATGCACGCTCCGAGGGCACCTCGGTGACCGGTGGCTTCGTTTACCGGGGAATGAAGCTCCCGTCGCTCTACGGTCGCTACCTCTTCGCCGATTATGCCTCGGGGCGGGTGTGGGCGTTGCAGCCGGACGGGACCAAGCCCGGGACGTCCAATCGTGTCACCCTCCTGACCACCGACGCCGGAATCAGCTCGTTCGGCCTTGATCCTGCCACGGGCGACATCCTGTTCGCCGACCTGCTGGAGGGTGTGATCAAGAAAATCAGCGCTGCTCCTGTGTCCGGCAGCACGCCGCTTCCCGCCACGCTGACGGCAACCGGCGCCTTTGCCTCCCCTGCGACGCTCACCCCCGCCGTGGGGGTGGTGGCCTATGAGCCGATCGTCCCGGCTTGGACCGATCATGCCTTGGCGCAGCATTGGTTCGCCCTGAAGGACGCAGCGGCCACCTTCGGATTCTCGGCGACAGGAAACTGGTCGCTGCCGCCCGGTGCCGTCTGGATCCAGCATCTCGATCTCGAACGCACGCGCGGCGACCGGGCCACAGCACGACGTGTGGAGACACGCTTCTTGGTCAGGACGGCGTCCGGTGCCTACGGCATCTCCTACCGCTGGAACGACGCGCAGACCGAGGCCACCCTCGTTCCCGAGGAAGGAGCCACCCAGGAATTCACCGTCACGGAAAACGGCCTGACGCGGGCCCAGACCTGGCGTTTCCCCAGCCGGTCCGAATGCATGCGCTGCCACACTCAGGCCGGTGGCTATGCCTTGGGTTTCAACGCCCGACAGCTCAACCAAGCCCACGCCTTCGCCGGAGGAGACGCCAACATCCTCACCGCGCTCGCACAAGCCGGGTACTTCTCATCCGCCACCGCCCCGACGGTGGATCTCCAGGAGGTGCCCGCGCATACGCCGGTTCGTGATCCATCAAGGCCGCTCGACTTGCGTGCGCGATCCTACTTGGATGCGAACTGTTCCCAATGCCACCAACCCGGCGGCCCCGCACTCGGTTCATTCGATTGCCGCGCCGCCACCCCGCTCGCGGGTGCCGGCCTGATCAATGGCCCCCTCGTGGATCAGGGTGGCGATCCGGCCAATCGCGTCATCGTGCCCGGAGACGTCGCCCATTCCCGCCTCCTCCAACGCATGTCGGCCGCGGGTTCCGCCCGCATGCCGCCGATCGGCAGCTCGGAACGCGACCTCCCGGGAGAACAACTGCTCGCCGACTGGATTGTCGCCCTGGCCGCCCCCCCGACCGGAAGTACGCGGGTCATCAATCTCTCCTCGCGCGGGGAAGTCACCTCGGGCGGCGCAATCCTGATTACGGGCTTCACGATCACCGGCAACGCGGACAAGCGGGTGCTGGTGCGTGCGGTCGGTCCCGGGCTTGCAGACTTCGGGGTCGGTGGATGGCTCGCACAACCCGCGCTGGCGCTGTGGAAGGACGGAGCGATGGTGGCCGGCAATGTGCGGTGGGGCACGTCGTCAAACGTGGCCGAACTGCGAACCACCGCCTCGACCGTGGGCGCCTTTCCCTTGGTGGAAGGCGGCAACGATTCGGCCCTCGTCGTCTCGCTGCCGCCAGGTGGATACACGGCCCACGCCACGTCGGCCGACGGCTCGCCGGGAATCGCCTTGGTTGAGGTTTACGACGCGGACACCCCCAACGGCGGGGCCTCGCCCTCGTCCCGCCTGACCAATGCATCCATTCGCGCACGTGTCGGCTCGGGCGACGCCATCCTCATTCCGGGCATCAGCCTTGGCGCCGGTTCCGCGCGGACCCTGCTGATTCGGGCCGTGGGTCCAGGACTGGCACCCTTCGCTGTGCCGGATTTTTTGCCGCAGCCCGCGCTCAGCCTCCACCGCGGCCAAGGTATCATCGCTTCCAATACGCGATGGCATACGGCGCCGAACGCCGACGCCGTGCGCACCGCCACGGCGCATTCCGGCGCCTTCGCATTGGCTGAAGGCAGCGCCGACAGTGCGCTGCTCGTGACCCTCGAACCCGGCGGCTATACCGTCCATGTCAGCTCGGCGGACAATACCCCCGGGATCGTGCTCGTCGAAATCTACGAGGTGCTCTGAAGCGAACGCCGCCTACTCAACGGCGTAGACCTCGATCATGCCTTCGCCGGCGTTGCCGCCATTTCCCTGGAGCTGCACGGTATAGCTCCCGGGTCCGAGGGTCACAACCAGCGCGGCGTCCTTGCTGCCGGGCGGCAACGGGAACGCACCCACCTTGGCGAACGTTGCTGCCTGCACCGGATCCCACGTGTCATTCTCGGCGATCTTGCCGCCGCCTGAATAGAGCTCGATCTTCGGATCCGAAAGAACCCCGTTCACCCCAAAGGCCGCCAGCGCCGGGCCGATGCCGCGAATGACGACCGTCCTGGCTCCGTTTCCGAAGAGCGTGAAGCCGGCCACCAGGGCCTCGCTGCCGCTCCCCACATGGTTGCGGGCCGAAACATTCGCAAGCCGGGCATCGGGGGCAGCCGTCATCTCGTAGGCTTCAACCAGCACTGTGCCGGAGGATTTTCCGGAAACCTGCACGGTGTTTCCGCCGTCGATGGCGCGAACCAACGCCGCATCAAGGCTGGACGCTGGAAGGGCAAAGGCCCCCACAGACGAAAATATTCCGTTCAACACGGCGGAGCCGCCCCAGTTGTCGTTGGCGTCAATCGAAGAGCCATCCTTGAAAACGGTGAACGTCGGATCGGGCATGGCATCGGTGACGCCAAATGCGGAAAGCGTGGGACCCACCGCCCGCAACAAGACCGGGTGCG
>CAZOXB010000071.1:0-10415 GCA_964583635.1 uncultured Opitutaceae bacterium | reverse complement strand
GTGACGCCAAATGCGGAAAGCGTGGGACCCACCGCCCGCAACAAGACCGGGTGCGGCCGACCGACGGCGGTCAGGCCGACCACCAGCGTCCGCCCGGCGGCGAGGGTTGTGCGAACGGAAAGATTGCTGATGCGGCCCGCGGGAGCGGACATGGTGCCCGCACCCTCGTTGGGCGGTTGCACGGTTGTCGGCACCTCCACCGGCGGCATCACGGAAAGCTGCCCGACCAGCACACTCACGCTGCCGACGGCATTGCTGATCATCACGCTGTAGGTGCCGGCATCCCCCGCATCCACCGGCGCGAGCACCAGGTCGGCGCCCGCGGCGCCGGCGAGGATGACGCCGTCCTTCTTCCACTGGTAGGAGAAAGGTGCGGTTCCCTGGGCCACGACGGACAGCGTGGTTGTCGCACCCGCGGAGACCGACTGTTCGCCCACGATCCGGACAATCGACGGGGCA
Source organism: uncultured Opitutaceae bacterium (assembly GCA_964583635.1). Classification (GTDB taxonomy): domain Bacteria; phylum Verrucomicrobiota; class Verrucomicrobiia; order Opitutales; family Opitutaceae; genus UBA6669. The sequence continues at coordinate 9,956 of CAZOXB010000071.1, read as the reverse complement.
ATACCAACCGCATAGCCCGCGGGGATGCCGTAGCCCGCCTGCGCACCCTCGATGTCATCTTTCGTCAGGGCATCGGTATCGCTGATCGCACTGTTCATCACCGATGTCGTCCGCTGCCCCGAATCATCCGGATGACCCAGCCCCAGCACGTGACCGAATTCATGCAGCGCCAGGCGCTTGAAATCATAATAGGGACCCGCCGAGCCCAGCGCTCCGCGGTAGGAATCCATGGGAGCATTGCTGTTGAACAGCACATCGCTCTCGACGCGATGTCCATTCGCCCCGCCTTGAACAACTGTCAGGGTCAGGCCAACCACGCCGCTGCCCCAGGCTTCCCCATAAACGGTCGGGCTGAAGAAGACGTTGTTGACGCCATTCTGTTTTCCCATGGGCATCTTCGAACCGGCCACCGCCACAAATCGGGTGCGCGCAATCACCGCGTTCCATTCGTCAAGCGCCTGCTGCGCCACCTGGTTCCAGGATGTCGATCCGTCGGCCAGCTTGCGCGGCAGCGGCGCAGTATCCAGATTCAGGTGCATCGTGATGGTTCCTGATTCCCAACGCCGGGCATCCATCACGTAGGCACGGGCCGCGGACGCGATCGCGGCAACAGCGACGATTACCGCCAGCAGGCGTGCGCAGCCATTCATGATCTCATTGCGTGCTGACACGGGAAATTTCCCTGCGGATGGCCGCTTCGAACTCGCCGACCGTCAATCCCCCGCCGGAGGGACGGAACGCCGGATGATTCGACTGGATGAGCGGCAACGCGACATCATCGATGCTGGCCAGCGGTTGACGATTGCTGCGGGTGACCCGCTCGGTCTGCGTCGCGGCATCCAGCACCAGCGGATAGCTCCCATGCATCACTCCCAGCAAGGGACAAAACGCCTGATGGTTGCCTGCGATGAAAAGAATGTAGGCCTGCCCGACCTCGAATTCAGGCATGTCGGCAACCTGCATGGAAACGTCGCCGATCTGGCCACCGAGAAAGCGAAGTGTGATCGTGCCCTGGCTGACGCCCTTGATCGCATTCAGCGTCTCCGCCTTGACATAGGTGTGGATCACCGGGCCTTGCGCCGATTCATCCCAGCGAACGGTGATTTCGATCACGCGCACGCGGGCAATCTGCGTCGCCCCAGTCACCAACTCGGTGAAGTTCGGCGGCAACACCGATACGGCGCTCACACGACTTCCACCGATCAGGCTCAGCAGCGCCAACAGTACAATGCCTGCGATCCATGAGCGGAATGAGCGGAGTCCCCCTGAGAACATGCCCCTAGACTACCCAGACCGCGCCCAGGCAACTATAGGGGAAACCCCACAGCCGCTCTTCGGAATCAGGAGTATTACCCATCCCGCAAACCTAAACTAAACCCTTATGAAGCGTTGGTTACGAAACTTCGAATCACCGCGCCGGGCGCCCTCTGCGGTGAATACCCAGTCGGTCAAAACTGGGTATTCTCTTCCCGTCGTTCAGCGGACTCTGCGTATTACGGACCGATGACGCTCCGGGAAAATACGCAACCTCGACGGCTCACATCCGCGATTCGAAATCGGGAGAATGGATCCGCAGTCCGCACCGACGCACCCCAGATGACAGAGCACGCGGTCACGGCCGCGAACCGAAGTCAATCGCCGCTTGTCGCGGGAACCCCGCCAGATGCGGCGTCACTGTCCGCTGCTCCTGTGTGCACGCCGCAGGCGCCATTCGCGCAGAAACTCCCACACGATCGGAATCACTGAAAGAATGATGATCATGAGGATCACCAGCTTGAAGTTCCGCTGCACCAGCGGGTGCGTGCCGAAGAAATATCCCGCGTAGGTGAAAAAGAAAACCCACACGAAGCCACCCACGACGTTATAGGCAAAGAATCGGCCATAGGGCATGCGGCCAACGCCCGCCACGAAGGGCACGAACGTGCGTACGATCGGCACGAACCGCGCCAGCACGATGGCACGGCCGCCATAGCGGATGAAAAAGGCATGCGCGCGGTCGAGGTGCTTCTTGCGCAGGAACAACGAATCGTCGCGCTTGAACACCGCCGGCCCCAGCTTCGATCCCACCCAGTAGTTGACCGTATCGCCCAGCACCGCCGCCAGGAAAAGCAGCAATGCAATCCCATGCACGTTCAACTGGCTTTCCGCCGGTGCGCACAACGCCCCTGCCGCAAACAACAGCGACTCGCCGGGCAGAAAGGGAGTCACCACGAGACCCGTTTCCGCAAAAACGATCAGGAAGAGAACCCCATAGGTCCACAACCCGTAGTTGGCCACGATCTCCCGCAGGTGTTGATCGATGTGAAGAACGAAATCGATGAGCTTCCGAATGAGTTCCATGAAGATGGGCGGCGGTGGGAGGACGAAGGGTGAGTTCGTCCCAAGGCACAGGGAAACGCCACCCGACTCAAGACGATCCCACCGCATGCTCCACTCCGGAAATTCAGCCCGGCCCACCGGTCGTCAGGCGGTCTTCTTGCCGGGCCCGTCCATCCCGGCATGGCGACACGCAATCTGGCGTGCCGCAACTCCGCACGCCAAGCGGTCGGCAGCGCCTCACTGGATTTGGCAAACGGCCCTCACCGGGTCAACCCGCCGGCATTTCGTAGCGCTTGGCCGCAAAGGCGATGACGCCGCTTTCCATCAGTTGATCCTCAATGCTGCAGGAGGCCGCCGCGACCTGGTCTGCAAAATCGGAAAAGCGGCCGAGGGCCTCCATGACCCGTGCCTCGCTGATCGCCGCGCGCGCGGCCTCCACCGTGGCGGTACCCCGATGGCAGGCAACGATGATGCTGATGTCCTCGTCGGCGATTTCCCAGGTGCTGATCATGGCGGGGGATGAGGGGTCTTGGGTGCGGTTTCGGAAGCGGGGTGCAAGATGCTTCGACGATCCGAGTATCGTCCCCTCAGGCACGTCCTTGAACGGAAGTTCCTGAGGTCGATCCCTCACGTTCCTGCCCCACCCTCCCACGCGATCGAACGCCGCACTTCACGAACCGCTCCCCGGCAGGTCCGCGGGGCACGAAAGCACCCTGCAATCTCCTCGCCTACCGGCTTGCGCATCCTCGCAAGAGCACCAGTTTGTTGGCTGACACCCATGAACGGATACAGCCCTTCCGACGATCATCAACCGCTCGCCTACTGGGGCAGCATTCCCTTGTTTGCAGCCCACATGATCGTGGCGACGTTCGTGGTCTCGATGATCGCCACCGCACTGCTCAGCTTCTGGAACCAGGCGGCATTCTTAAGTCTGCTGGCCTTCGACAGCATCCGTGTGCTCAAGGGCGAAGTCTGGCGCATCGTCACCTACGGCTTCGTCAATCCGCCCTCGCTGTGGTTCGCCATCGATATGCTGATGATCATCTGGTTCGGTCGCGAACTGGAAAAATTTTTCGGCCGCCGGCGTTTCCTCTGGATCTACGCCGGCCTGTATCTGATTCCCGCGCTGGTACTGACCGTGGTGGGCACCTGGTATCCCACACGGTTTGCCGGACAGACCGGAGGCTTCGGGCTCTTCATCGCGTTTGCGGCCCTCTATCCCAACGCCGTGATGCTTGGGAATATCCTGGCCAAATGGGTGGCCATCATCCTGGTCGGGCTCTACGCGCTGATTGCGCTCTCCGGTCGCGACTGGGTCAGCATGATCACCCTCGCCACGACGACCACACTGGCGTACGGCTTTGTGCGACATGCCCAGGGCCTGCTGAATGTGCCCACGCTGCCGCGGGTTCGAAGCAAGCCGAAGCTGCGCACCCTCCCTGACCTGCCGGAACGTCAGGCAAAGCCGGCAGTCCCCGAACGGGAGTCGCCGGGCTCCATGGCAGAGGTCGACGCATTGCTCGACAAGATCGCCAAGTCGGGCATCGGCAGCCTGACCGCCAAGGAACGCGCCACCCTGGATTCAGCTCAGCGGGAATTGAAACGGCGCCGCTCGTCCCGCTGACGCGCGCCCACCTGCACGGCTCCGACCACGGCAGCCACGCTGTCCGCATTTGTCGCCGTCAGGCCGCCCGCAGGAGCCCGTTCAGCCGATCGGCGATGCGACGGGTGCGTTCGGAGCATTTCGCCACGGCATTCTCATCGATGGCCGCCTGACGCAGCACGTCCTCGGAAATGTCCCACGCATCCTGCTCGATGGCCAGACCCTTGCCCAAGTCCGACGCCACCCAGGAGGCGCAATGCAGCAGTGCCGTCATCCGTGCGCCCGTGGGATCCGCGGCCGGTCGGAATTGGTAACGGATCGGATCCGTCAGGGTCATGGGATACTCCCAGAGCTGAAACACGCGGTTGATCGCCTCCGTGCTGGTGGCGCCCAGCGCATTCAGCTCCCAATCCTCAACCAGTGCCGCCGTGGCGTGACGCCCAATCAGCGGGGCACAAGTGTACTCGGAAGCGATGCGCTGCAGCAGCAGCCGGCCCACCGGGCGCAGCAGTCCCAGGGTGTAACCGATCCGTCCGTCCTCACCACCCGCCTCCGATAGATAATCCAGCGCCACCGCCGTGGTCACCGAATTTTCCCACAGTTGATCCCCGGAAATGCCGTAGACCGGCAGGCCGGCGGAATAGAGCTGGGAAGCCACCGCCGCGCCGACAAGTTGGAAAACCTCGTAAATGCCGATGCGCTCAATCGCACCATCCAGGCTCACGATGTTTCCTCCCCGGGCAAAATGCGCGCTGTTGCTCGCCCGAATCACCCGCGCACTCAGGACGGGATCGAGCCGCACCACCGTAACCATCGATTCGACGCTGACATCGGGGTCCTTGATCGCCGCGCTCAGTTGCTGGAAAATACGCGGCGCCGCCGGCAGCTTCGCGGCGGCGGCAGTCAAACGGGCGTCAGAGAGAGGCTCGACCGGCATAACGGGACACTATCGCTAACGGCACAACCCATGGCCGGCTTTACCGGAAGGTTCGGGCTTCGGTGAGCAAGGCCCTCTTCCGCCCGCCTCACGGGTCCGGGCGTTTCCTGAATATCATCAGGTGCTGGCGCGGCAGCGACGTCACCGTTGTCACAAAATCAAGCGGCTGCACCGCCATCTCCTTCCTGATCTGGGCCTCCGTCATCTTGTGCAAGGGTTTGATGGGAACGCCCGGATCCTCCCCGCGATATTCGACGAATGCGATCCTCCCGTCCGGTTTCAGCCGCCGGCAGACGGCCGCGATCATTTCCGCCGGGTGACTCATCTCGTGGTAGACGTCCACGATCAGAACCAGATCCACCGGTGCGGGCAGCTTGGGATCATCCACCGTTCCCAGCACCCCGACCACGTTCGCAACGCCCTGTTCCTTCATGCGCCGTTCCAATATCGCCAACATCTGCGCCTGAATCTCCACGCCATAGACCACGCCTCGCGGGCCCACCGCCTTGGCCAGCCGGGAACTGAAATAGCCCGTGCCGCAGCCCAGATCGGCGACACGGTCGCCCGGGTTGAGCTGCAGCGACGCGATCACGAGATCCGGTCGCTCCTCCTTGTCACGTTCCGGACGATCCAGCCATGGGGCCGCCTGATGGGACATGAAATGCGCGATTTCGCGCCCAAAATAGTACTTTCCCAATCCATCCCGGGTTTTCCTGCCCGTGTGATAGCCTTCGGCGATTGAATCTTCGGACCGCAGGGCGGACGGCGCAAGAACGGCGAGGCACAGCAGCGCGAGGATTGCTGCCGACGATCTCCCTGGAAATGGACGAACATGAACGCAGGGCATGCCATGCAGGAACTGTAAATTCGCGCCAAAGACGATCGCAAATCCCGGGTCGTTTCCGAATGACCATGAACAGGGATCTACCCGTGGTGTCATCTGCGATCCCTTCGGTCTACTCGCACTGCGGCGTTTACATGTCCCCTCGCCTTTACCCCCTCTCCGATATCTCGTTTGAACCCAATTTTCCTCGATCCTCTGTCCAATCGACGGGGTCCACCTCAATCCGACCAACCATCGGACCTGCAGGGGCCGGGGAAACGGCTTGTCGCATTATTGCCGCGCCCAAGAACGAAGCGGACACACCATCAAATCATATTAATTTGTGCAGTATTTTTTAATTGAAATCTGCGCAAGTGCTGTTGTGATTGGTTCCGCAGCCCAAAAAGAAGCTCCGGAGCTTGCGCCTCAGAGCAAAAACTTGAGAGCCGAGGTTAAACAGCCCTCAAGCCTTCGAGAAGCCCAAGCCTGTCCACCTGCGACCCGGCACCAAGGGGAGATTGCCCGCCCCTTCAACAATCCTCGACAGTTATCATCATGAGCAAGGCTCAAGACCGAACCGTGTTCCAGCAGCCTGACGGCAACTGGGCCAACAAGCGCGTGGATGCCTCCAAGGCATCCAGCGTGCATCACACCCAAGCCGACGCCATCAACGCCGCCCGGGAAAACCTCAAGAACCAAGGCGGCGGTGAACTCACCGTGCAGGGCCGCGACGGGAAGTTTAACCGCAAGGACACCATCCCGCCCGGCCACGATGGGTTTCCACCCCGCGGCTGACCGGGAAATTTGAGATGAACGACTGCCCCCTCAGGGAACTGGCGGACATCCAGACCGGCATCACGCTGCGCGGTCCGGATACATCGCGTAAAGCATCCGATGCCACCCATCGGTTGATCCGTATTGGAGATGTCAGTCCTGAGGGGGTTATTTCCCGTCAGTCCACGGCCCGGATCAAGGTTCCGGAAAAGGACATCGGCAAATTCGACCTGAAGCCCGGCAACGTCCTCCTCGCGGCCCGCGGATCCCGTCTCACGGCGGCGGTATTCGACCTCGATGAGCCCGCCGTCGCCGGCAGCCAGTTTATCATCATTCGTATCCGCCCTCAGGGATTGGGCCTGCGGGCCGGTTACCTCGCCTGGTATCTCAACCTGCCCGCCATCCAGGCGGAATTGGCAATGAGCATGCGCGGGACCTACATCCGCTCTCTACCCGCGAGCGTCCTTTCGATGCTCCAGGTTCCTGTGCCGGACCTCGCCAAGCAGGAGGCCATCACCAGCCTTAACGACCTCCGCGTCCGGGAAAAAGGCTTGATGGAGCAGCTCGCCCACCAGCGCGGCCAGCTCATCACCCAACTCGCCATCACCAGCATCAATTTCAACCCCCACGACAACCATGTCCTCGGTTAATCAATCTGAAATCAACAATATCGCCTGGAAGGCCTGCGACACATTCCGCGGCACCCTCGACCCGAGCGACTACAAGAACTACATCCTGGTGACGTTGTTCCTGAAATACGTCTCCGACGTCATCAAGGACCACCGCGCCACCTACATGGCGGAGTTCAAGGGCGACAAGGCCCGCGTCGAGCGCCGCCTCGCCCGCGAGCGCTTCATCCTGCCCGATGGCGCCGACTTCGACAGCCTCTACCTCCAGCGCAACGAGGCCGACATCGGCCAGCGCATCAACATCGCCCTCGAAAAGATCGAGGAGGAGAACAAGGCCAAGCTCGAAGGCGTGTTCCGCGAGGTGGACTTCAACTCCGAGGGCAAACTCGGCCAGACCCGCGAGCGCAACACCCGCATCAAGGGCCTGCTCGAAGTCTTCGCCGACCCCAAGCTCGACCTGCGTCCCTCCATCGTCGGCGACGAGGACGTCATCGGCAACGTCTACGAGTATCTCCTGGAGCGCTTTGCGTCCGACGCCGGCAAGAAGGCCGGCGAGTTCTACACGCCGGGCCAGGTATCGACGCTCCTCGCCCGCCTGCTGAAACCCAAGAAGGGCGACATGATCTGCGATCCGGCCTGCGGCTCCGGCTCCCTGCTGCTCAAGGTCGGCCGCCAGGCCGACAACCGCGACTTCGCCCTCTACGGCCAGGAACTCAACGGCACCACCCACGCCCTCTGCCGCATGAACATGTTCCTGCACGGCATGGACAACTTCCGCATCGAGTGGGGGGACACGCTGCGCAACCCGCGACTCATCGCCGGCGACAAGCTGATGCAGTTCGACATCGTCGTCGCCAACCCGCCCTTCTCTCTCGACCAGTGGGGCGCTGATGAAGCCGAGGCCGATCCGTTTCGTCGCTACCGTCGCGGTGTACCCCCGAAGGGCAAAGCCGACTGGGCGTTCATCACGCACATGGTCGAGACGGCACGCGAAGGCACCGGCCGCGTCGGCGTCGTCGTGCCGCACGGCGTCCTGTTCCGCGGCGCCGCTGAGGGCCGCATCCGGGAGAAACTCATCCAGGAAAACCTGCTCGAAGCCGTCATCGGTCTGCCGGCCAACCTCTTCTTCGGCACCGGCATCCCCGCGGCGATCCTGATCTTCAACAAGGGCAAGACGCACAGCGATGTGCTCTTCATCGATGCCTCGCGCGAATACGAGGACGGCAAGAACCAGAATCGTCTCACGGCCGCGCACCTCGACAAGATCGTGGCCACCTCCGAGGCCTTCCAGACGGTCGAGAAATACGCCTACCGCGCCACCGCTCAGGAGATCGCCGACAACGACTTTAACCTGAACATCCCGCGTTACGTGGACACCTTCGAGGAGGAGAAGGAAATCGACCTCGGCGCGGTGAAGAAGGAAATCACTCGCCTTGAAGGCGAACTCATCGTCGTCCGCCAGAAGATGGACGGCTACCTCAAGGAGCTTGGGCTATGAGTGGGATCTCACGCGAAGACGCGAAGCAGCGAAGTTGGGATGCCGAATCGTTGTCCGCTCTGGTGGTGGACTGTGCCTACAAGCTCCATGTAGAGGCCGGTCCCGGTCTCTTGGAGTCTGTTTATGAGACCGTGCTTGCCGGGATGCTGACGGAGGCAGGGGTCGACGTTCAGCGACAGGTTCCCGTGCCAATCACCCTTATGGGCATGACCTTCGATGAAGGTTTCCGTGCCGACCTGATTGTGGAGGGAAAGCTCCTCATTGAACTCAAATCCGTGGAAAAACTCGCCCCGGTTCACGCCAAACAAACGCTCACTTACCTGCGCCTTCTGCACCTTCCCATTGGCCTGTTGATCAACTTCGGGTCTCCCACCTTCAAAGAAGGCATCGAGCGTATCGTCAATCGCCACACCTCCTTCGCGTCTTCGCGCCTTCGCGTGAACCAAATTCGGGTTCCTGAGGCCTCACGCGAAGACGCGAAGGCGCGAAGCCGGGAGGGCCAGCCATGAACGACCCGGGCGAAATCATCCTCTTCCAGACCGAAGACGGACAGACTCGCATCGATGTCCGCCTCGTTGGGGAGACCGTTTGGCTCTCCGCCGGCCAGATCGCGGAGCTGTTCCAGCGCGACAAGTCCACCATCTCTCGCCATATCCAAAACGTTTTTGACGAGGGAGAACTGAAGCGCGAGGGAACTGTTGCATTTTTTGCAACAGTTCAAAAGGAGGGCGACCGCGAGGTCACCCGCGACATCGAGCACTACTCCCTCGATGTCATCATCTCGGTCGGCTACCGCGTGAAGTCACACCGCGGCGTGCAGTTCAGAGTCTGGGCGACGCAGCAGCTCCGCGACTACCTCGTGAAGGGCTTCGTCCTCAACGACGAGAAGTTCAAGCAGGGCAAAGGCAGCAACTACTTCGATCAGCTCCTTGCTCGCATCCGCGACATCCGTTCGTCGGAGAAGGAGTTTTGGCGGAAGGTTCTGGAGATCTACGCCACGAGCATCGACTACGATCCTCGCGCCGAGGCCTCGCAGGCGTTCTTCGCCACGGTGCAGAACAAACTGCATTGGGCGATCCACGGCCGCACCGCCGCCGAGCTGATCGCCGAACGCGCCGATGCCAAGAAACCCAACATGGGGCTCACGGTGTGGCCCAAGGGGCAGGTTGCCCCTCGCAATGCCGACGTGGGCATCGCGAAGAACTACTTCAACCCGGAAGAGCTGAAGCAGCTCAATCTCATCGTCGCCGCCTACCTCGACTTCGCCGAACTCCAGGCAAGCAACCAGCGCCCCATGTATATGCGCGACTGGATCCAGAAGCTCGACCAGTTCGTCCAACTCAGCGAACGCGAAATCCTCACTCACGCCGGCA
>CAZOXB010000070.1:11448-16828 GCA_964583635.1 uncultured Opitutaceae bacterium | reverse complement strand
GCGACCGCCGGAATCCGCGCCGAACGCGATTCGATCCGCATCACGTTGCTGCCGGTGACGGAATTGGTGGCGTAGACAGAAAGGGGGCCCGTCCAGGGACCGAGCCCGTTGGAGACCGTCACCTCATCGCTTCATAACCTTCCCTGCCGGCCGACGGTCGGTCAAAATGCGTACCCAACCCCAAGGGTCGTTTTCTCCCTTAAACAACATGCCCCATGACCTGACCATATCGGATATCCGACCCTATAGGATATCTCATGGTAATATTCTCCTTTACTCGTTCCAAGACGCAAAATGCCTAACCAAGCGGTCGTTCGCTGACTCCCATCTTGCACTCCAGAAGCGGGCAGGTTATCCTTACCGCATGAAGAGACCGATCCGAGTCGAAGCACTTTCAGGATTCCGTCTTCGCCTCGCGTATCCCGACGGCGTGGAAGGCGTCATCGACCTTGCCGCTGATATTGGGCGTGGTGTTTTCACCCCTTTGGCAGACGAGGCTTTCTTCCGCACGGTCCACCTCGGGCAGTTCGGCCAGATCGCGTGGTCCGAGGACATTGAGATTTGTCCCGACGCTGCATATCACGAAATCGCTCATTCCGCGGCGCCATCCCATGCCTGAGGTCAGCCGGTTTTACGGCATCATCGTTCGCTTCTATTATCGCGATCACCCTCCCACCCACTTCCACGCCTTCTACGGCGAGCACGAGGCGCTAATCGAGATCGAGAACGGCTCCATCCATGATGGCCACTTACCCAGAACAGCGTATGACCTCGTCAATCGCTGGCGCGAGCTTCACCTGCAAGAGCTGCGCGACGACTGGAACCGCGCAAGGCAGCAGCAACCACTCTTGCCGATCGCACCACTCGAATGAACTTTCGCCAGATCATGCTCTGCAGCGCACCCGGCTTATATAGCGCGGTTGCAATCGTAGCGTTCCGTGGACCGGGTCGCTGAGCTTGGGGTTCATGGCTTGGAGCCTTCTTCCCCGGCGTCAGTCATCGCTCCCTGCTGACGAAAATCCGCTTCCCTGCCAATGATGGGGGATTTGTAGGAGCCGTTGTCATCTTCGGGATTGTCGCTGGCGCCGCTCCGGCGACAATCGCCTCGAATGATCGGTCTCTTGGAAGGCAGCCGCAGAACAAAAGGGAAAACCACAGAAAAGGTGCTCCTGTTGCACGCCACTTTGCTGGGGTGCCAGCCCCGGATCTGGCGGCGGTTCGCTGCCAGGGAAGCGATGTGGCTCTCGGCATTGCATGATGTGATTCAGGTCGCGTTCGACTGGTACGACTATCAGACGCACAGCTTCCAATTCGAGGAGCAGCGGTACGGAAACCCCCTGCAGCGTGATGAATTGCTCATTGCTGATGACCGTGACGTGACCCTGTCCGACGTCGATGCGGCCAGCCGGAAGCATTTTCTCTACCGGTATCACTTCGGCGAGGGATGGATGGTTGAACTTCGCGTGGAGAAGTTGCTCCCGATCGAAAAGGGCGCCCGGTATCCCAAGTGCCTCGCAGGCGAGCGCGCAGGGCCACCCGAAGATTGTGGCGGTGTCCAGCCGTTTCACGACATGCTGCACGCGCTTCAGGAAACCGGAACCGACATGCAGCGGAAATGGCGTGAATGGGTCGGCCCCGATTACGATCCGGCCGTGTGTGACGTTGCCAGGATCAACAAGGGCATCCGAAAACTGGGGCATTAGGACAAGGATGACGAGACGCAGGATGTCCTTGGGAGGGTTCCGGATGCTCCGTCTTGGGCGTGGACTGCTCTGGCTGAACATCGCCGCCATCGGCGTGTTGAGTGGCTGGTACCTGCTGCAGCCGGTGGCGCGGAAGCGCGAAGTTTCGCAGCTCGTTCAAAATGCTTTTGTCAGCGAAAAGCGGGTTTCTCCCCTCGATGTGCTCTGGGATCTTTGGCAGCTGTACTATGCGGACGGGGCATCCGCCGCCTATCATTGGGACGGAGACCGACGCCTGTTGATGGGCGGCATTCCCAAGGCAACCACGTTTTCCCACGGCACGATCCATATCCTGAGCAACAAGGCCTATCTTGCAGGCTACTGCGAAACGCTGCGGAATCCCGTCTGGGCCGCCTACCGTATCCATGACTTGGATCGGTTGAAACCGCCGCCGTCGCGACCGGAACGATTCGAGATCGACACCCGGACCATGGCCAAGGTCCCGTCCGACGCCTTTGTCCACAGCCGGTATGATCGCGGCCACCTCGCGCCGAACTACGCCATCGCCACGCGCTTCGGAGCGAATGCGCAACGGGAGACGTTTCTGATGAGCAATGTCGTCCCCCAGATGCACGGGCTCAATGCCGGGCTCTGGAAGGATCTCGAGATGCGGATCGCGACCGATTATCCCGCCCGTTACGAGGAGATCTGGGTTGTATGCGGACCGATCTTTCCTGAAAAGCCGAAGCGAATCGGGAAGCGCGTTGCGGTACCGGACAGCTTCTTCATGATCATCGTGGACGATGTCGAGGGGCGCCTGCGAACCCAGTCCTTTGTCTTCCCGCAGGAGCCAGATCCGGGTGCGCCGCTGGCTTCCTATGCGGCGTCCATCGACGCCATCGAGGTGCTGACGGGGCTCGACTTCTTCAGCGAGCTCGATCCGCAGAGCGTTGCCGCTTTGGAGGCCAGGGTGAACCGAACGGTATGGTGAGATGGCGCAAAGCCGTCAGTCCCGGGGTTTGGGCGATGCTACGGTGGTTCCGGCCATGACCAGCGTCATCTTTTCGGGATCAAGGTATTTCCTGATGACGGCATTCACCTGGGGGAGCGTCAGCGCGTTGACCCGGGCGGGATAGGAGTCCAGCCACTCGACTCCGTACCCACGGTTGACAGTCGTCAGTATCGATTCGGCCAGCCCGTCGGTGGTGGTCATGCCCACCTTGTAGGAACCGATGAGGCCCTTCTTGACGCGCTCGAGTTCGGCGGCCGTCACGCCGTAGTCATGCCATTTCCGGAGTTCACGCCGGGTCGATGCGATCCCCTGATGGAGCATGGTGGGGTTGAACTCCGCATTGATTCGGAAATCTCCGTCCGCAAAGGTATCGCGTCCGACGCCAGCGCTGATGCTGTACGTCAATCCTTCCGTATCGCGCACCGTGGACATGAGCCGGCCGGTGAATCCCCGGCCGAGGACAGCGCCGGCGATGCGCAAGGCGAGGGTGTCGACGTCATGGTACCTCAATCCCGTCGCCTGACCGAGAATCACGCTGACGTTGGTCTTGTCGGGCATGAACACGGTTTGCTCCCGCGGAGCATCGGCGGAAGCTGCCTTGGCAAAGGCAGGCAGGGGTCTGCCTCCGGTCCAGCCCGCGAAACCCTTCTCCACCTCGGCCTGCAGCGCGGGCACGTCGATGTCGCCGACGACCACCAGGGTGAGACGGGCGGGGCCATAATAAGCCGCGTGAAAGGCGCGGGCCTCCTGAAGAGTTGCCGTCCCTACGGCGTCAATGAATTCCTTCGTGGCGGGTGTGTGGTTGGGATGGCCGGGCGGATAGATCGAGCGCACGAAGGCCTCGTTGGCCCGGTGGTCGGTCCTTTCGAGCATGCGCTGGAAGACGCCGGCCAGATGCTTCTTGAGCTTGGCGAACTCTTCCTCGGAGAACGCCGGCATGCGCAGTTGTTCAGCGAGCAGCGACACGACCATGGGCAGATCCTTGCGCAGGCATTTCCCGCTGAAATGCAGCATCGTCTCATCGACCTCGAAACCAAGCCTCGCGCCGACACTTTCGAGCTGGTTCGCGATCGCGAACTTGTCATGACGCTGGGTGCCTTTGTCCAACATGGCTCCGACCAGCGTCGGGATGGCCAGATTCGATGCGGGAGCGAGAACGTCGCCGGCGGGCAGCGAACCGCGGAACGTGACGACGTCCTTGACGCCGGTGGGATAGGCAATGACGTCGATGCCCGCGATCCGGGCGCGCACCACGTGCGCGGCGATGGAGGACGCGCCGCCGGTTGTGGAGGGCGGCGCGGTCTGGGCGAGGGAGACGAGGGAGAAGGCCGCGGCGAGACACCCCAGGGCAAGGAGGCGACGCAGCGCCCGGAACGAAGCCTGCGTCGGGAGAAAGTTGAAAATGGCGGAAGTCATGGGTGTAGAGGCTCCGCGTTTCATTTCTTTTCGTTTTCTCCCACGATGGGAATGAACCAGCCTGTCGTACTCTGGTCCTCCTGGAGGTATCGGTTGGCGACCCGTTTGACATCATCCGCCGTGACCTTCCTGAGAGCATCATCGATGGTGATGAACAGGGTCCAGTCGCCGAGCGCGATGAACTCGTTCAGCGCGCTGGCGATGGCGAATGATCCGTCGCGTGCGAACGCGGAGGCGGCCAGCAGTTGGTTTACCGCGGTGCTGACTTCGTTCTCCGTCACCCCCTTTGACTTGAGGGTTTCGATCTCCGACAGCATGACTTTCTCCACCTGCTCATGCGTTGCTCCGGGCGCGAGCGATGCGTAGGCGGCGAAGAGCAGCGGATCATGGAACATGCCGGCATCGCTGCGCACATGCGTCGTGAGATTCCGGTCCGTCAGTGCCTTGTAGAACCGGCTTCCCTTGCCTGTGCTCAGGATCGCACTGAGAACCGCGAGGGCGGCCGTGTCGGGATCCCGGCCACCGGGTGTCTTGTAGGCAATGCCGACGAGGCCGAGCTGGCCGGCCTGTTTGCTGACCACACGACGCGGGCCGGTCTGGGCGGGTTCGACCGTGTAGACCGTGGGGATGGGCTTGGGGGCCCGCGGGTAGACTCCGTAGAAGGTCCGCACCAGCCTGAGAGCTTCCCTGGGAGAGAAGTCGCCGACAATCGTAACCGTCGCGTTGTCGGGCCAGTAAAAGGTGTCATAGAACTCGCGCAGTCTCCCGATCGGAACGTTTTCGATGTCGCTCCGCCATCCGATCGTGGAGTGGTGGTAGGGATGCGCGACGTAGGCGGCGGCGGTGATTTCGCGGTCGAGCACCTGGGCGGGGTCGTTCTCGCCGATCTCGAATTCGTTGCGGACCACGGTCATCTCGGGTTTGCGGTCCTCGTCGCGAAGGCGAAGGTTGCGCATGCGGTCGGCCTCGAGTTCGACGATCGTGGCAAGATGTTCGCTGCCCAGGTTTGCGAAATAATTGGTGCGGTCGAGCCAGGTCGTGGCGTTCGAAATGGCGCCCACGCTTTCCAGAAACTGGTCGTACCCCGTGCCGAGTTCCCGGTTGTGGGTGTGGGTTCCCTTGAACATGAGATGTTCCAGAAGATGGGTCGCGCCGGTGGTTCCCGTGACCTCGTTGCGCGAGCCGACGCGGTAGGTCACCATGAAGGTGAGGACCGGCGCGGAATGGTCAGGCAGGAGCAGTACCTGAAGCCCGTTGCTCTCGAGCGTGT
>CAZOXB010000070.1:0-11438 GCA_964583635.1 uncultured Opitutaceae bacterium | reverse complement strand
AACCGTCGACGCTTGCGGGTGGTATGGCCGGGGAGATTTCTGCGTGAAGCGCTGTGAAAGAAAAGGCGAGGGCAACCGTCAGCCAAGGTCCGGGTTTCATGGTGTGTCGGCCCAACATAGACCCTTGTGCGTCCGCGCCAAGCCAAGAGCGGCGGGCTTGCCGGGAGACTGTGGGCGAAGCGAGGGGAAGGGCGTCGGGAGAAGGTCCCTCTTCCATCGAAAAACCAGCGGCACGCACCTCAGGGATTGGCGCGACTAATCCGGAGTCAAACGGCAGCCAGTTTCTCCTTCAGGTGTGTCACCCGCAGCTTCGATTCGTTGTTGCGGACGGCCATGCCGTAGGCCGCAGGCTCGCCGACGATGAAGGCCTTTTTCCGGCCGCGGGTGATGGCCGTATAGAGGAGATTTCGCTGCAGCATCATGAAGTGGCCCTTGAGCAGCGGAACGATGACCAGCGGGAATTCGCTGCCCTGGGACTTGTGGATGCTGATCGCGTAGGCCAGCGAAAGATCGCCGAGTTCGCCGCGGCTGAAGGCATGGGAGTCGCCGTCGAAGGAGGCGGTGACCGTGCCGGATTCGGTGTCGATCCCCTCGATCGTACCAATGTCCCCATTGAAGAGGTTCTTGTCGTAGTTGTTCCGGAGCTGGATCACCTTGTCCCCGGGCCGGAACTCCACGCCTCCCCATTTGAACCCGCGCGCCTGCGGATTGAGCGTGGACTGCAGAAGCGAATTCAGGTTGGCAACACCCGCCGGGCCCTTGTGCATGGGCGCCAGAATCTGCACGTCCTGGATGGGGTTGATCCCCGCATAGTGTTTCGGGATGAAATCCTGGCAGAGCTGGACAAGCTTGCGCACGGCGTCCTCCGGGGTGTCAGCCAGGAGAAAACTGAGGTCGCACCAGGGATCCAGGCTGGCGACATCCCTGACTGCGGGTGGAAGGCAGGGATCGCCGGCATTGATGGCATGCGCGGTGGTGACGATCCCGCTCTGGCCCGTTTGCCGGTAGATCACCTGCAGCCGTGTGACCGGAGCGCGGTTTGAGGCAATGAGATCCTTGAGGACATTGCCGGCGCCGACGCTCGGCAGCTGGTCGATGTCGCCGACCAGCACGAGATGGGCACGACTGGGTATGGCCTGCAGCAACGCCGCGGCCAGACGCGTGTCGAGCATCGAGGCTTCGTCGACCACGAGGAAATCAATGGCAAGGGGGTGGGATTCGTTGGCGGTGAAGGAGCCTTTGGCCGGATCAAAGCGCAGCAGGCGATGGATGGTGGAGGCAAAGCCGCCCGTGGTCTCGGAGAGCCTCTGTGCCGCGCGCCCTGTCGGGGCGGCCAGGGTGACGCGTGCGCGCTTTGCCTTGAGAATCTCGACCAGGGCGCGGATGATCGTCGTCTTGCCGGTGCCCGGTCCGCCCGTGAGGATCGAGACCTTGCGTTCCAATGCCGTCCGGACCGCGGCGCGTTGCTGGTCGGCGAAGGTGAAGCCCGCCTTCTGCTCCGCCCAGATGAGAGCGGCGTCCACCCTGATGGAGGGAAGACCGCTGGCGGCCCGTTCGAGGCGGGAGACGGTGCCGGCGATTTTCCGTTCCCAACGATCATTGTGGGGGAGCTGCAGGATGCCCGATCCCGGAAGAGGAGCGGCCGTCGGATGTGCCGTGACGGGCCAGTGGCGCACGAGCGCATTCGTTGTAACCAAATGCTCGATACGAGCCTCGAGCCGGGCTGCGGATGTTTCGAGCAACGTGGCGCAGTGATCGCGCAGATCCGCCTCCTGCAGGGCGGTGTGGCCGTCATCCTGCAGCGTTTCGAGCGCAAATATCAGTCCGGCGTCGAGCCGGGGGGGCGCATCGTTGGCGAATCCCAGGTTGATGGCGATGCGGTCCGCCGTCCTGAATCCGATGCCGTCGATCTCGCGGGCGACGCGGTAGGGATCGTTCAGCAGGATGCCCTTCGCCTCACCGCCGAACTGCTTCACCAGCTTGAGACATTGTCCCGGGGTGACGCCGTAGGTCTGGAGAAAGATGTAGAGTTCCCGGAACGACCTCTGCTCGTCCCATGCGGCACGAATGGCCAGCGCGCGTTTGGGGCCGATGCCCGGCACGGAGCGCAGCTTTGCGAATTCCTCGCTGAGAACGCGGAAGGTGTCCGTGCCGAAGGCGTCGACGATCTTCTCGGCGTAGGTCCGGCCGATGCCGGGAACGAGCCCGCTGCCGAGGAACTTGCGGATGCCGTAGACGCTCCCCGGCAACTCGGAGCGGAAAGTGGCGATCTTGAATTGATCACCGTGCTGGCTGTGAAGCGTCCATTCGCCGGAGAGGAACAACGTTTCTCCGCATTGCACGCCGGGGAGGATGCCGACGATCGTGATCTTTTCGGGCTTCGTCCCTTCACCACCCCGGGATTCTTCGCGGCGGAATTCGGCGATCGTGTAGTGGTTTTCCTCGTTGAGAAAAAGGATGCGCTCGAGCACGCCGGTCAGGCTCGTGGAATTGGAGTGGGAAGGATGGGAGGGAACGGACAAGGCGGTGCCGGATGCGCGGAAGAACCTGGATTGCGGGTCAGCTATGGAGAGGAAGTGCGGCGCGAAGGGCGGACAAGTCCGGGAAAACCCGGGACGCGCCGGCAGCCTTCAATTGTTCGGCAGAATGAGTGCCGGTGGTGACGGCCCAGCAAGGGAAATGCGAATTGATCCCCGTCTGCACGTCGAAAGGGGAGTCACCGATGATCAGCAGCCCCTCGTGAGGTTGCTTCAATTCGGCAAGCGCATGGTTCACGAAACGAATGTCCGGTTTCAGCCATGGCGTGTCGTGGGCACCGAAGATTCCCTTGAGTCGGCCGGTGAGGCCAAGATGTCCGCAGAGTGTGCGCGAGGCGGTGCCGAGTTTGTTGGTCAGAACCGCGCAGGCGACGGCACGCGCGTCCAGAGCTTCGAGAAGTTCCTCCGCGCCCGGAAGTAGCGCCACATCATCCAGCATGGTGCGTTCGAAGTACGCGCGATAGATCGCGAGCGCGGCGTTCAATTGCCCGGGAGGGACAAATTGGAGCATCGCCCGTTCCAAGCCGCCGCCGACCGCGTCGCGGACCTGCTGCAAGGTGGGCGGTGGAAGGCCCAACTGGGGCAGGGTGTGGACATAGCTGCGGTGGATCGCGGAAAAGTGATCCACCAGAGTGCCGTCGAGATCGAGAAAAACGGTGCGCAAACGCATGGAGGAGTGAAGACGCTCAAAAACTTCGTCGCGGGTGCAAGCAATTTGGCTTTGCCGTACGGCGCCGGTTTGATGTCGTGGATGCAATGCCCGCCCGTCCTGACCTCCTCCCCGCCAGCGTGCATGCGCGCGCCGAGGGCGATGCGTGTGTGGTCAGCCTTCGCGGGCGATGGCGCCTGTCGGATCAGCGACCGGTATTTTCCGACATCCCCGGCATCCCGTCGTCGGGCGTATTGTGGCTTGAAATGGACCAGGTTGATGCCTGGGACAGTTCGCTCCTGCTTTTTCTGCGCTCGGCGCAGCAATGGGCCGGTGCGCGGGGAATACGCTGCGAACTTTCCCGATTGCCTGCAGAGGTCCGCCTGATGCTCGGCAAGCTGGAACGTCCATCCCTGGCGACGCAGGAGGCGGACGGGCAGGGGCGGCGCGGACTGTTCACCACGGTGGGGCTGGCGACCCATGAGACCGTCACCGAGTTCAGGAGCATGTCCACCTTTGTCGGCGAATGTGTGTTGAGCGCGGTTCGTCTGGCGCGGCAGCCGCATCGTTTCCGCTGGAAAGACTGTCTGTCCGAAATGCAGCAATGCGGGGTGATGGCGCTGCCGATCGTGAGCCTGATCAGCCTGCTGGTGGGATTGATCATGGCCTATCAGGCGGCCGTGCAGCTGCGGCAGTTCGGCGCCGACATTTACGTGGCCGATCTGGTGGGGCTCGCGGTGGTGAGGGAAATGGGTCCGATGATGGCTGCGGTCATCATGGCGGGGCGCACCGGAGCGGCGTTTGCGGCGACGATCGCCAACATGAAGGCGGGGGAGGAGATCGATGCCCTGGAAACGCTGGGCATCGTGCCGATCGATTTTCTGGTGATGCCGCGTCTGGTGGCCCTCGGGATCATGATGCCGCTCCTGGCCATGTATGCCAATCTGCTCGGCATCGTGGGTGGCATCCTGGTTTCAGCCTCGGTCCTGGACATTCCTCCCAATGCCTATTGGGTGGAGACCCTGACCATCGTGGACCTTTCTGATTTCATGACGGGAATCATCAAGGCGGTGGTCTTCGGCCTGCTGATCGGCCTGTCCGGCTGCCTGCGCGGATTCCAGTCCGCACGCAGCGCTGCCGGCGTGGGCAGGGCAACGACGTCGGCGGTGGTCACGGCGATTCTCATCGTGATCGTTGCCGACGCATTGTTCGCCGTGGTGTTCAACATTCTGGGATGGTAGCCTGCCGACAAACTCAGTTCGCCACCAAGGATCACGATGCCTGTCTCTCCCACCATCCCGAGTGTGCGGCCCCGCTAGACCACCATGTCGAATCTCTCTCACGCGATCGATGTAAGGAACCTGGAGTGCGGTTATGACGGTCGGGCCGTGCTCAAGGACGTCTCTTTCTCCGTGGCGAGCCGCGAGATCTTCTTTATCATTGGGGGATCCGGGTGCGGCAAGAGCACGTTGCTTCGGCACATGATCGGCCTGAGGCGACCCATGGCCGGGGAGGTCGCATATTTCGGAAAGTCGATTGTGGAGGCGGGCGTGGAAGCCCGTCGCGAGCTTCTCAAGACGTTCGGCGTTTTGTACCAGAGCGGAGCCTTGTGGTCTTCGCTCACGCTGGGGGAAAATGTCGCGCTGCCCCTTCAGGAGCATACGCGACTCCCGGCCCGCGAGATCGACGAACTTGTCCACCTCAAACTCGCCCAGGTCGGCTTGAACGGATATGAGGCTTTCTATCCTGCAGCCCTCTCCGGAGGCATGAGAAAGCGTGCCGGCCTTGCCCGTGCGCTGGCGTTGGATCCATCGATCGTGTTCTTCGACGAGCCTTCCGCCGGGCTTGATCCCGTCACCTCAAGGGAGATCGACGAATTGATTCTGCAGATACGTGCGACACGCGGCACGACCTGCGTGGTGGTTTCGCACGAACTCGACAGCATTTTCCGCATCGGCGACCGCCTCATCATGCTCGACAAGGAGGAGAAGGGGATCATCGCATCGGGGGATCCGCGGGTCCTGCGCGATTCGAGCCCGGACGAGCGGGTGAGGGAGTTTCTCAAGAGGGATGAGGAGCACCTCGCCGGACCGGCGGACCTGCCCGCGGCCGTCCGATGACAATCCGAAACGCTTCGTTGAACTTCATTCCCACTTTCTGTCTATTCCAAGCCGGTGAAACAAAAGGTTAGTCCCGCTCTCGTTGGTCTTTTCGTGTTGGGTGCGATGCTGCTGCTGCTTGTCGCCCTGTTTTCCTTCGGCGGCATCAACCTCTTCGACAAGCCCCAGCGCTTCATCGTTTACTTCAACGAGTCGATCCATGGGCTCGATCTGGGGTCGCCGGTCAAGCTGCGCGGCGTGCGCATCGGCCGGGTGGTGGACCTCAACATCCGGTATGCGTTCGCCAGCCACCAGTCCGTCGTCGCGGTGCTCTGTGAACTCAACCGCAACACGCTCACGGACGAGAAGGGGAAGATCATCGATATCACAGATCGCACCGAACTGCAGAAGCTGATCGACCAGGGGCTGCGCGCGCAGCTCGGCGTGCTCGGCCTGGCGACCGGGCTGCTGTACGTGGAGCTGAACTTTGTGGATCCCAAGGAATATCCGCCCCATCCCCCCGCCGCGGTGGGCGTGAAGTACGTGGTGATTCCGCCGATGGATTCCACCATCAAGGAGTTTCAGGCGAATCTGGAGGAGATTCTCCTGGATTTGCGGCGTGTCGATTTTGCCGGGCTGGCCAAGGAAGTCCGCGGGCTCCTGGTTGATCTTCGCCGACAGATCAACGGCCTCGACCTCGCGGCGCTTTCCAGCGAATGGACCCAGGCGGGCAAATCCGTCGCGGCGCTGGCATCGTCCAAGGAGATCGGCCGAAGCCTGGACAATTTCAATGCCACGCTCGACGAGCTGCGCGGGACGCTGAAACGCCTTGATACCACATTCCAGCCCACGGCTGCGCAGCTGGCCGAGACCCTGGCGCAGACGCGAACCACGCTGGCGTCATTCGCCTCCGCAGCCTCGACGGTGCAGGCGTTCGTCGGCGCGCAAAGCGGGCTCGGCGAGGATGTGAGTCGCGCACTCTCGCAGCTCGCCGACGCGGCGGCATCGATACAACGCCTCGCTGATTTTCTGGAACGAAATCCGAACTCACTCCTCACCGGAAAGAAGGGCCCGCCATGATCTCCCCGCATCAGTCGCAGCAGCCTATGACCACGCGTGGTTCCGCTTGCAGCGCGGCCCGGGGCGCGCACGGCGCTTGGCGGAGCATGGCTGTGTCCACGTTTCTGCTGGCAGCTTTGCTGGGAAGTGGTTGCACGCTCCTGCCGCCGGCGGCCGCGGATCCCACGCGTTACTACGTCTTCAACCCGCCCGAACAGGCGCCGGTGGCCGTCGCCATGTCCGGTTCGCGCGGAACGACCCTTGCCATCCGCTCGATCGAGCTGCCAGCATATCTCCGCAATTCCAAGAGCATGGTTGTGCGGGTGGGGGAGAACGAGGTGCGCTACGAGGACTATTCACGGTGGGCAGAACCCATCGATGCCGGCCTCCAGCGGATTTTGAAGGAACGCCTGGCCAACGCGGAGGGCGTGAGGAGCGTAATCAGTTTCCCGCTGGCGGCGGGTGAGACCCGCCAGATGGATCTTCGCATCCGGGTCAGCCGCTGCGAGGGGAATGCCCCGCGCGGCGGCCAGGCGGTGGCGCAGCTCGTCGCGAATTACCAGGTTTTCGACGGGGCGGACGGGAAGCGGCTGCTGAGCGCGCACTTCAGCGCGCCGGCATTGCCTTGGGATGGACACGACTTTGATGAACTGGCGCGCCAGTTGAGTGTGGCCGTGGCCCTCCTGGCGGACGACATTGCAAGAAATCTTCCGCAGCACTGAGGCGCATCAGGGAAAACACCCTGAAAATAGGGAAGAAATCACCTGTGGCATGCATGGGTGTTCGCAATACTACTGAGGATAAATCCCTAGCTTTTTTGGGACGGAAAGCATACGGTTTTGGGCATGGAAAACCTGAAGTCCACCACCACCGCGTTCACGGTCCTGCAGTTTTCCCTGGAAGTGGGGAAAGACGGGCAGCCGACGCAGCGCACGAAATCGTGCGGGGTGTTTGCTTCAGTGGAAGAGGCATTCATATCCGCACGACTGCTTGCGGTGCGTGAATGGAGCCGCCTGCAGCGCCTCGCCCTGCAGGGCGGCACCAATGCCAGCCCGGCCGAAATGCTCGACACTGAGTGGGGTTACGATGTGCGGCAGGGACACCTGGTGGTGACCCGCTTTTGGGTCCACGAACGCCAGCCGATCCAAACGGCCTGAGTCAGCGGCGCCGGGTGCGAATCACGCCTTGAGCGCGCCGGCGATGCGGGCGAGTGCGGTCTCCACGTTTTCGCGGGAATTGAATGCGCTGATGCGCACATGGCCCTCGCCGCATTTGCCGAAGCCGGCGCCCGGGGTGCATACCACCTGAGCCTCATTGAGGAGGAGGTCAAAGAACTCCCAGGAGTCGCGGCCGGTGTTGATCCAGATGTACGGGGCGTTGTCTCCGCCGACACAGGGGAACCCGAGCCTGGCCATTGCAGTGCGGATGAGCGCGGCATTGGCCAGGTAGAAATCGGTCATGGCCCGGACCTGCTGTTTTCCGGCCTCCGAGAAGATGGCGGCAGCCGCCTTCTGGACGGGGTAGGAAACGCCGTTGAATTTTGTGGTGTGGCGCCGATTCCAGAGCGCATGAACCGAGTGGGTGTTTCCCTGGCGATCATAGGCTTGGAGGCTCTTGGGGATCACGGTGTAGGCACAGCGCGTTCCCGTGAAACCGGCGGTCTTGGAGAAACTGCGAAACTCGATGGCCACGTCACGCGCGCCTTCAATCTCGTAGATGGAATGGGGAATCCGGGGATCGCGGATGTAGGCTTCGTAGGCCGAATCGAAGAGGATGATCGCCTTGTTGGCGCGGGCATAGGCCACCCAGGCCGCGAGTTGCTCGCGGGTGGCGACCGCACCGGTCGGATTGTTGGGGAAGCACAGGTAAATCAGGTCCGTCGCGACGGCGGGAACGGCGGGTACGTAGCCATTGGCCGGGGTGCTTTCAAGGTAGGTGATCCCTTCATAGCGTCCGTTGACCATGCCGCCGGTCCGGCCAGCCATGACGTTGGTGTCGACGTAGACCGGATAGACCGGATCGGGTATCGCGAGGCGAAGGCCTTCGGTCGCGAATATCTCCTGGATGTTGCCGCAATCGCATTTCGATCCATCGGAAACGAACACCTCATCGGCCTCGATCCGGCAGCCGCGGGCGATGTAATCGTGCTGCGCAATGGCCTCGCGGAGAAAGCCGTAGCCTTGTTCAGGACCGTATCCCTTGAAGGTTGCCCGTCTGGACAGGTCGTCGGTTCCGGAGTGGAGCGCGTCGATGCAAACTTGCGGCAGCGGCTCGGTGACATCGCCGATCCCCAGCCGGATGATCGGCTTGGACGGATTCGCCTGAGCGAAAGCCGATACGCGCTTGGCGATATCGCTGAAGAGATACGAAGCTTTGAGCTTGGTGTAATTTTCGTTGATGCGAATCATCGTGGGAAACGGTATGGCCACCCTGAACGAACCGGGTGAAAAACTTGAATAAGCGGCCCTGCTCTCATTTGTTCAAGCCAAGCGTGTCGTTGGCACGATCCTCACTCCATGCAAACGATCCACAGCATTGCCGGGCTTCGTGATCTCGCCCGCCAGGTGCGTTCGCGTGATCAGGTCATTGCCCTCGTTCCCACCATGGGTGCGCTTCATGAGGGGCACCTCAGCCTCATCCGGCTGGCGGCCGAACGGGCTGATACGGTGATCGTATCCATTTTCGTCAACCCGGCGCAGTTTGGTCCGAACGAGGATTTCCTGAAGTATCCTCGCGATTTGCCCGCAGACCTGGCCGCCTGCCGGCTCGCGGGGGTGGATGTGGTCTTCACGCCATCACTCGAGGAAATGTATCCGAAGGGTTTTTCAACCTATGTGGTCGAGGATCGCGTCAGCAAGCCGCTCGAGGGCGCGTCTCGTCCGACCCATTTCCGCGGAGTCACCACCGTCCTGGCCAAACTGTTGCACATCGCACAGCCCGACCTGGTAGTCCTGGGGCAAAAGGATGCGCAACAAGGGGCGGTCATCAGGAAGATGATCGGGGATCTCTCGATTCCGGTCGAACTGTTGGTCGGGCCGACGGTTCGCGAGCCCGATGGTCTGGCGATGAGCTCGCGCAATCGCGAGCTTACCCCGTCGCAGCGCAAGGAGGCGCTCGCCCTTTTCAAGGCTTTGGGCAGGGCGCGGGAGATGGTGGAGGGCGGTGAACTGCGCGCCGACCGGCTGGTTGCCGAAGCCACACACATCCTGTCCCATCATCGCCGCATCCGGGTCATTTACGTCGCAGTCGCCGACCGCAACACCATGGAAGCCAGCCGGGAGGTTGTGCCCGGGCGATCGCTGATCGCGTTGGCTGCCTGGGTCGACGAGGTGCGCCTGACCGACAATCTTTTCCTGTGACATCGCCGGCCAAGTCCGTTCGCCTTCCGGATGCCGCGTACGATGTCCTTGTCGTGGGCAGCGGGATCGCAGGGCTGAGCTTCGCGCTGAAAGTCGCCGCGCAAGGGCTTTCCGTCGCGATCCTGACAAAGAAGAACAAGGCGGATTCCAACACCAATTTTGCCCAGGGCGGCATCGCGGTGGTGACGGCGCAGACGGATGACTTCGACAAGCACGTGCGCGATACGTTGGTCGCGGGTGACGGCCTGTGTGATGAAGTCGTAGTGCGGGAAATCGTCCGGGACGGTCCGCAGCGTGTGCGGGAGCTGGTGGATTGGGGCGTGCGGTTTTCGAAGGACGAGGCCGGTGCCTACGATCTCGGTCGTGAAGGCGGACACGGCGAACGACGGATCCTGCATGTGAAGGACACCACCGGAAAGGCCATTGAGGAAGCCCTGCTCAAGGCGATAGCCCGGACGAAGCGGATTGACCTCCTCGAACACCAGTTCGCGATTGACATCATCACCTCAGCCAAGATCGGGCTCACCCGCGGTCGGAAATCAAATCGGGTGGTGGGTCTTTATGCGCTCGATGTGCGCAGCGGCAAGGTCCGCACCTATGTGGCGCCGGTGGTGATGTTGAGTTCGGGAGGTGCCGGGCAGGTTTATCTTTACACCACCAATCCATCGATAGCCACGGGTGACGGCATTGCGATGGCTTATCGCGCCGGCGTGCCGATCCGGAACATGGAATTCATCCAGTTCCATCCCACCACCCTTTATTCGACGACCGGTGAACGCTTCCTCATCAGCGAGGCTGTGCGCGGGGAAGGCGCCATCCTCCGCAATTTCGAGGGCGAGGCGTTCATGAAGCGGTATCACCCGATGGCGGACCTCGCACCCCGCGACATTGTGGCCCGGGCGATTGACAACGAGATGAAGCGGAGCGGTACGCCCCACATGTGGCTCGATATCACCCACCGGCCTCCGAAGTTTATTCGGGATCATTTCCCCGAGATCCACCGCAACTGCAAGCGACTGGGTTACGATCTGACCAAGCAACAGGTGCCGGTGGTGCCGGCTGCCCATTACACCTGTGGCGGCGTGGCCACCAACCTCTCGGCCGAGACTTCGCTGGCGGGCCTCTATGCGTCGGGGGAGGTCGCGAGCACCGGCTTGCATGGTGCCAACCGACTGGCCAGCAATTCGCTGCTTGAGGCGGTGGTGATGTCCCACCGTGGTTCCGAGGCAGTGGGGGCGTATCTTCGCGCCCATCGATACCCGCCGTGCCGTTTGCCGGCGTGGCAGGACCTCGGTGGAGGGGACCCGGACGAGCGGGTGGTACTGACCCACAATTGGGACGAATTGCGGCGCACCCTCTGGGACTATGTCGGGATCATGCGCACCACCAAACGGCTGGAAAGGGCGCGAACGCGGATCACCACGCTGGTCCGGGAGATCCACGATTATTACTGGAACTTTTCCGTTGAGCCCAAGCTTCTCGAACTTCGCAATCTATTGCAGATTGCCGATCTGATCGTCACCTGCGCCCTGCAGCGCCGTGAAAGTCGCGGTCTGCATGCGATTGCCGATTATCCCCATAAGCTTCGTGCCGCCCGGGATTCCGTGGTGCTCGCGCCGCGGCGTCGCTGATACGCTGATTCCGGCACAGTCGGTTGGCGACAACGGGGATCTTCGCAGGCCAGTCGACCTCACAAGATCCAAAGTCCGAGCATTCCGAGTGCGAGCAACACGGC
>CAZOXB010000069.1:9161-16892 GCA_964583635.1 uncultured Opitutaceae bacterium | reverse complement strand
TCGTGAGAGCGCTCTCTCGCCGCCTGAGGTGGGCATTGTCGATCGGGTGGCGGGGACATGGCGGCCGCTGACGCGTTTCAATGAGGCGAGGCTGGCCCAGTTGGATTTGCGGCCGTTGGAGTCGTTTCGTTTCAAGAGTTCCCGGGGACGCGAAAATCACAGCCTACTCGTGAAGCCGGCCGGATTTGATCCCACGAAACGGTATCCCCTGTTTGTGATGATGCATGGCGGTCCGGCGCCGCAGTTCAAGGATGCCTGGGGCATTCGCTGGAACTTTCATCTGCTGGCATCGCCGGGTTACATCATGGTCCTGACCAACTATTCCGGATCGCGTGGCTACTCGGAGGAATTTGGTCAGGCTATCCAGGGCGATCCCTTGCAGGGACCTGCGTCGGAGATCAATGAAGCTGCGGACGAGGCGATCCGGCGTCATCGATTCATCGATGGGTCGAGGCAGGTGGCGGGAGGCGCCAGCTACGGTGGGCATCTGGCTCACTGGATGCAGGCGACCACGACGCGCTACAAGGCTCTCGTCGCGCATGCCGGATTGGTGAATCTCGAGAGCCAGTGGGCGACCAGCGACAGCATTTATCACCGCGAGGTCGGCTCGGGAGGTCCCGTGTGGGAGCAGGGTCCGGTCTGGCGCGAACAGAATCCGGTACGACTGGCGGGCAATCACTACAAAGGCACCGGATGGGTCACCCCGATGCTCCTGACCGTGGGCGAGAAGGATTATCGCGTTCCGATGAACAACACGATCGAGTCGTGGACGTATCACCAACGTCTCCAGATTCCGAGCAAGCTCATCATCTTTCCGGAGGAGAACCATTGGATCCTGCGGGGGGAGAACAGCCGATTCTGGTACTCGGAGGTTCACGCCTGGTTCGCGAAATGGCTGAAATAGCAGAGCGCAGGCTTCCGGTGGGTTGGGAGGGAGGGTGTTGTGTTCCGCCGTGAGTTGAGGGGTGGATGGTCGAGCGTGGTGGTTCGATGGGCGTTCCCCGGCCACGAGGGACCGTGGCCCTCCAACGGCGCGTTCATCTCTGCGGAGGGCCACGGTCCCTCGTGGCCGGGGGGCATCGCACGATGACGACCGCCGGCTTTGCGGCCTCACGCGTGGCGCAACCAGGCGTAACTTGCCCTCACCGACAATGACCCCAATAGGGACAAATCAGCCCTTTCATCTTCTTCCATCCTACCCATGACTCCATGCATGACTGACGGGCGTCCCAGGCGAAAATATCCAGTCCACCGAGCTCACCTGTTTTCGTTTCACTCCACACCCCTTGTCTTTCTCACCGTCTGCACTCATCAGCGGAAAGCGATTCTCGCCCGAGACGATGCTCACGCCCTGATCACATCGGTCCTGCGGACGGCGACCGGATGGTGGAGCGGTCGTTACGTCCTCATGCCTGATCACCTTCACCTCTTCTGCAGCCCGGGATCGATGGTGGACGCCCCTTCGCTTTCTTCGTGGATTGCGTATTGGAAAGGCCTCATCTCCCGACGTTGGCCCCGGCAGGCGGAGCAACCTCTGTGGCAAAAGGATTTTTGGGACGTTCAGCTCAGGAACACGTCGCACTACCACGCACGCTGGCTTTATGTGCGAAGCAACCCCGTCCGTCATGGGCTGGTTGCGCAGATTGATCAATGGCCCTTCGCTGGAGAAATCTTTCCGCTAAGATTTCACTGATCACGAGTGGGTGCATGCCTGCAACGTTTTGTCGGCGTGCGGACGAACCCGGCCACGAGGGACCGTGGCCCTCCAAAGACGGAGAGCGGCGAGTCGATCGGCAGCGACACCCTTCCGGCATCGGCCACGAGGGAAGGTGGCCCTCCAAAGACGGAGAGGCGACCTCCAAAGGCGCGCGCATCTCCGGGGAGGGCCACGGTCCCTCGTGGCCGGGTTCGAATTTGAAAGGGCCGGCCCGTCATGGCGGTCCAAATTGAAACGCCGCCGAAATGAAACGACGGTTTCAGGGCGCGAGATGCTGTATGATCCAGCGCCAGCTTCTGGAAAACTGCCCTATCCCGGCGGCCAGCCGAGGGCGCGGCCACCCAGAAGATGGACATGCAGGTGGGGCACGCTCTCTCCGCCATCGGGGCCGTTGTTGATGACGATGCGGTAGCCCTTGGAGAGCTGCAGCTTCTTCGCCAGGGCGCTGGCGGTGAGCAGCAGATGGCCCAGGAGGGCCTGCTTGTCGGCGGGCACCTCGCTGATGCGGGGAAAAAGCGTCTTCGGGATCACCAGCACGTGCACCGGCGCCTGCGGGGCAATGTCGTGAATGGCAATGCACTGGTCGTCCTCGTGGGCAATCTTCGCCGGGATCTCACGATCGATGATCTTTTGGAAAAGGGTTTTGGCCATGGTCGCCTTGTTTGTTTCAAATCCGGCGGAAGGGCAAAGTTTGTTTGCATCTCCGCTTACAGAAACAGCAGGTGCAGGTTTGATCGCGTTGACGTGCGTGCGGCGGTGAGCGTTTGGATGAACGCCAGCGCCTCCTGATAATCACGTTTGCGTCGGGCACTTTGGCGGCGATCGAAAGGCAGCAGGGCCG
The DNA here is from genome assembly GCA_964583635.1 of uncultured Opitutaceae bacterium. Classification (GTDB taxonomy): domain Bacteria; phylum Verrucomicrobiota; class Verrucomicrobiia; order Opitutales; family Opitutaceae; genus UBA6669. The sequence goes on along the minus strand of CAZOXB010000069.1, from coordinate 14,334 downwards.
GGCGAAGATTCGTTATCAGCAGCGTGGCTTCACGGAAGCGCGCGAGATGCCGGAGTCCGGTCATGATTTCGGCCCGGGTGAAAAGCGGCGTCGCCGAAACGAGCGTCGTGGCGGCGTCCCAATGGTAAAAGCCGTAGCCGGGATTGTTGCCGAAGAATTTGACCAGAAGATCGGCGGCGGCGGCGGTGAACGCAGCGTCATAACGCGCGGCGGACTCGGGATCCTCCCTCGTCCGGGCCTCCAGTTCCGCGAGGCTGAACGTGATCGCGTCCTTGATCTGTTGCGCGAGATAGAGGTCGTGCCCAGTGACCTGGGTGAAGAGCGCATCGATGAAATGGAGGCGCCGCAGGTCGTCCGCATGGGCGGGTTTCACGTTGGGATCAGGACTGCCGACGCGTTGCCAGGCGGCAACCGCCGGAGGGTGGGTCGACGCGAGGTGCGGGCTGATTTCGCGAGGCCGGGGACCGCATCACGGGTTCGCAGATCACATGGCGTTGAATCCGCGCAGGCATCGGGACATCAGCCCGCGGGCGCGCCGGAATTGCCGGGCTTGGGGGGGCTTTCGAGCAGGCTGATTTCGTCGACGAACTCGCTGACGTCGCGGAATTCCTTGTACACGCTGGCAAAACGGACGTAGGCGACCTGATCGATCTTTCGAAGGTGCCGCATGACGCCGTCCCCGATGGCCTGGGAAGGTACTTCGCTGTCGAACCGGGATTCCACCGTGTCGAGCACGTCCTCGATCAGCATGGTGATCTGTTCAGCGTCGATGGGACGCTTGTGGCACGCCGCGCGTACGGCCCGCACCAGCTTGTCATGATCAAAATCCTCGCGCCGACCATCGCGTTTCAACACGACGATGCCGTCACGCACGTGGGTTTCGGTCGTGGTGTAACGGTGTCCGCATTCGAGGCATTCGCGCCGGCGGCGGATGGTCGATCCCTCGCGTCCGATGCGCGAATCGATCACCTTGTCCTCGATGGAAGTGCACTTGGGGCAACGCATGTCCGATACCTGTGACTGCCGCCGGTCAGCGGAGTTCGAGAAAGTTGCGGAGAATCTGCATCCCGTTCTCGGTGGCGATGCTTTCCGGGTGAAACTGCACGCCCCAGACGGCATGCTGCCGGTGGCGCAATCCCATCACTTCCCCCTCGGCGGTTTCTGCGGTGATTTCCAGTTCGGCGGGAAAGGAGGAACGTTCGATCAGGAGCGAATGGTAGCGGGTTGCAGCAAATCCCTGCGGCATGCCGCGAAAAATGTCGGTGTTCCGGTGCAGGATTGGCGAGGTCTTGCCGTGCATCAGCCGGTCGGCGCGGACCACCCGGCCTCCGTAGTGGTGGCCGATGGACTGATGTCCCAGGCAAACCCCGAGGAGAGGCACCTTGCCGGCAAAGGCACCGATCATGGCCAACGACACTCCCGCCTCGGCCGGCGAACAGGGGCCGGGGGAGATGAGCACGCGATCCGGTTTGAGGGCGACGGCCTGGTCCGGGGTGATCTCGTTGTTTCGGAAGATCTTCTGTTCCACCCCCAATTGCCCGAAATACTGGACAAGATTGTAGGTGAACGAGTCGTAGTTATCGATGACGAGCAGCACGGTAAGGATAAATCTTTAAGGATGAAGCCCCTGTGGGTCAAGCTGCCCCGGGGGCGAGGACACGGGCACTACCCTGGTTTGGGGAACGATACAGGATCGGAGGTCATGTTGTTGATCCGTTGCAGGTGTTCTTCGATGTGCGGGGATGCCTCGATCTGAAGTTTCAAGCATGACGCCGGACGGACCAAGTCATCCCGGTTGCCTTCTGGCGTGCGTTGCTTTGCTTTGACCTGAACTTTTTTATCTGACGGCTTCCTGCATTCCCGCATGTCGACAATCCCTAATCCCCGAGCCCCCGCCGTCTCTTTGCCTCGAGGCTCGGGGTCGGCGATCATCGAGACGGGATTCATTCCCGTGCGGGCGAAGCTGCTCGAGGTGGCGGCGTTTCTCGACCGGGTGGAACGGCATTCCGTTGGCGATGATTTTCGTTGCGAGGCATTGCGGGATGCAGCGCGGCTCCTCGTCGATGGCCAGCCCGAACGGGCACGTCGCATTCTGGAACGGCTGAGCGATCCCACAAGCGAGCCGGACGCGGCATCGTCCGGCAAGGCGGCGCTGGGAGCCTGGCGCCCCCCGACTTCCTCCCATCCTTAAAATTTTGCGATGCGTTACATTGAGCCCCACGGCCACATGGTGAGCCGCACGACGGATGATTATCAGGCGATGGTTGCGTCCGGATGTGCGGCCGTGTGCGAGCCCGCGTTCTGGGCCGGATACGACCGTGGGTCCGTGGAGGGCTTTCGCGATTACTTCCGGCAGTTGACCGAGTACGAGCCCGCACGCGCGGCGAAATTCCTGCTGCCGCATTACGCGTGGCTGTGCCTCAATCCCAAGGAGTCGGAGGATCTTGCACTGGCGGCGGATGTGCTGCAGTTGATTCCCGAATTCCTCGGGCGGAGGAATGTGCTCGGCATCGGTGAGATCGGGCTGAACCGCAACACCCGCAACGAGCTGAAGGTGCTTGAATGGCATGTGGAACTGGCGGTGAAACACGATCAGCTCATCCTCGCCCACACCCCGCACCTCGAGGACAAGAGGAAGGGGACGCAGCTCATCATCGATCTGCTTCGCTCCCACCGGGCGGTGCAGCCTGGCCGCGTGATCATCGACCACGTTGAGGAACACACCATCAGCCAGGTGCTCGACCGGGGATTCTGGGCGGGGATCACCCTGTATCCCGATTCCAAGTCATCGCCTCCGCGGGCGGTTGACATGCTGGAAATCTGCGGTCGTGAACGCATCTGGCTGAATTCCGCCTGCGATTGGGGAGTCAGCGATCCGCTGGCGGTTCCCAAGACGGCGATGGAGATGCGCAGGCGCGGTTATTCGGCGGATTTTGTCGATCAGGTGCTGTACCGGAATCCGCGTCAGTTCCTCTCGCAATGCCCCAAGTTTGTCCTCGGGGAGTCGATGGGATGAAACTGAACCGCGGACTGAATCTCGCCTATTGTACCAACGTCCATCGGGGCGAGTCCTGGGCCGAGACCCTGCACGCACTGCAGGAACACACCCTGGCCGTCCGGCGCCGGGTGGCGCGGGGACGCAGTTATGCGATCGGGCTGAGGCTCGGCTATCGTGCGGCCGTCGAACTCGCCCAACCCGACGCACGGGACGCGTTCCGGCGCTGGCTCGAGGCGGAGGATTGTTATGTTTTCACGATCAACGGATTTCCCTACGGCAACTTTCACGGATCCCGGGTGAAGGACCAGGCCTATGCACCGGACTGGTCGACGCCGGAGCGCGTTGCCTATACACGACTCCTGTTCGACCTGTTGGTCCAGTTGCTGCCGGCGGGTGTCGGCGGAAGTGTCAGCACCGTGCCGGGGTCGTTCAAACCCTGGACCACCGCCGACCCGGCGCGGCGCGCAGCCATCTACGCGAATGTCACGGCGGTTGGGCGGCACATCGCCGAACTGGGCGCACGCACCGGACGTGACCTCCACCTCGGGTTGGAGCCCGAGCCGTTCTGCCAGTTTGAAACCACGGACGAGACCCTGGCATTTTTCGAGGGCTGGGTGAATTCCGAGCCCGGCATCGTGTCGGAGGGTCTGCTCCAGAGGGTCGGCGTCAATTACGACTGCTGTCATCTCGCGGTTGAATTTGAATCCGCCGGCGTAGCGCTCACCCGCCTGCGGCAGGCAGGCCTGCGCCTCAGCAAGCTGCACCTCAGTTCGGCGTTGCGGGTGAAGCCGGATGAAGCCGGCCGCACCGCGCTGGCGGCTTTCGTCGAGCCCGTCTACCTGCATCAGGTGGTCGTCGCTGGTGCCGACGGCGTCGTGCGCAGGCGCTACCGGGACCTTCCGGATGCGCTGGCGGACCGGGGCGCTTCGCGGCCCGACGAGGAATGGCGCGTGCATTTCCACCTGCCGCTGCATGCGGAACCCGGCACTCCGTTCCAGGACACGCGTGATCATGTTCTTTCAGCTCTCGACTGGTTGAAGGATCATCCCGGCGCCTGTGAACACGCCGAGATGGAAACGTACACCTGGGAGGTCCTGCCGCCCCCGCTGCGGCTCGGCATCCAGGAACAACTGGTGCGCGAGTATGCGTGGACATTGCGCGCGTTGGCGGCGCGCGGTCTCGCCGACGAGGCACTTGCGGCAGGTGTGGAGAAGGAGTGTCAGCCGTGACGGCGCTGACGGAGGCTCCGAACCGAAGCCCCTTCGGCATCTGGCTCGATCTCGCCCGCGCGGGTAACTTCCCCTCGGTGTGGAGCAACGCACTCGCCGCGCTGGTCCTGTCCGCGCCGGTTGCGGGCTCCTGGCCGCCGCTCGGTCTGCTTGGCCTTGCGTTGGTTGCAGGCAGCCTGGCCTATGCGGGAGGCACGACGCTCAATGATGTGGCCGACGTCAGGTTCGACGCGATACATCGCCCCGAACGGGCGATTCCAAGAGGGTGGCTGGCGCGCTCCACGGCGGCGTGGCTTGGCGGCGGACAACTCCTGCTGGGCCTTTGTATCCTGGTATTGGCTGGCGCCTCCCCGTGGATGGCTTTGGGGCTTGGTGCGATGATCGTGGCCTACGACTGGCTGCACAAGCGCTGGGTGGGTTCGGTCGCGTTGATGGCTGGCTGCCGCGTCATGCTTGCGGTGACCATCGCGACGCTGCCGGGCCACGTCATGCGCCGGGCATTCCTGCTGTGGCTCGCGGCGTTGTTCCTCTACATTGTGGTGTTAAGCCTTCTGGCGCGGCGCGAATACCGGCCGGGGGCACCGGCGGAAAGGCTGGCCCGCGCCGTGCGCCGCCTGCTCGCCTTCATTCCGTTCGTCGACGCCGTCGCACTCCTGGCGGTCGCTGCCTGGATACCTGCCGCCTGCTGTGCGCTGGCGGTGCCGCTGGGGCGCTGGGCCCAGCGAAAGGCGGCTTCAGGTTGACGGCGCCGGGCAGGAAGAGGAGGGCAGGAACAGGAGGGCCACGGTCCCTCGTGGCCGCGGGAACGCATCGCGCAGAACAACGCCGGCTCATCCGCCTCCGCAACATCGCATCCCGCTTTCCCGGCCACGAGGGACCGTGGCCCTGCGGCATGGGTCCGGGTCACCCGCTGGCCGGGCATTGCTGCGATTGCGGCCTTGCTGTC
>CAZOXB010000069.1:0-9061 GCA_964583635.1 uncultured Opitutaceae bacterium | reverse complement strand
CATGGGTCCGGGTCACCCGCTGGCCGGGCATTGCTGCGATTGCGGCCTTGCTGTCCCGCTGCGTATATGGGCTAGATCCAGATTCGCCCATGGCAGAGTCATTTCCATCCGTCGTCTTTCCCATCGTCCTGCGACATGAGCATCGGTTGATCTTCACGCAGGACGTGTTCGCCCCGTCGAATGAGGTGCTGGGTGAGGTCCTGACGCCGCGCGAGGCGGGCGAACAGGTCCGTGCCCTCGTGTTCTGGGATCGGGGCCTCGAGAATGCATTTCCCGGCTACGCCGATCGCATTGCGGCCTGGTTTTCGGACCGCCGGGACCGCTTCGACCTGGCGGCGGCACCGGTGGCGATGGAGGGCGGCGAACGTGTGAAGAACGATTTTTCCCAGCTCGAGCGCATCTGGGCCGCGATCGAATCGGCGCGGCTGTGCCGGCATTCTTACATCGTGGTCGTCGGCGGTGGCGCGGTGCTGGACCTCGTCGGATTCGCCGCGGCAACGGCACACCGGGGCATACCCCTCGTCCGCCTGCCAAGCACGAGCCTGAGCCAGGGCGACGGCGGTGTGGGCGTCAAGAACGGGGTCAACCATTTCGGTAAGAAGAACTGGCTGGGCGCATTCGTCGTGCCGCATGCCGTCATCAATGACCTTGCCCTGCTCGGCGGCCTGCCCGAACGGGAGCGTCGGGTGGGATTGGTGGAGGCGGTGAAGGTGGCGCTCATCCGCGACGCCCGCTTCTTCGAGTTCATCGCATCGAACGTGAAGGCGCTCGCGGCATTCGATGGGGCGACGTTTGAGCAGGTGATCTGTGAGAGTGCGCGGCAGCATGTGGAGCACATTGCGACGGCGGGGGACCCGTTTGAGCAGGGGTCGGCCAGACCGCTGGATTTCGGGCACTGGTCGGCGCACAAACTGGAACAGTTGTCACAGTTTGCACTTTCCCACGGCGAGGCTGTGGCGGTGGGCATGGCGCTGGATCTCATTTATGCGCGGCTGGCCGGAATCCTTGACCAGGAGAATTCGGATCGGGTCCTGCGGGTCCTGGAGGAGCTCGGTTTCCATCTCTACACGCCGCTCCTGGAATTGCGGGGCCCGTCGGGTTCCCGCCGGGTGATGGAGGGTCTCGGGGAGTTCCGGGAGCATCTGGGCGGCCGGCTATCCATCCCGATGATACGCGAGCCGGGCAAGCGCCTTGAGGTGCACGAGATCGACGCGGACCGGATGGAAGCGGCCATCGTCGAGCTGAAGGCGCGCCATGGCTGAACGCACCGCCGTTCTCAACGTCGTCGGGCTGACCTCGCGTATTTTGGGTCCGGATACGCCGAACTTGTCGGCGGCCGTTGCCGCTGGCGGACTCACCCGCATCCGCCCGGTCCTTCCGGCGGTGACCTGCACTGCGCAGAGCACGTACCTTACCGGACGTCCGCCATCGGGGCATGGTTGCGTGGCCAATGGCTGGTACGACCGCACGCTCGCCGAACATCAGTTCTGGAAGCAGTCCGATCACCTGGTGCAGGGCCCCAAACTCTGGGAGACTTTGCGCGGACACCGTCCGGGCTTCACCTGCGCCAAGATTTTTTGGTGGTACAACATGTACTCGAGCGCGGATTGGACGATCACGCCGCGTCCGTTGTATCCCGCCGATGGGCGCAAGGTCTTCGACATCTACACGCATCCGATGGGCATGCGCGAGAGGATCAAAGCCGACCTGGGAGATTTTCCATTTCCGTCTTTCTGGGGCCCGGCGGCCGGCATTGCTTCGTCGGAATGGATCGCGCGTTCCGCAGAATGGATCGAGGATCGCCATCGTCCGGACCTGTCGCTCGTCTACCTGCCGCATCTCGATTACAACCTCCAGCGCTTCGGTCCGGATGATCCACGCCTGCGTGAGGATGTGCGGGCGATCGACCGCGTGGCGGGGCGGCTGATGGACCACTACGCGGCGCGGGGGGTGCGGAGCCTTGTGCTGTCGGAGTATGGCATCACCGCGGTGAGGCGGACAATCGCGCTCAACCGGGTTTTCCGCGCAAAAGGCTGGATAGCGATCAAGGAAGAGCTGGGCCTGGAACTGCTCGATTGCGGCGCCAGCCGGGCGTTCGCGATCACCGATCACCAGGTGGCGCACATCTACGTGCAGGACCCCGCATTGCTTGCGGCGGTCAGGGCTGAGGTCGAGAAGATCGACGGTGTCGCTCGCGTCCTCGATGCCGCGTCCCAACGCGAGGCAGGCATCGATCATGCGCGCTCGGGCGAACTGGTGGCCTTCTCGGAGGAGGATGCGTGGTTCACGTACTATTACTGGAACGACGACGCCAAGGCGCCCGACTTTGCCCGCTGCGTGGACATCCACCGCAAGTATGGCTACGACCCGGTCGAGCTCTTCGTCGATCCGAAGCTGGCCTTTCCAAAAGCACGCGTGGCACTGAAGTTGCTGCGAAAGAAGTTGGGATTCCGCATGCTGATGGACCTGATTCCCCTTGATCCATCGCTCGTGCGCGGATCGCACGGAACCTGTCCGGCGGATCCGCGCGACTGGCCGGTTCTGATCGGCTCAGGCGGCCGCGAGGATGATGAAGCCATATCCGCCACGGACGTGCATGACAGGCTGCTGGATTGCTGTCTTCGGTAGCGACGCGTTGGCCAAACTCCACGATAATTGAGTCAACCGTTGACGGATGCGGTGTTTACCGCCCAGGAACACACCTGCTTGACACGCACGACATTTGCACGACACTGCTTCCGATGAAGACGAAGTGGCTCGCATCCCGTGAACTTTCAGCGCATCCCGGCCGCGCCCTTGCGGCGGTGAGCAGGGTCGGGCGGGTGCTGGTGACGGCGAATGGCAAGCCCAAGGCGATCATGATCCCGACATCGGAAGAGACGTTTGCCCGCGACTTGGAGATGCTTGACCGGGTCGCCTTGGTGCGGGCGATCGAGGGCATTCGCACCGACTCGGTGAAAGCGGGCACGGACATGATTTCGGCGGACGAAATTGAAGCTGAAATTGCCGGGACTCGCACTGGAGGCCGTCGTCGGAAATGAGGCTGTGGGCCATCGATACGAATGTCGTGGTTTCAGGGCTGCTTCAGCCGCTCGGCCCTTCAGCCCGCGTATTGGATGCATTGGCCGATGGACGCATCAAGCTCGTCTATGATGTGCGCATCCTGACCGAATACCGGGACGTACTTTCGCGCCCGCGATTCAAGCTCGCACCGGCCAGGATTGCGGCCTTCTTGAATGCCTTGGGTGGACAGGTGCTCGTGACGTCACGGCGTCTTCATGTGATCGGCCCGGATTCCGATGACATCATTTTCATTGAAGCGGCTTTGATGACACCGGATCGGACCATAGTGACCGGCAACCTGGCACATTTCCCGCCCGAAATTTTGCACGGGGTTCGTGTCATCACCCCTGTGCAGGCAGCGGCGGAGGCGGGATGATGGAAATTCGTAGGATCCCGAATTCCGCTGAACAGAGACCCATACCCCGGATGACATGTCCTACCGGGGTGAGGCCGGGATGGCGGTTCGCAAGGGAAAGTCAGGCAGGGAGAAGAAGCGGACCACCGGTTCCTTCCAGAGTGTGCGGTCGTGGGGGCTCTCCAGCTCGATGCGGACCTCCTTCACCTTGCCGCGGTCGCGCCCCTGCATCAGGTCGACCCAGTCGCGGTGTGTTTCGATGAACGGGCGGATCACGAATCCGCTGGAGCTCATGGTGGAAACCAAGCGGAACCGTTCCTCATGTCCGTCGACAAAAGTGGCGATCAGTTGCGGCGGGTAGGCATGATAAAGAAACGTGTTGATGCGCCCGAACACCGTGGGCTGCAGGTCCACCTCCATCCATACCGCGTGGCCGCCGCCGTCCGGAATGGCGATGCGCCGACCGAATGCAGCCGGCGCCGGTTCGGGTGGAAGGAGGCTCTGGCGCCTGGCCGTTGCGGGGGTGCCACTCGCCGGTACCGTGGCGGGCTTGCGGCGCAGCAGGGCCTGCTCCGGCGTGGCTTCCACCACCTCGTAATGCCGGGCAATTTCCAGAAGCGCCAGCGAATCCGCCTGACCGGGATAGCGCCGGTCGATCGTCTTCAGGCGGATGATCACGAATTCCGGCGCATTTTCCGAGAGGTAGTATTCCCGGTTTTTTTCCAGGAGTGCGTCCGTGTATGCCGTGTAGGACTGGCTGACCGGACGCGGCCGGTAGTTGAAACCGTTGAGCAGGAGGATGCCCTGCTCGTGGGTAAAGAGGTCGACCGGCGCAGCGGCGACCTGCCTGGCGAGCCCGGGATCCGATGCCGCCTGTGTGGCCTTGGCGAACGCGACGGAGAAACGTGTCGTCCATGCGTCGAGGTGGGTGAGTTCGTGCGGGAAATGCCGGATTCGATTCCACGCCGTGCGCGGTCCGTAGGCGGCCAGGGCGGAGTGGGTAAGTCCGATGCCGACCAGGCAGGCGACGATGCTGAGGTCGTGCCAGCGCGGTCCGGCGCGCGGCGGGAGCATCGTGGTGACCGCCATGCCGAAAAACAGGCAGAAGAAGAAGAACCCGAACACATGGTCGTCCGCGCGGGTGAAGCCCTGTTTCCAGGCGACAAACCATTGGGTGGCGGCGAGGGCGATCAGCCCGGTGCGGAGTGCGCGTGAGCGGTCGGTGTGCCAGAGTGCGAAGGCCAGCGCGATGCAGTGCCCCACGACCCAAAGGGCGACAAAGGGGGTGAAGCCGGACGGGTCAACTCCCATGGCCCAGCCGTACCCGGAACTGATTTCCCAGCTCAGCCGCACGTACTCCGGCAGGTCCGTCAGACGCTGGCCGGCCGCCAGCCATGCCGCGAGATAGATGGCAGCGTATCCTAAAAACAATGACAACGCGAGGCGTCCGCGGGTTTCCCGGACATGAACCGCGCCGGCGATGGCGACTCCACAGACGGCCTGGATGCAGAACACGAATTTGAAGTGGGACAGGAGTCCCAGCCAGCCGAGCGCGATGAGTCGCTTCCACCAGGGGACATCCGCCGGGAGGATCCAGACGAGGCTCAGCAGCGCCACCGCGAGCGAGGCGGTGTTGTCGAAGAAGGGCACCGCCATGACCAGCAGGCCCAGAAACACCCAGCGGCGCGCGTGGGAAAAGCCGGAAGTCGCCGCCACGAAGGTGATCGCCAGCAGCAGCTTTCCCACGATCTCCCACCGGAATTTGATCCCCAGCGCCTCGAGCTGGTAGCCGCTCAGACTCAGAAATCCCCACGGGCCGTAGGTGAAGGCGATCTCGGATCCGAAATGACGCTTCTGCAGGTGGGCATCGACCAGGATCGCATGCCAGGATTCGAGCCCCGTGACGGGTATCCCGGGAAGATGAATGCCTGCCAGCCAGAGGGCGGAGACAACGACCAGCAGGAAAAAGGACTTCACGCTGAGGATGCGCGTACGCGTTTCAGCGAGGGGGTTGGGCATGCGGGCTCCATGCGAGACAGGGCGGCCGGAAAAGCGAGATCGAATGTGCCGGTCAAGCGCGAGGTTGCCAGCGGCCGTGCGCTGTTGTTCGGTGGATGTCCCATGTCGTCCGGCTCTTCACCCTTCCAACTGCTCGCCACCGATCCGGCCAGCGCGGCGCGTCGCGGCCGGTTGCGCACCCGCCATGGAATGGTGGAAACGCCGATCTTCATGCCGGTGGGCACGCAGGGCACGGTAAAGGCCGTCACCCCGGCGCACCTGCATGAGATTGGCGCCCAGATCATTCTCGGCAATACCTACCACCTCAACCTGCGCCCGGGCAGCGATCTCGTGCGCGAACTCGGCGGCTTGCACCGCTTCATGGGCTGGGACGGCCCGATTCTCACCGACAGCGGAGGTTTCCAGGTCTTTTCCCTGGCAAAGCTGCGGGAGGTGCGGGACGATGGCGTGGCATTCCAATCCCATATCGATGGCGCCAGGCTGTTCCTTGGCCCGCGTGAGGTGATGACGATCCAGCGGAACCTTGGCAGCGACATCGCCATGGTGATTGACGAGTGTCCGCCGTGGCCCTGCGAAAGGGATGCCTGTGCCGCTGCGGTTGCGCGCAGCCTTCGGTGGGCGGAGCAGTGCCGGCAGATCGCCGTCGACAGCGGATTTCTGGCGGAGGGGCACCACCTGTTTGCGATCGTGCAGGGATCGACCTTCGACGATATCCGGCGCGAGGCAGCGGAGGCGCTGGCGGCGCTGGACTTTCCCGGTTACGCGGTCGGCGGCGTCAGTGTCGGCGAACCCGAGCCCGAGATGCTCAAGCAGGTCGGTGCCACGACACCTCATCTACCGGCACACAAGCCACGCTATGCCATGGGCCTCGGGACCCCGCCTCAACTGCTCAGGATGATTGCGCTGGGTGTCGACATGTTCGATTGCGTGTTGCCGACTCGGGTGGCCCGCAACGGCCTGGTGTTCACGCCTGATGGTCCCATGAACATCCGCAATGAACGTTTCCGGACGGATCCACGACCGCTGGTGGCAGGCTTGGAAAACTACACGAGCCGTTTCTCGCGTGCCTATCTTCGTCACCTGCAGATGGCAGGCGAGATGCTCGCCGGAACCCTGCTCACGATTCACAACCTTCACTTCTTTCTCGATCTCATGGCGCAGGTTCGGGCGCACCTGGATGCGGGCGACTTCACCCCGTGGAGTCGATCCTGGACTGAACGCTATGAGGCGGGTGGCGCGTCCCGGTAGGATCGTTTCCTATCGGCCGCCCGACAAGCTGTCGGTGAACAGAGTCATCCGAGGATGGACCTGAGTGGAAAATGAGACATTCCTCTTTGGGAATGCAGGCACACTCCACAACTCCTTTCCCGCGATTTCGATTTCCGGCCCGCTGGTTCGCGATACTGTCCTGCGGTTTCATGGTCATTTCGCTCGCGCGTGCCGCGTCGCTCCCAACCGCGCTTACGGGCAGCCGCACCTCCACGCGTTATTCATGGGAAACCGCGTCAGCCAGGGTCCTGCCGACCGGCGACCTGGCCTGGGCGCCGGTCCCGTATGCGTTCACGCCGGGAACGTCCGTCCGGTATGTTGACTTTGCGGGTGGCGACGACCGCCGGTCCGGCCGTTCACGGGAGGAGGCGTGGCGGCATCACCCCTGGGACCCCGCCGCCACAGCCGAGGCAGCCGCGACGACGGGTGTGCACACCTACGTGTTCAAACGCGGCACCGTCTATCGTGGCCGTCTCCTGGCCCGTGATTCCGGCCGACCGGACGAACCGATCCGCCTGACATCGGATCCGGCCTGGGGCGAGGGGGAGGCCGTCATCTGCGGCTCCGGCTTGCTCACGGGAGGCTGGACGCAGGGCCGCGGCAACCCCGACATCCCGTCCGGTGCACCGGTTTGGTATCAGGATATCGACTACACACCCCGCACACTCTGGCTCGTCCGCGGCGACACCGTCACGAGAATCCCCCTCGCGCGCATGCCGAACTGGAAGATCTCCGATCCCGAGGACATCAAGAGCGAGTGGTGGTCGTGGGATTTCCCCACCGGGAAGACCTTCGACGTCTTCATGCGCAACGAGCAGGGACGCGAACTGGTGATGGGCATCGACACCCGGCATCTCACCGGCCCAAAGGAACTCTATCTCGGCGCGATCGCGTGGACTGAATTCGGCTGGGTCGATGGAACTCCCTATCCGTCCTACGTGCAGGGTTTCGACGCGGAGAAGAGAGGCATCGGATTCGAGGGGTATCTTGGCAGCGCGCGCTCCCGCCGGATCGCCCGCCACCACCGCTATTATCTCGAGGACAAACCGCAGTACCTTGACGATCCCGAGGGCGAGTTCTGGTTCGAACGTCGCGGCAGCGGCGGTCGACTCCACGTCATTCTGCCCGGGGGGATCGATCCCAACGCCGCCACGCTCGAGGCTGGCCGCGAATCCACGCTGCTCCATATCGAGGACCGCGCCCACATCGAGATTTCCGGCCTTTCATTCAGGTTCACCAACGTCGCGTGGGATCTCACCGAGCTGCCATGGGGGGAGAAGTTCGCCCTCAAGGAGCAGGTGCATCCCGCCTCGATCCGGGTGTGGGGAGGCGGGGATGACATCCGCGTCACTCACTGCACCTTCACCCATGTGAATGCCGCGGTGTATGCAAAGGCGGTCAAGCCCGGGCACCCGATCGACCGCATGAGCGTCACTGACTGCCTCATTCGGGAGACCGACCACGGTGGCATCACGATCCAGGAAGGCATTCAGTGGGGCAACGCCCTGCCGGATGAGGGCGGCCACCTCCACGACGTTCGGGTGCTGCGCAATCGCATCATCAACGCCGGCCAGCGCCCGCCGCGTGTCGGCTCGTCGAACGCGATCGACATCGGCAATGCACGCACCGTCGAGATTGCCGGCAACATCATCGAACGTCCCTGGCATGCCGGCATCAACGTCTTCGGCGCCAAGATCAGCGGCAACATCCGCGATGTGCCGCTCTCGCGTGTGCTCATCCACCACAATCGTGTCACCGACGGCATCCGGACCGGCGACGATTGCGGCAACATCGAGACCTGGCAGGGCGGCCCCGCCTACGTCTACAGCAATGTTTCCGGAAATCCGGGTGGCTTCCGCAACGCGAGCTGGATGGACGGCAAGGACAACCCGTCCCGTCCCGGCTCCGCCCGCTTCGGCATGGCCTACTATCTCGATGGGGCGTTCAAGAACTACTATTTCAACAATATCGGCTGGGGCCTGAGTGCCGATCCGTGGAGCAAGGTCGGCGCGACCGCGATGTTCCAGGAAATCATCAGCTATCAGAACGAGTTCTTCCAGAACACGGCCTACAACTTCGTCATCGGCACGCGCCGGCAGGCACCGCAGGCCGGCCGCGACAAGTTCCTCGGCAACATCTGGGACGGCATGGGCGACTGGGTGTTCTGGCACACGACACCGGCGCGCACCGCGGCGCTCGGCAATGAGGCGGATGCCGGGAAGGTCCGCAATGCCTACGCGCTCGATACGAACGCCTATGCCGCGAACATTTTCCATGATGTCTCCGGACGGTTCGCCGCATTCAAGGCCTCGGGGCAGTGGCATGAGACCCTCGACGCCGCCCGCGCGACCCTGG
>CAZOXB010000068.1:0-16914 GCA_964583635.1 uncultured Opitutaceae bacterium | reverse complement strand
GAGCTCCCATGCATGCGCGATCCCCGGCATCATGGCCACCCGCACGATCGAGGACCCGAAGGACCGCCTGGTGACCATTCTCGTGGCACCGCTGATGAGCTGCTCGGCGCGGCTTCCCGTCTATCTGCTGATGATCGCGGCGCTGGTGCCGAATGACAGAGTTCCGCTGATGACCAAGGTCGGCATCATGATCGGCCTTTACGGAGCCGGTTTCTTCGGGGCGTTCGGCTTTGCGTGGCTGTTCAAGCGCACCCTCCTCAAGGGAACGCCTCCGCTGATGATCATGGAACTGCCTCCCTATCGCCTGCCGCGCCTGCGCGATGTGTTCATGCAGATGTTCGAACGCGGCGGCATTTTCCTCAAGCGGGCCGGCACGCTCATCCTTGGCATCTCGATCCTGCTGTGGTTCCTCGCGAGTTATCCAAAGGCTCCCACCGGGTCGACCGCACAGGACCAACTGGTTCACAGCTTCGCAGGCAGGGTGGGTCATGCGATCGAGCCGGTCATCAAGCCCCTGGGTTTCGACTGGCAGATCGGAATCGGCCTGATCGCCTCCTTTGCCGCCCGCGAGGTGTTCGTTTCCACCATGGGTGTGGTGTTCAATGTGCAGGAGGGGCCCGATGCGGACACCACTCCCCTGCGCGACGCCCTGCTTGCGGCCAAGTGGCCGGATGGACGGCCGCTTTTTACGCCGCTGACCTGCGTATCACTCCTGCTGTACTACGTTTTTGCGATGCAATGCATCAGCACCATCGCGATTGTGAAAAGGGAGACGAACTCCTGGCGCTGGCCGCTGTTTCAGCTAGGGTATATGACCGCGACCGCCTGGATCGTCAGCTTTGTGGCGTATCAAGGCGGGCGCGTTCTCGGCTTCTGAGCGCAGCCGGTCTCAACCCACCTCTTCGCGATGCCTGCACACCTTTCCCTGATGATCCTGGCACCCATACTCGCCAATGCGGGTGCGGAAACGGGCGCGACATGGCAGACGTGGGCAGCTCTGGGAGTGGTTGCGGTGGCGGCTGTATGGCTGGGCCGCAAGTTTTTCCGGAAGTCAGGGCACGGATCTGCCTGTGGCGGCGGTGAGTGCGGCGCGGTTTCGCGGGACGCACGCAAGTTGCAGGCTCGCCTCAAGAAAATGAATCGCTGACGCCTGTCATGACGACAGCGGTTGCACCCCGATGGTCCCCACCAGGCTGTCGCGGTATCCGCCGGATTCCATCCGGGTCTTTTCGGCCCGTGCGTGCTTGAGGCGATCGGTGATCTTCATTCGGGCGGCGACGTCGGCGTAATGGGGCTGATCGAGGAACAATTCGAGCGACTGGACGTGGCGTCTCCAGAGGGTCGCGTCGTTGCGCTGTTTGGCATCAAGCCGTTCCGCGTACCACGCGCTGCGCAGGAGATGGTCCCGAGTGAACAGTTCGCGCAAGGCACGGTCATTGAGGGTGAGCCCCTCGCTTGTCCTGCCGTCCACCATGAACTCCAGCAACGCCCGGAGCGGCGGGCAGGCCATCGAGATGCTGCCGTCGTTGAAATAACATCTCGCGATGCGGCGGTGGGTCGAAACGATGTTGTCGATGCCGTCCGCAAAGACGGAGAGGTCCTGCAGTTCGGGCTTGAGCATCTCCTCGGTGAAGACCACGTGGGGATGTGCGAATACGCGTCCGAAGTAGATCCGGATGAAACGCCGCGTGACGCGATAGCCAAGGCGACTGGCCGGCACGTGCGATCCGTTGTGTTCCAGGTCGGGGCAGCGCTCAAGGCATCCGCTCTCGATCAATGCCCTCGCGTTCCGTTCCGCCGGCGACATCCGGGCAAACACCTCGGGCACCAGGAGGCTGATGTCATGATCAACACGCATCTTCGGTCCGATGTGGCCCGCAGCGGTGAGGAACACGTCGTGGCCCGTGAGAATGAGCGAGACCAGCGTCGCATTGAGATCGATGATGGGCGGCAGCGCGTTGAACGGTGCCTTGGTGAGCGCGCCCTCCGATCCCGCGCCGGTAGTGGATGGAGATTTGCCCGTCATGGAGCTGATGAATTCCATGAACAGCTCCGGCAGCTCAAGGTAGTGGATCGGATTGAAGACGCAGAGCGGCCGGATGTTTCCTTCGGGTGGATTGTTGCGGCGACCCGGAACAACCAGATGGACCGGGGTGATCGGGTGCGTGACTTCGGGCGGAAGTTTGCGGTGCAGGCTCTGACCCAGGAGGGCCAGCGCGGTGGCGTGCGGACGGGCGAGATCGGGGCGCAACTGAAGATAGCGTGGATTCCTGCTGGGCTTGCCGTCGACGATGCGGGGATGCGCGGAGCAAACGAAGTATTGCGGGGATCCGTTGTCCGACGCCACGGCGGCGGACCGGATCAGGTTCTGCATCGGCGGCGTGAACCTCGAGAATCGGATCGCATCCTCGATGAGCGAGCGCGCATCCGCGGGGGTGAGAGGAGCATAGTTGGAGAGGAAATTGCCCGGACCGGCGATGTCGCCCTCGGCCTGCCCGTCGTAACCGGGATGAATGGCATCGTCGGGCCGCTGGAACAATCGATGTTCGCAGTTCTGAACGAACTTCAGCGAAGATTGCAGGGCGGCGTCGCCTTCCTGGGTGGGGCTCAGCCTTTGCGTAACCTGCCGGGATGGGACCACGGTCGAGGCCGTGATATCGTCCTCCAACTGGACCTTCGCTGCGGGATGGAAATCGTGCCGCAGGCCGAACACGCGCCAGGCGCCATCTGTGCTGAACCCGACACGCAAGGTATTGACCACGATGCTACGACCGTGATGCCGAAGGACATTGGCCGGCTGGCCGTTGATCTGGTCGACGGAAAAATGGGAGCGCCAATCCCGGCCCCAGGCGGGCTGGTAGTAGCGTTTCACAACAAACACCAGTTCCTTGATGTGCGGCGGAATCGATTGCAGCCACTGATTGTACTCCACCGTGTAGTCGCGCAGCGATGGGGTGAGCAGCTTGATCACGCTGCCGAACGAGCGGTCGGGGCTGAGGATGGGGCGCGAGTCGATGTTGCGTCCGAGGTCGAGAAACCGGTTGGAATAATCGCGCGCGAGGATGGCGGCGACCTGGTCCATGTCGGAGTTGAAGTCGGCGACAAAGACGGTTCCGCAGATGATGGCGTCGGAGATGGCCTTGGAGATCTCGGATTTTCCCCCTCCCGAGACCGTGCAGGGCTTGTGGCAGACCGTGCCGTTGGCCACGGTGCCGATCAACCGCCACACGGCAGGTTCCTTGGGCACGGATTCGAGATGCACGCGATAACCGCCGGGGCGCATGTAGGTCTTTCCCGCGAGCAACCGGATCTTATGACGTTCGCCTGAAGGACCCGACCAACTCACGGCCTGTTCCTGAAGGCTGAAATGCGCCTGTTCGGGCACGAGCACGACGTCCGGCAGCACGGTGTCCGCCGCATGGCCTTCCGGGTACAGATGGAAGCGGCCGGGGTGGCGCTCGATGACATCGGCCACGCTGTAGCGATCGGGCACGCCGAACGCGTCGAACTCGTTGCCGAGATCATAGCTGGGAAAAACCAGCGCGCCGCCCGCGTGTTCCTCCTCGGCGGAACCGTAGAGATTGGCGGCAAAGCTGATCTGCGTCTTCACCTCTTTCTTGCAGTATCCGTAGTAGTTGTCGGCGATCAGGGTCACCATCACGCCGCGGGAATCGCGTGCGCAGATCTTGAAAGGCGAGCCGTTGTTGTAGCGTTCGTCCTCCGTTTTCCAGCACATGCCGTCGTGGCGCTGGCGTGGTGTGGCGAGGTTCCAGTGCGGCAGGCCGATCACATGCTTGCGAACCCTGACGAGATGCGGTGCGAGAATCACGCAGCCGGTGTGCCCCGTCCAGCCGTCGACATCGAGGGCGGCGTCGTTTTCCGGCAGATGTGGGTCACCCGCGTTTCCGAATATGCTTTCGACGAAATCCAGGTTTGAGACCAGCGAACCGGGGGCGAAGAATCGGATCTCCATCCGCTTCTCAGGGGTGAATCCGGGGATCCCGGGCACGACCAGCGGGCGGAGCAGCAGGGAAACCATGCATTCCGCACCTGAAGGCTGGCCTGCCGTGAAAGGCAGCCGCATCAGTTCCGCCGGGGGATTCAGGGCAATGGATAGAAGATGGGCGAAGGCGGCCTTGGGCACGCTGTACTTGTCATCGGGGACGGCAAAACCGCCCTCGGCGATGTGGAAAACGCCCTGGGTGGTGCGGCGATCGTTCACCGGATTGTGCAGCACGCCATTGCGCAGGCGATAGCTCTTCAGCAAGGACGACTCATAACAATCGCCCTGCGCCGGCAGGGAAAGTTCCCGGGCAAGACCCGGTTGGTCGAGAATGAAGCTTCGCAGCGGCAGGCGGGAGATCGGGGCGAGACCGGCGAGGTACTGATTTAGAAAGTGCTGGATTCGCGAGTCGGCCGGGCAGAGCCGGTCGGCCATGCGCCGGGTGATTTCGCGGTAACGCGCGAAGATGGGCGCTGTCAGTTCGTTCCAGACCGCCCCTTGCGCATCGTCAACCGTGGGGCAGCCAAGCAGGGCAAGACGCAGGTTGATGGCGTGATTCAGATTGTTGGGATCCGTGAAGTCGGTGGTGGGTGGCATGCAGGCAAGGCGCGGATACGATGGTGCGAAGGCAGACAGGTGCGGCAAGGATGCCGGGATCGGTTGGGCTCGACAAGAACATCGCATGCTCGACGCTTGTCTTTTACGAAAACGGTCCGGCGGGTTTTTAGCGTTTCACTCCGTCGTGCCTTGACGTCTTCATGGTTGATCTGAATTCCAATCCCATGTCCTTGGCGCCGGCCAGCCGTGAGGTTCACCGGCAGACGCTGGCGCAGCAACTGCACGTGCTGGCGGAAAACCCTCCTGCACACGGGTGGACCCTGGGTGAACTGATGGACGCACTCGGCGCGCGGGCGTCGGCCCTGCTTGTGGTGGTCTGCGCGTTGCCGTTTTGCGCGCCCGTTGCCATTCCCGGCCTGTCGGTGCCGTTCGGATTCGTGATTTTTCTCCTGTCGTTGCGATTTGCGCTGGGACGCCCGCCATGGCTTCCGCAACGCCTGAGGCGCGTGATGCTGGCGCCCAAGACCCTTGCCAGGATCCTGAATGCCGGCAGCCGTATCATCGGCTGGATCGAGCGTCGCATGCGTCCGCGCTGGTCGCTCATGGTCGCTCCAGGTTGGAAACGGCGTGTCCATGCCATTGTCATCGCAGCGGCCGCACTGATTCTGATGTTGCCACTGCCACCCGTGCCGCCGTTCACGAACACCCTGCCTGCACTGGTCATCGTTGTGCTGGCCATCAGCACTTTGGAGCGTGACGGCGCAGGCATCGCGGCGGGCTATGCGATATTCGTCATGATGATCATCTATTTCCTGATCTGGGCGAAGGTATTGGTCGCTGGATTCCATCGAATTGCCGAACGGTTCGGTTTCTAAACGCCATTGCGTCCGACTCTTTGGTCGCGGTGATTTCTCTGCATGTCCAATCCTCCCGCATCCCCGAGCAATCACCCGGTGACTTTGGTTCGTTGGACGGAGAACAGCTGCACGCCTGCCGACGATCTGGTGGCGGTGGAGGAGCCCCTTGAGATCCGCATTGATGACCGGAGCCTCGCGGTGGTCATGCGAACACCCGGTCACGATCGCGAACTGGTTGCGGGCTTTCTGCTCACGGAAGGCATCGTCCACGATCGAGCGGGGATTCTCGATCTTGTCCAATGCCGGGTGAACGCCGAGCCCGCACCCAACGTCATCAATGTCCACCTTTCTCCGGGCACCCTCGTTGACTGGGACCGTCTCACCCGGCACACGTTTGCCTCGTCGAGCTGCGGCATCTGCGGAAAGGCCTCGATCGACGCCGTGCGTGCCGCAGCGCCACCCGTTGCCTCGAAGGCTGCAGGCCGGGTCCCGCAGAGAGCCGTCCTGGAGAAAATCCCCGCCCTGTTGCGAGGGCAACAGCGTGGATTTGCGCTCACCGGCGGAGTTCATGCCAGCGGACTCTTCACGCATGATGGTTCGATGCTTGTGGTGCGGGAGGACGTCGGGCGGCACAACGCCCTCGACAAGGCGATAGGGTGGGCATTTTTCGCGGAACGTTTGCCGCTCGCCGACGCCATTCTCTTCGTCAGCGGGCGTGTTTCCTTCGAGCTGATGCAAAAGGCGCTGATGGCCGGCATTCCCACGGTGGCGGCGGTATCCGCGCCGACCAGCCTGGCGGTGGAGTTTGCCCGCGAGAGCGGTCAGACTCTGGTCGGATTTGTGCGTGGCGACCTGATGAACGTCTATGCAGGCACAATCCACGGGTGACGGGGTCCAATCTGCAATGCCGTGCCGCAAACGGCCGGACGATCTCTCCCTTTCCGCCATTTCTCCCACAACTCCACCATGCGTGCCTCTCTGAGAATGCTTTTCGCCTGCGCGATAATCGTGTCACCGGCCTTGAACGCGCAGACTGACGCGGTGGCGGGTGCCGACGAGGAGCTGAAACCCCTCGTCAGCCGTCAGCACGAGCTGCTTGAAGCGGCATCAAGGAAGAAATCCCAGAACGAAATTGAGGATCTGCGCCAGCCGTTGCAGGACCTTTGTTTTTCCTACGAGGATTTCCTGAAGAAGTTCCCGTCCTATCCGCTCGGATACGTGAGCTATGCGATGTTGCTCGACAATCCCGTGATCGACGAGCGTCGGCGGGCAACGGCCCTTTTCCTCAAGGCGAATCAGCTCAATCCGGACCTTCCGCTCGTGAAGAACCAGCTGGGCAATCATTTGGCGGAGGACGGCAAGCCGCTGGAGGCGCTCAATTATTTCCTCGCGGCCGTGCGTCTCGCTCCAAAGGAGCCGCTCTACCATTATCAGGTGGGCACGTTGCTGGCGGAGGCACGCGACGATTTTTTGAAGAGTGGCGAATGGACGCGCGAAAAGATCGACGAGGCGATGCAGAAGGCGTTCCTGCGGGCATCCACCCTGACTCCGGGCGAGTGGCGTTATGCCTACCGCTACGGCCTCTCATTTTACGACGTGGACAAGCCCGATTGGGAGACCGCACTGCAGTTCTGGACACAATTCGAGGAACGCCTGAAGCCCGGGATCGAGCAGCAGACCTGCCGGCTTCATCGTGCCAAGGCCCTCATGGAGCTGCGCCGATTCGACGATGCGCGACGCCTGCTCGACACCGTGACGGAGTCGGCATTGATCCGGCAAAAGGAGAAGCTGGAGGCCGAGTGGAACAACGCTTCGTCCGCGAAATGAGCATCCGTGGAACCGGACCTTGCGTTGCGGATCCGGTGACATTGCCCGGCCATGTTCCGGTTGCACGATGGATTGCGTGGTGGCCGGGAGCAATGCCGCCCGGAGGCGCGCGGCCCGCGACCTTTGCCTACCGCGCAAGATCGTAGAGGGCGTATCCGGCAAACAGATTCGGCTGGCGTGCGCATCGGGTCTGCCAGTCGCCGCGCAGATAATGCCTGCGGGCGATGCGGATGCCCTTTTCCACGCAGAAATCCTCGAAATCGGCGATGGTGGCGGGATTCGCCGGGATGCTTTCGTACCAGGGCGTCGTGTACACCTCGTTGCGGGGTTTTCGGCCGAGCCAGGCGAAGCCAAAGCGGTTCTTCCAGTACCCGTGGTTGACGAATCCGACCGTCAGCGACCGGCCGACACGCAGGGCTTCGGCGATGACGGCGGCGGGCGCTGTGAGGACCTCAAGCGTGCGGGAACAGATCACGCGGTCGAAATGCTCGTCCGGAAAGGCCTGCATGAACTCCATCATGTCGCCTTGGTAGGCCGTCACTCCGCGCTCGATGCACCGTGTGATCCGCTCGACGTCGAGATCAACGCCAATGGCTTCAACTTGTTTCGACTGGATCAGAAACTCCAGCAGGCGTCCGCGCCCGCAGCCCAGATCCAGTACGCGGGACCGGGGGGCTACCCAGTCCGCGATGATCTGCATATCCACGGTGCGTTTCGGCGTCGGATTGGCCATGACGGATTCGCTCATGACCCTGCCCGACTGCCTGGCAAAGGAAAAGGATTATTGGGAGGCACCTTCCGGGACATCGGAATCCACACCGGCCATCAAACGCATGAGGCTGGCCTCGCTGGCCTCCGCGCGCGGGATATCGCCCACCAACCTCCCATTGCGCATCACCAGGATGCGGCGGCAAAGGGCCAGCAGTTCGGGAAGCTCTGACGAGACCATCAGGATGGCCTTGCCCTCACAGGCGAGTTCATCGAGGAGCTGGTAGATTTCGGCCTTGGCTCCAACGTCGACTCCGCGGGTGGGTTCATCGATCAGAAGTACGTCGCATTCGCGTGCCAGCCATTTGGCCAGGGCCACCTTCTGCTGATTGCCGCCGCTGAGGCCGGCGATGAGCGTTTCGATGCCCGGGGCCTTGACGCGCAGGCGGGCGGCGTAACGCTCCGCGAGCGAACGCTCCTTGCGACGGTTCACCCAGCCGAGCCGGGTGAGCAGCGGCAGCACGGCAAGGGAAGTATTCTCGCGGCAGTTCAGCCCCAGCACGAGTCCCTGGCGCTTTCGATCCTCGGGCAGGAGACCGAGTCCCGCATCGAGTGCGGCGTCAATCGAGGCCACGCGCAGGGGAATGCCTTTCACCATGATCCTCCCGGTGACTGCCGGATCGAGGCCGAAGACCGCCTGTGCGGTCTCGCTGCGGCCGGCACCGACGAGGCCGGCGAATCCCACGATCTCCCCGGCTCGCACGGTGAAACTGATGTCCGAAAACTTGCCGGGTGAGCCGAGTCCCTCGACGCGCAGCCATTCGGGCCCCGGCTCCCGGGCAAGGTGAGCCGGTGTTTCCAGACGCAGTTCGCGTCCGATCATCTGGCTGACGACCTGCTTGGGCGTGGTATCGGCAATCCGCCCGGTGGAAACATGCCGTCCGTCGCGGAGTACGGTGATGGTGTCGCAGAGCGCGAACAGCTCCTCCATCCGGTGCGAAACATAGATCAGGGTGATGCCGCGCGCCTTGAGATCCCGGACGAGGCGGAACAGCTCCCGCGTCTCCCCCGCGGAGAGCGAACTCGAAGGTTCGTCCATGACGATCACCTTGGCACCGGTTCCCACCGCCGCGGCGATCTGCACCAGTTGTTCCAGTCCGGTGGAAAGCGATCCGATCAGCCGGTCGGGATCGATGTCGGCACCGATCGATTGCAGCATGGTGCGGGCCCGCCGGCGCAACGACGCCCGATCGACCCAGCCGCGTCGGGCCGGGATGTCTCCGAGCGAGAGGTTCTCGGCGACACTCAGATTCGGGCAGAACGCGAGTTCCTGGTGGACCATGGCAATGCCGAGATGCCGCGCCTCCAGGGGGGTGGCGGGTGCGATTGTCCGTCCGTCAAGGCGAATGACGCCCGTATCGGATTTGTAAATACCAGCCAGGATCTTTCCCAGGGTGCTCTTGCCCGCTCCATTCTCGCCGATCAACGCATGGCACGCCCCCTGTTCGACCGAGAAGCTCACCTGTTCGAGCGCGACTACGCCGGGGAAGCGTTTGCCGATTTCATGGAACTCGAGGAAGGGCATGGGGTTTGTTCGGATGCCGGGATCGGAGGACGCAATCAACGCGAGCCGGGCAGCCAGGTCGCCCAGTTCTTTGCAAATTCGTCCACGTTGTCCTTGGTGACGGGAATGAGTGCGCTGATTTCCTTCGCCGCGGGCGGATTCTTCTTGAAGAGAATCTTGTCGACGAGCAGTTCGACCGAGCGGTGTCCCCAGGCGTAGCACTGTTGCGCGAGGAGCACGGGCACCCGCCCGTTGCGGATGTAGGCCAACTGGGCGGGCAGCGCGTCGACCGAGACGCATTGGACCGTGCCCGGCTGCCATGGGAGGGCATTTTCGGTGAACAACGCCCAGCCGCCGATCATCGCCCAGCCGGTGATGTCGGGATTGGCCTGCATGACCTGCTCGACTTTGGCCGCGGCGTCCTGGGGCGTCTCCTTGTGATAATAGACGTCGCGAATGCTGATGCCCGGATATTTCCTTGCGGCTTCGCGCACACCCTGGACGCGCTTCTGGAGGTTCGGGGCGTTCTGGTTGCCGGCCAGGATGGCAACGACTCCGCGGCCCTTCATCACCTTGGCGAGTTCGTCCATGACCTGTTTTCCGCATTCGATGTCGTCGACGCCGTAGGTGACGAAGCGCTTGCTGGCGGGAGCGTCGGAGTCGAAGGTCGCCACCGGAACCCCGTTCTGCACCGCGGAGTTGATGGCGTCGGTCAGCTTGTTGGCGTCGGAACAGCTCACGGCGATCCCTTCGGCGCCGGCGAGCACGAGTTGTTCGATTGCCTCGGCCTGCTTTTGAGCATCCTCCTCGTTCGGGGTGCGCCAATCGATCCTGATGGTGATGCCGTTCTTCTTGCCGAGCTCCCTGGCGGCATCTTCCGCGCCCGTTCGGGCGGCTTGGAAAACGGGATTGCCCTGGGACTTGGCAACAAGCCCGATGACGAGCGTGCGGGGTGCCGCTCCGGCTGGCGCGGTGATCGCGGCAAGGCCGAGGCAGGCGAGGAGGGAACGGAGTATTTTCATGATGAACTTGGGTGAAGTGGGTCGAAACTGTTGGAGGGCGGATCATCCCGCGGTCGTGAGCGTGCGCCGGCGGCGCAGCCAGGTCGTGACGTTGTCCAACACCACGGCGGCGATCACCACACCGCCAATGATGATCTGGCTGAAGTTTTGATCAATGCCCAGGATGACGATGCCGCTGCTGATCATCTGGATGATGAGGGCCCCCAACACCACGCCGAGCGCCGAGCCGCGGCCGCCCGTGAGGCTTGCACCGCCGACCACCGCGGCGGCGATGACGTTGAGTTCGTAGCCCTGTCCGTCACCGGAGGTGGCGGCACCGTAATAGCCGAGCGAAAGCAGCGCGGCGACGCCGGCGGCGAGCCCGGAGAAGAGGTACACGCCGAGCTTCACCCGGTTCACGCGAATGCCGCTGAACTGCGAGGCAAGCTCGTTTCCTCCGACGGCGTAGACCCTCCGGCCCGCTGCCAGGCGCGAAAGGAAGAGCCATCCGGCGATTGTCGCCAGGATCATCACCGAGAGCGGGACGATGCTGACGTTTTGCGCCGGTTCGAAGCGGACGAAATCGCGGAAGTCCGAGGGAAAACTGCCCACCGATTGCCCCTTTGTGGCGACAAAGGCGACGCCGCGCAGGATCGCCATCGAGCCCAGGGTAATGATGAACGGATGCACCCGCAGGGCCACGATCAGCCCGCCGTTCAGGAGGCCGCTGATGGCGGAGGCGCCCAGGCAGACCGCAATTCCCAGGACGATGCCCAGCGTCGGAGAATTGGAATGCGTGCCTTCGGGACCATAGGCATGCATGACCAGCGCCCCCAGGACGGAGGCCAGGGCATAGATTGAGCCGACCGAAAGATCGATGCCGCCCGAGATGATCACCAGGGCCATGCCCACCGCCATGATGGCGATGAAGCTCGTGTCCTTGGCAAGCTGAGCAAGATTCTGGGCGTTGAGGAATTTGTTTCGCTCCACGAAGGCCGGCACCCGTTCGCCGTCCTTGTCGACCGTGAACACCCGCTCACGGCTGCCGTCGCTCGCCATCCTGAACTGCGGGGCACGCACGGTGCCGCTGAAGATCGTCAACAAGGTGCCGAGGGCTATGATGATGAGCAGCAGGCCGCTTTCCTGGAATCGGAGGGCCGAACGAAGGCGAGAAAGCATGGGGGATCGGCATTCAACACGCACCCGATTCAGGCTCAAGCGCGGAGTCATGGCTGATGCCCGCCGTCAGGCGTCGGGCTCCCGCTTCGCGGAGAAAATGGCGACGCGTGAGATGCCGGTGCCGATCGGGCGGGATTGCTATTTCAGGAAGCTGCGCACCAGGTCATAGAGTTGGGGAGATTCCAGGAGAAAGGAATCATGTCCCAGATCCGTATCCAGTTCGGCATAGTTCGCCTTCTTTCCGGCACGCAGGAGCGCGAGCGCGATTTCCCGATTCTGCTCCGGCGGGAACAGCCAGTCACTGGTGAATCCGATCACCAGGGTCTCTGCCTGGACGGCCGCAAAGGCCTGCTCAAGTGTGACGTCGCCGGAGGTCAGATCGAAATGATCAATGGCGCGGGTGATGTAGAGATAGGAATTGGCATCGAACCGATTGATGAAGCTTTGTCCCTGGTAGCGCAGGTAGCTTTCGATTTCGAATTCGAAGTCGGCGGAAGCAGGCACATCCTGCGGATCGACCTCGGGTCCGGTTGGGGCGGAAACGGGGGGTGTGTCGCCCGTTACGCCATGGCTTTTGGCTGGACGCTGGCGCGGCGCATGGCGATGTCGCCGCCGCCGTCCGAATTTCCGGTCGAGCCCGGCATCGCTGAGATAGGTGATGTGCGCCATCATGCGCGCGATGGCCAGGCCGACCCGCGGGCCGCCATGGCGCGGATACTCCCCGTTGTTCCAGCCGGGATCCTGCATGATGGCCTGGCGGCCGACCTCGTTGAAGGCGATGCCTTGTGCACTTTCACGTGCAGTCGTCGCCATGACAATCACGTGCCTGACCGATGCCGGATAGTCCACGGCCCACTGCAGGGCCAGCATCCCGCCCATCGAACCGCCGATGGCGGCATGAAGGCAGGAGATGCCCATTTCCTCCAGCCAGCGCTTCTGGGCGCGGACCATGTCGCGAATGGTGACAAAGGGAAATGCCGTGCCATATGGCTTTCCGGTCTCCGGATTGATCGACAGCGGGCCGGTGGAGCCCTGGCAGCCACCGATGACGTTGGCGCACAGCACGTGGAAACGATCCGTGTCCACCGGTTTGCCGGGACCGATGAGGTTGTTCCACCAGCCGGGCTTGCGGTCGGTGGGTGCATGCACGCCCGCGCAGTGATGATCGCCACTCAACGCATGGCAGATCAGGATGGCGTTGTCGCGCGCGGCGTTGAGCGTGCCGTAGGTTTCGTAGCGCAGCGTGAATCCCGGAAGCGTCTGTCCGCTGTCGAACGCAAAGGTCTCCGACGAAACGTAATCACGGGGCTCCACCACCCCCACGTTGCCGCTGGTTCTGAGGTCCTGTCCTTCTTGGCTGTCGTCGGTCATGCCTGGCGGGGCAGCTCAGGCGCTGTCCTCGTTGGAGAAAACCTGCTGCACGTCGTCATGTTCGTCGAGCGCGTCGTGCAGTTTCTCGACCGCCGCCGCAATGCTGGCGCTGGCGGGTACCGTGCTGGTGGCGATGTAGGCCATTTCCGCACTCACTGTCCTGATGCCGGCGGCATCGATCGCGTGCAGCACCTTGTCGAAAAGGTGGACATCACAGCGCACCTCGAAGCCCTCGTCTGTGGAGATGACATCGTCCGCGCCGGCGTCGAGCGCCAGTTCCATGAGCCTGTCCTCAGTCGTCTGGTCCCTGGCAATCAGGAATTGCCCGGCGTGGAGAAACTGAAAGGCGACTGCACCCGATGCGGCGAGGTTTCCGCCGTGCCGGGCAAAGAGGGAGCGAATCTCCTGGGCGGAGCGGGTCTTGTTGTCGGTGGTGACCTTGACAATGAACGCTACGCCACCCGGCCCGTAACCCTCATAGATGATGTCCTCGTAGGAGACGCCTGGCAGCTCGCCCGTGCCTTTCTTGATGGCCCGATCCACATTGTCCGCCGGCATGTTTGCCTCACGGGCCTTGAGCACGAGGGTGCGCAGGCGCGCGTTTCCCTCGAGTTTTCCCCCGCCGGCCTTGGCGGCTAGCGTGATGTCCCGCGAGAGGCTGGAGAACACCTTGCCCTTGCGGGCGTCCGTGACGGCCTTGAGGCGTTTGACTTTTGACCACTTGTTATGGCCTGCCATGGGAGGGAAGGGCGGAAAGGCTGGAGGGCTTGAAGGCGGAAGGAACGGAAAACAGGAGGGACATGTACGGTCGATCGGGCAAGCTCCAGCGCTTCAGCCCTCCGGTTTTCCAGTCCTTCAGCCTTTCTTTTTCGGGGTCACATTCTTTGTCGGCTTCTTCCAGGGGTTGCCGCCGACCGCAGCCGCGGCGGCCGGTGCGGGGGAGACGTCCTTGGTGTATTTGTTGACGACGAGCTGCTGTCCGATGGTGAAGAGACCGTTGACGGTCGAATAGAGCGCGAGGGCGCAGGAGAAGTTGTAGCAGAAGAGTGTGAACACGATGGGCATGAACTGCATGATCTTCATCTGCATGTTGTCGGTCGTCGGGGTGGGCGTGAGGCGCATCTGCACCACCATGGTTGCACCCATCAGCAGTGGCATGATGTTCAGCGGCAGTCCCCAGATGCGTGCGACCGTGTCCGGTGCCGAGAGGTCCGGCGCCCACAGGAATGGCGCGAAGCGGAGCTCCGATGCGCTCTGCAGCATCGCAAAGAAACCGACAAACAGCGGGATGGTGATGAGGACGGGCAGGCACCCTCCCATGGGGTTCACCTTGTTTTGCTTGAAGACCTCCATCGTCGCCTGATTCAGCTTCTGGGGGTTGTCCTTGAATTTCTCCCGGATCTCCTTAAGCTGCGGCTGCAATTTCTGCATGCGCTTGGAGGCGCGCGAGGCGGCGAGCGTGAAGGGCAGGGTGATGATCTTGAGGAAGAGCGTCATCAACACGATCGCCACGCCCCAGCTCGGCACGATCGAATGCGCACCGTGAAGGAGCGTCAGCAGGAACGGGCCGACATATCCGCTCAGCAGGATGCGGTTGAAAAAATAAAGGTCGAACTGCATCACCTTTTCCTGGCCGTGGCCGAGTGCGACCAGCCGCTTGTACTCCTTCGGCCCGACGTAGAAATCTCCGGAGAGCGTCACCGTGCCGTTTGCCGGAAGCGTCTTGAGATCGAAACGCGCCGTGCCGACGATGCCGATGTTGGCCCGCGAACTGTTCACCATGGGCGGCAGCTCGACCCGCCGGATGACGGTGCCGATGCCGGGTTGATCAGGAGTGAAGATCGCGGCAAAGAACTGGTTTTTCACCGTGGCCCACAGCACGGTGCCCTGTTCCTCGATGAACGGTCTGGGTTCGCGCGATCCGACACCGAAGCTCGCGAGGAACCCGCCGCCTTCCAGTTTTGCCCGCTCCGTGTGGTGAAACTCCTTGCCGTCGAAGAATCCGACATTCAGGTACTGGCCGTAGTCGATGGAGCTAACCGGAGAGGTCGTGCCGAGGCTGACGCCCGTGCGTGGCAGGGTGATGACCTGCGCGGTGAGGTTGCGGAATGTCGTTTCGCTGCGAATCTCATAGGGATCCTCGCCCTCCTTGAGGGCCGCTCCTGCGGGGTGGACCGAGTAGCGGCGGGTGACTTCGATGCGGTCTTCAAGGATGAGTTGGAAGACCGCCTCGGTGGCATTGGACGAAATGAGATTGAAACGTGCGTGCCGGTCGACTCCGGGAAAATCCGTGAACCCCAGCATTGGGTCGGTGTGCAACTGGTTGAAGACGTACGGCTCCGGCTTGCCTTGAACGGCGGGATACTTCTTGAACGCAACGTCACGTACGGCGCCGCCGAAGTCGGTGAGCCGGGCCTCGATGAAATCGTTGGCGAGCGTCACCACCCGTGCATCGTCGCTGTCCTTGGTCAGGGCGGCGAACTCGGTGTGAAGCGTCGGCGATGCCGGCACCGGTGAGAGCGTCGCACCCGTGACAGCGTCCGGCGAGGATGTGGGCGCAGCCGGCGCGGGCTGCGGCTGAACCTGCGGCGCCGATTTCGGCAGCAGGTACATGAGACCAAAGCCGCACACCAGGAGGATGCAGCCGATAAGCAGATTCTTCTTATCCATTAAGAGTGATTAGGATCGGGTGGACGAAGCGTCGAAACGAAGGGAAGTGGGGGCGGGCGGAACAGCGCGACAAACCCGCACGTTCGTTGAAGGTGCGACGGCCGGCACCGGATCGATGCCGCCGGGGTGGAAGGGCTGGCAGCGAATGATCCGCTTCAGGGCCAGCCAGCTTCCCGCCAAGGGACCATGACTTCGCACGGCCTCCTGCGCATAGTGGGAACACGTGGGATGAAAACGACACCCGGCTCCCGGTCCCATGATCAGAGGAAGCACCGGACCGATTGCGAGTTGATAAACCCGGATGCACGCCAGCAGCAGGAACGACACGACCCGCGAAGGTACGCGCCATATCGCGGCGGCGACGGTTTCAGGCTTTGGGCGGAAGGTCATGCAGTGCGTGGCGCCATGCGCGTGCAGGCCTCGACGAATTTTCGTTCGATTTCACGATACTCAAGCCCATTGAGTGATCGCCGGGCCACCATCATCACGTCGTAACCCGACGGCACACACTCCTGTTGGTTGCGGAAGACCTCACGCAAGCGTCGCTTGGCCCGCGCACGCTGGACGGCCGAACCGACCGCCGCGGTGGATGCCACCACACATACCCGGCGATGCTGGGGGGAGATCACGGGATCTCCCTTCACGTTCGCGGTGTCGACTGCAGAACGCCGGAGATACCAAAGCGTGAAGCCGCCACATTCGAGGCGGCGACCCCCTTCGCGGACGGCCCGGATATCGCGCTGGCGCCGCAGGCGTTGCTCGGCGCGAAAACGCATGGCCGATCACGCAATTAGACCACCGTCAAACGCTTGCGCCCCTTGCGGCGGCGTGAGCGAAGAACCTTGCGACCGCCGGCCGTGGCCTTGCGGGCGCGAAAACCTATCTTGCGGGCGCGTTTTTTGCGATGCGGACGAAAAGTCGGTTGCATGACGAAAGAAGTGTTAAGAGGTGACTGAAGTGCCGAAGCGTTCTTGGAGTGTCAAGGCCCCCTTTTGAAGGGAGGTTGCCACCTGCAGGAACGCGGCACCACCAAGAGCGAACTATTGCGGGGAATCACGACACGCTCCACAGGAGCGAAGAAGAGGGGATGCTTAATGGCAAGAAATTGACGATAGTGACGACCATACGCGTTGAAGGCATGCCAAAATCGTCGCACCGATGGCCGTTGCCTGAGGT
>CAZOXB010000067.1:0-16992 GCA_964583635.1 uncultured Opitutaceae bacterium | reverse complement strand
CACCACTAACTCAACCTCCAGTTGGCGGGCGGCAATCACGCATTCCGGGCGGCGGCCTCGCTTTGGATCGACGGCCAGGTGGTCCGCACCTCGACGGGGAACAACCGTCAGGATCTCGCCTGGGTCACCTGGGACGTGCGCGAATTCAAGGGGCGCCAGGCCCACCTTGGACTGCACGACTACTGCGTGGAGGATGAGATGGGGTATGTGATGGCGGGGCGGATTGAGCTCAGTTCGTTTCCCCGGGCGGAAGCAGGCGGCGACGTGGCGCTGGCATCGCAAGCCGTGAGACGGGAAGCGGTGGAGGCCATCCGGAGGAATACGCCGCGCGCCGCCGCCGATCCCTATCGGCCGATCTACCATTACACGCCGCCAGCCCAGCGGATGAACGATCCCAATGGACCGGCTTGGTCGGATGGCTACCACCACGTTTTCTACCAGCATATGGTCTTCGTTGGTTTCGGCCCCGCCACCAATGTCCACTGGGGGCACGCCCGCAGCCGGGATCTCGTGAACTGGGAAACGCTGCCTCTGGCGGTACATCCGGCCTATGAATTCGGCGAGCTCAGCTGCTTCTCGGGCAACCTGGCCTGGGACCATCAGGGAAATCCGGTTCAGTTCGTGACCATGGTGCCCTATGGAAGGGGTGCGTTTCGTGAAATCTGGCCGGCGCGTCCTGTCGACCCGGAATGGATCCGTTGGGAGCGCACCGCGGAAAAACCGCCGCATGGATTGGTTCCCCACGGCGAGCCCCCGGGCCGGCACCTCAAGGACGCCTTCCCGTTTTCCGCGGGAGACCGCCGGTTCCTGGTTTTGACCGACAAGACGATCCCGATCTACGAAGCGCTGGACGATCGGCTGACGACCTGGCAATACCGCGGTGCCGTCGATCCCGGGAGCGCGGAGTGTCCCAACTTTTTCGAAGTCGACGGCCGTTGGGTCTACCTCTCGTCCCCGCACGAGCCGGTGCGGTATCGGATCGGTGATTTCGATCCGGTCTCGGCCAAATTCCAACCGAGGACCGAGGGGCGCGTGAATCACGACCCGGGTTTCTATGCCTCCACGGCTTATCGCGACGATCGCGGCCGGACCATCCTGCTAGGCGTCAGTCGTGGGCAAAGGGACGGCCGGGGCTGGACTGGAGCGCTCGCGCTGCCGCGGGTCCTCACCATCGGGCCGGACGACCGGCCGCGCATGCATCCGTTGCCCGAACTCGAAACCTTGCGGCGCAATCCGTTCCGCCTAAAAGCTCCGTTGGTCTTGAAGGGCGAGACGGCGGTCGTGCCCGGGCTGGCGGGGGACGCGCTGGAAATCGTGGCGAAGTTCCGGGTCCGCGATGCGAAGACATTCGGCTTGCAGGTGCGCCGCAGCGGGGATGGTACCCGTTTCCTGCCTGTGCAGTGGAGCGCCGGCGAAATCACGGTCGCCCGGCCGAGCCCAAGGTTCCCGTGCCGCTACGAGATCGATCCGGTGACCCGCGAAGTGACGTTCCGCGTGTTTCTCGACAAGGGCATCCTCGACGCGTGCACGGAGGATGGGCGCGTGTTCGAGTCGCGGGTGCATTACGCTCCGCTCGAGGATCTGCAGGTCGCGGTGTTCGCCGAGGGAGGCGAGGCCGCGCTGGTTTCGCTTGAGGCGTGGCGGATGGCTCCTGCCACCATGGATCATTCACGTCTGCTGAATGCTCGATGAACGGCCCTTCCTTCGCACGTTTCTGCCCGCTGGCCCGACTGTTCGCGACCGCGGCGGCAGCCGGTCCGGCCGCTTGCGCAGGAGCAGGTCGTGCTTGGGGAATCGCGGTCGAGCGCTGGCGCCGGGCGTCATGGGTGCAGGCGAACCGGGTGTAGACCGTGGCCGGAGAGGTGGAGGTAAAGGCGCCACTTTGCAACCGGCCGCGTAGTCCATCCCCGTTCGGTGGAGATCATCCGCCACAATGCTCATCCAAAATTGCGATCAGGATGAGACTAAACTCGAACCGGGAAGGCAGAGTGCACTACGGAGGCACGGAGAGCACGGAGGTTGGCCAGGGGGTCTTACCTCCGGGTCCTCCGTTCCTCCGTGGTGATACAAGGATCGGCTGGATGCCGGCTCATTCTCATCTTGGTAGCCAATTGGAATCAGCTCCCGGCAAAGAAGCGGGCTCGTATCAGTTCCGGTTTGTCTTGAAGACCAGCAGGCCGAAGGTGCCGGGGAGGATCGGGGCGCGGGGCGCGGACATCGTGCCGGTGGGCGGCGCACCCGGACCGAATTCCGCAGCGGAGACATAAAGTCGGTTTCCCACGGGATCGAGGGCCAGGGTCTTCGCCCCGGGCCGGGTCGGCACGGTTTCCTCCACCTGGTAATGATTCGGATCGGTCCAGGACACGACGGTGATCAGCCCCTCCCCGCACCCGACGTAGGCGCGATGATGCTCCGGGTCGAGGGCGACGGAGTCGGCTCCCCCGCCGATGGGCAGATTGGCAACGACGGCACCGGTGTCACTGTCGAGCACCATGAGATTCCGGCTGCGGCAGGCTGAGAGCAGGCGGTGCCCTGCCTTGTCGAGGGCAAGCGCCGTCGCCGTGCCCGCCGGAGCGAGGGGCCAGCGGGCTGTGATCTTCAGGGTGGTTGGATCGAAGCGCACGATCTCGCCTTCCTCCTCAAGGTTCACGTAGCAGTGGCCCGCCCCGTCGGTGACGGCAAACTCCGGGTTGCCACCGAGGTCAAACGTGCCGATCAGCGCGCCGGTCGCGGCATCGAAAGCAGCGGCACTGGCACTGGCCGCATTCATGGTGAAGACCCGTCTCGTGAACGGATCGAAGAGGATCGCGTCGGGCTTTTTTCCGGGCACGTGGAGCGTCTGGAGCGGCGTCAGGGTCCTCAGATCAAAGACCGTCACCGTGGCATCGGCTCCATTGCTGGTGTAGCCGCGATTGAAATCCGGCGCCACCGCCACGCCGTGGACGCCCGGAGTCGGGGCCAGTTCGCCGACCACCGCCTTGGTGTCGAGATTGAGCACGTGCACCCGGGTGCCGTGGGTCACATAGAGCCGGCGCGCCGCCGCATCCACCGTGAGATAATCCCAGCTACCATCACCCGGCAGCGGGATTTGTTTGCCCGGCCTGAGTTCGGAAGCCGCGGCGCAGGACAACAGGGCGGAGAGCCCGAGCAGGAGGAGTTTAATGGTGTTCATTCGAGTGTATTCTGCCGGAGGCAGATTGCGCGGACCTGTAGCCAGCATTACATCGCGGTCATGCTCCCGCGGTTGCCGTGTGAAGGGGCGGATCCGGGCGGCATGGAGAGTCAGAATGCCCAGACGAGGCCACAGGACACCCGCAGGCTCGGAGCGTCGTGCCCGAGGCCGGTGCCGATGAGCAGGTCTCCCTTCAGGCCCTCGCGCACCTTGCACTTGAATCCCGCGGCGACCACGCCAATGGCCTCGCGCCGGCAACGCTCGGGAATCTCGGTGAAGATCTCGCCCAGCCATTGCCAGCGCGGCCATGCCCGGTAGCGCAGACAGAGGCCGGCGAAAAACTTGTCGTTGCCGCCGTTCGCCCAGGCTCCGCGGTATTTGTAGCCGAGGTTATAGTCGATCTCGGCGGCGCCCGAAGGCCGTGCGTAAATGAATTTCACGTAGCCTTCCGGATCGGCGGCCCCATGCGGGCCGCTGACATTCGCCGGCACGGCAAACTTTCCCTTCACGCCCGCGGACGGACCGTCCTCGCCCGCCGGCTCCCAAAACCGCGATTTGAATTCGAACGCGGTCAACAGCCGCTGCGCCGCCTGTTCCTCATCGGGATTCTCCAGCGAGTAATCCCAACTGATCTCCGTCTCGAGCCGATGGGTGAGGCCGTAGGTGAACGCCGGCGCGATCACGAAGGCATGACCGTCGGGCGCAGCCTCGTATTCGAATCCGATCTCGGATTCCAAATGCCGGTAATCCGCCGTGCCGGTATCCTGGGTCGCTGTCGGCCGCGCGCCGGCACCGGGGACCAGGCCAAGTAGCAGGATGCCCCCGAGCCATGCGGTCGGAAGACGAGGAGAGCGGCGTTGTGGGGGTTGCATGTCACGCGCAGTCTGCACGGCAGTCATGGCGGCGGCCTTTCGACGGCATTACACCTTGGCAATGCCGGTGTCCCCTCCCTGCCGATGCGTCCGGAAGGAGACCCAGTCGGCGCAGGACCTTCATGCGGGCTCAACCGGGCAGCGTGAGCGTGAACACCGAGCCCTGGTCCGATCCGGTGGCCACCTCGACCCGGCCGCCATGGGCATGGGCGATGGCCTGCACAAAGCTCAGGCCGAGCCCGAGTCCCCGTTGGGACCGGCTCTTGTCACCCCGGAACAGCCGGTCCCAGATGCGCGGCAGATCCTCCGGAGCGATGCCCGGTCCCTGGTCCCTCACGAGGATGGCCACCCCGCTCCCGTCCGGCCGGGCCGCGAGGGTCACCTCCGTGCCGTCCGGGCTGTACTTGACGGCGTTGTCCACCAGGTTGGCCACGGCCTGTTGCAACCGGACCTTGTCGGCGTTCACCATGAGATCGGGAGCCACGTCGATGAGAAAGCGGATGTTCTTCTCCTCGGCGACGAACTCGTAGAGGTCCGCCGCGCCGCAGAGCAGGTCGTTCAGGTTCACCGGTTCACGGTGGAGTTTCATCGCCCCGGTCTCGGCTTCGGAAATGTCCATCAGGGCCCGCAACATGCTGAGCACGCGTTCGGTCTCCTCGACGTTGTCAGCCAGCGCCTCCTGCGCTGCGGCGGCGTCGGCGGCGTTGGCAAGGGCCAGTTCCGCAGAGCTGCGCATGCGTGCGAGCGGTGTGCGCAGGTCGTGGGCGACGTTGTCGAGCGCCTCGCGCATGCCGCGGATCAACGCCTGGTTCCGGGCGAGCATCTGGTTGAGCACGGTGACGAGCTGGCTGAGTTCGTCCTCGCTGCGCCGCTCCGGCACCCGTGCGCCGAGGTCGCCGGTGCTGAGGATGCCGCGCACGGTGGCAAGGATGCCGCGCACCGGGGCAAGCGCCCGCCAGGTCAGCCAGAAGCCGATGAGCACCCCGACAACGATGGCCGGCATGATGACCTGGCCGAAGATCCCGACAAATTCCGTCTGCAACTCCCGACGATCCGACGTTCGTGAACCCGCCTGCAGCAAACGGCCGTCGTGCAGGCGCGCCGTGTAGGCGACCCA
The DNA here is from genome assembly GCA_964583635.1 of uncultured Opitutaceae bacterium. GTDB lineage: Bacteria > Verrucomicrobiota > Verrucomicrobiia > Opitutales > Opitutaceae > UBA6669. The sequence continues at coordinate 11,831 of CAZOXB010000067.1, read as the reverse complement.
GGTACGGGTGCCGTCGACGGTCGGCACCTCCTGCCAGGTCGGCTTGTCGCCCCGCTCCGGCGCATCGGCCAGCGACAGGCGGGCGAGATCCAGATCATCGCGCCCGCGATCCTCCGCGGGCAACACCACCAGTTCCGGAGTCCCGTCCGCCGCCATGAGCCGCACGAAGAGAACGTTCTTCTTCAAGTCCTCCGGCACGCTGAAATCGGCGCGCAGCCGCTCCACCCCGCCGCGTTCATAATGCGCCACAAGCTGTTCAAGCTGCGACTTCACCAGATTCCGGTCCTTCTTGCGCAGGATGCTGAGCAGCTCGCCGTAGGCGTAGGCAAAGAAGCCCAGCGCCAGAATGCCAAAAAACGCCGCGTAGTAGAGGTTCAGCCGGAAGCTGAACGCGCCGGTGATCCGCCTAATCCACCTTGAGAACATAACCCGCCCCCCGGACGGTATGGATGAGCTTGGCATCGAAGTCGCGGTCAACCTTGCCGCGCAGGCGGCAGACGAGGACATCAACCACGTTGGTCTGCGGATCGTAGCTGTAGTCCCACAGCCGCTCGAGCAGGAAGGTCTTGGTCAGCACGCGACCGGCATGCCGCAACAACAGCTCAAGCAGGGCGAATTCACGCGCCTGCAGGTCGAGCCGCCGGCCCCCGCGGGTGACCTCCCGCGTCAGGAGATTCAGCGCCACCCCGCCGCAGGCGAGCTCGGTGACATTGTCCCCCGGCTGCGCCCGGCGGATGAGCGACTGAAGGCGGGCGTGCAGTTCGGAGAAGGCGAAGGGCTTGGTGAGATAATCGTCGCCGCCTGCCTGCAGGCCGCGGATGCGATCGTCGAGCTTGGCGCGGGCACTGAGGATGATGACCGGCAGCTTGTTCTTCTCCGCGCGCAAGGTCTCGATGAGCGCGATGCCGTCCAGCTTCGGCAGCATCAGGTCGACGATCGCAGCGCCGTAGTGCCCCTGGCGGGCCAGGGCGAGGCCGTCGAGGCCGTCGGCCGCGTGGTCGACGGCAAAGCCGGCCTGCTTCAGACCGTTGGTGACAAAGCCCGCGAGCTTGGGGTCGTCCTCAATGACCAGGATGCGCATGGGAGAGGAAGGGATGCCGTCCAGTATCGTCAGGATCCATTGCCCCGGCCCTGCGCGAAGATTACAAATCCGAAAGGTATGCCGCCATCAGGGCGTCTCCGGCCAGCCGTAGGCTTCCATCATGACGTGGAAGATCCGCGTGTTGGGGATGAACCCGTGCAGGCGTTCGGCGCCGGGGCCCTGCGCCGCGACGAGGATTTCCTCTCCCGAATGGTTGTTCGTCACGGAAACAATCGGCTTCGCCAGAGGGCTCTTGTTCGGGGCGGCGAGGTCGGTCTCAAGCTGGGGCGCAAAGGGCTCTCCCTTCTTGCCGCTGATCAGGCGAAGGTCGAAGGAATGGTCCGCCGCGTAGATGATGAGCGTGTCCGCCGGCGCCTTTGAAGCGATGTCGCGAATCATGTGATCCATGACAATCGCGCGCTTGAGACCGACCACGGGCTTCGGCGTGTGCATGTCCCATTCCACCATCAGGAAAAAGCCCTTGGGGTTGCGCGCGAGCGAATGCATGATCCGGCTCACGACCGGCTCCGGCACGAAGTCGTCGCCGTCGTAAATGGCCGCGGCACGGGTGGCGCCGGCCGGGATGTCGGCTGGATTGTCAAAAACCTGGTAGCGCGCATCGCGCAGGCCCTGGAGCAGGTCCCAGCCCGCCTCCTTGGTCGAGGCGGCGAGATTCTTGCGATCCTTACCGACAAGGAAATCCGGGCCGTCGCCGAAACGCGGGTGAAGCCCCTGCTGGAAGATCTCCGCCTTCAGCTTGCGCGAGGACACATGCGCATAGCAGGCACCGGGTGTGGCATCCCAGATCGGCATGTTGGTCACCACGCCGGTGGAAAGCCCCCGCTCCTCGGCGTACTCAAGGATCGTCTTGAGCGGCCGTTCGGCGGCGCCGTCGACGGCGGGCAGGCGCGACAGCCAGCCGTTGTTGGTCTTGTGCCCGGTGACAATTGCGGTCATGCCGGCGGCGGAGTCCGTGACCCAGCGGTCGAGCGAAGACGTGTCCGACAGTGCAATATGGGGCATGCTCTGGATGAACAGGCTCTGGGGCCGGTCATTCTCATAGATGCCCGCGACATTCAACGTCGAGATGCCGCCGGCATCACCAAGGAACAGGATCACGTTCTTCGCGCGATGTTCGGCCGCAAGGCCCAGGACGGGGAGGAGCAGGAGGACGAGGGTTGCTTTCATGGAGGAAAAGGAAGTCTGGGGTTGATCGCGGCGGAACGCCACTGCCGAATTTTTTCGCACACGGCTTCACGGCTCTGCGATTTCATAGAGCCCGGCCATGCCGGCACGGATGTGATCGTTGACATGGCAATGATAGAGCCAGATGCCGGGGTTGTCAGCCAGCATGTCGGCCACCTTCATGCTGGCGGGCAGCAACTCGATCACATCGGTACGATGGCCTTCCGCAAGGACGGTGTTGCCATGCCAGTGCGGTGTGTGCAGGTCCTGCTCGCCACCAAGGGCGACGAGATACCAGCGGACGCGCTCCCCCTTGTTCATGTGAAGCATCGGCAGGTTGCCGAAAATGTAGCCGTTGATGGAGTGAAAGCGATTGGCGTCGGCATTCTGGTCGGCGTCATCGGCGTCGATGCCACTGACGACGGTGCCGGTTTCGCCCTCGGCGTCCGGTGTGCCGGGGTAAACCAGCACCGCGGTATTCTTGCCTGAAAGCGCGCTCTGATTCTCGTCGAAGATGTCGAACAGCGTCACGAACTCCCGATCCACGTCCTTTGGAGAACCATCGGGGCGGGCGGCCCCGCGCCGGGTGACAATGATCGCGCCGACCAGGCCGGTGTTCGTGTCCCGCGGGCTGTCAACATGCGAATGATAGAGCCAGACAACGGAGCTGGGGTCGGCAAGGCCCGGGCCCGCACGATCGGGCACACTCCAGCGATAAACGAAGGTCGCCCCAGGCGCGACATAGTCGTCGGCTTTGTCGGCGCCCTTCGTGCCATCGGGATACCCCGCACCCTCGCTGGCCTTGTCATAGAACAGTCCATGGGGATGGATGCTGGCGGAGAAACGGAGGTTGTTGCGGAAGGTCACCTCGATGCGGTCTCCCACCTCGGCGCGGATGACCGGACCGAGGATGCCGAGGTGCTCCCATTGCGGTGGCCGCGCCTTGATCCGGCTGAAGGTGGCATCGACATATTCGCGATAGACCCCCTTCTGGAAGACAGCCGGCAGCTCCTGCGGTCCTCGCGCGAGCCACGCCGCAGCATCGCCGCAGCAGTGCATGTCCGCGAGAACATTGCCCGCCGGTGCATAGTTCCATGCCACCTCGTCGGCCGCGATGAAATAGGTGCGCAGCCGGCCGCCTTCCGGCGCCGCCAAGAGTGGCGTCCCGGTTGCCAGCACCAGCAGCAGCGCACCGGCCCGTGCCAGCCTCCGGGACCAGAAAGCTGAACCGGATCGGAACGGGTCGCCGGATGCCATCTCAGGGCTGGGTCGGAGCCGAACGCGGGATTCTCGCGGCGTGGACTTCCTTGCCGGTATAGTCGATGAACCGCCCGACGAATTCATCCGGGGTGATCTTCACGGAGAGGAACCCACCGGTATTCCCCAGGCTGAACAGGGAGCGGGAATCCTCGGTCGTCGGGCGGGTCGCAGACCCGCCGCCCGAGGTGAAGTAATGGATTTTTCCGACGCGCAGGTGCTGCAGGTCGTGCTCGTGGCCGTTGAGAAACACCTGCACCCCGTACTTTTCAAGGAGGGGCTCGACCTTCTCCACGAGTGCCCGGGTGTCACTGTGTTTCCCGGCCGAGTAAACGGGATGGTGTGCGCAGACAATCTTCCATTGCGCCTTGGATTTCTTCAGTCCGGCCTCGAGCCACGCGAGTTGGGCGCCGGTGTCCTGCTGCAGCGCATCACCATAACTGGCCGCCTTTTTCGAACCGGCCTCGGCGAGAGGTGTCGAGTCGATGATGAAGAATTCAACCGTGTTCGACGCGTCGATGCGACGGGTAACCGAGTAGTAACGCGCGGGCAGTTTCCATCGCGGGCTGAACAGCGTGTAGTCCAGCTCCGCCTGGGGGTTGGTGTGGTAGTCGTGGTTGCCCAGCGCAACATACCACGGGATCTGCAATGATGGCGCGGTATAAATCTCCTCGAAGGAGGTCGTCCATTGCCTCGCCTCCACGCTTGGCACGCCATCGCTGTAGAAATTGTCGCCGAGGGAGATGACAAACTGGCTATGTTCGGCAGCGGCCACCTTGCCCATCTGCTCGGCGACCGGCAGTTGGAACGCCTTGCCGTCACGTCCCCAATCACCGAATGCGAGGAAGCGAACGGAGCCGTCGGGCACGGGAGCCTGGGCAACTGCGGCAGGCAGACCGGCGCGCAACGCAATGAGGAGAAATGCAGTGGCCGCGAACGTCCACGGACTCATGGGTCTTGTCTTCATATCCGGAAATTCTCGGAACTGCAGGTTACTGGAAAGCTACCCTAGGATTACAATCCTGTAATTGAAGCGGATGGCCAGCCACGGGGTGAGCACCCGGCGAAGCATCTCCGGGAAATTCGCTCAGCGGGCGGACGGAGGCACGCCGTTGGGCGCGCGTTTCAGATCGGTGCCGGCCACATCATCCCAGGAGTAATAGTGGAAGACCTTGCCGTTGGACATGACGACGAACAGGCCGTCGGGAAATCCCGGCAGTGCGGTGCTGGTGACATCGCTGCCGTCGCTTTCGATGGCGGAGACGTCCACGGTCTTGAGCAGCGGGTGGTTGTGCGGCTTGCCCGGCGTGCCTTCACGCGGGAAGATGCGGAAGGCGTTGTTCTGCTGATCCGAGACGAGGATGTAGCCGGTGCCGTCGTTGAGCTTGTAGATCGAGATGCCCTCGTGGTCGGAGGCGAAGCCGGTGGTGGCAAAGAGCGCCAGTTCCCGGTTCGCCTCGGGCGCATCCGGATCCGCGAGGTACTTGTGCACGCCGTAGGTCTCATCGGAGTAATAGACGTAGCCGAGCTCATTGTCGACGGCGATGGCCTCGATTTCCTTCCGGCCCGAGTACGTTCCGAAATATCGCACGAGCGTCATCTTCACGTGTCCGGTGCCGTCGTCCTCGAGCCGATACTGGCCGAGGTAGCCCTCGGTGGGGCCGGATTTCCCTCCGACAATGGCGAAGATCACGCCATCGCGCGGGCGCTTGTAGAGGGCGATGCCCATGGGGAGGCGGTTCTTGTCGCCGTCAAAGACAATCAGGTCTCCCTTGTCCACGCAGCGCATGTCGGGCATCGCAAAGATGCGCAGCCGGTCCATCTCGCGTTCGGTGGTGACGGCGATGTCCGTTGGCTTGCCGCCGAGCATGAGGCCATACGCGACATCGACGTTGTTGGGCCGCTTGAGATCGCCGACGCGGTTCACAATGTGTCCGTTCAGGTCATAGACGTAGAGCGCACCATCGTGGTTCTTGTCGGTTCCAACGATGAGCGTCTTGGTGCGGTCGGCGGGAATCCAGAAGGCGGGGTCGTCGGTGTCCCACCGGGTGGGTTCCGTGATGACGCGCGGCTTGATGGCATCGGGGGCGGGTTCGGTCTTGCCAGGCTTCGCGCAGGCGGGAAGGGCGGAGAGCATCGCCGTGAGGAGCAGAAGGAAGGTCTTGTTCATAGCGGGGAAACGATAAGCCACGCCGGTTGCCGGAATACTGCCGCAGGATTACATCGCTGCAACGAACGCCCGGGTGCGCTCAAGGCTGGGGTGTCACGAACCGGGGATCGATCACCTGCCGGAGGCGCGTCGCGAAACGCCCGAGCGGAGCCTCGTAGTCCGGACCGGCAGTGCTGCAGCCGGGGATGAAAACGGCGGTGACCGCCGGCGGTGCGGCCAGTGACAGCTTTGCGGCCGTGTGCATCTGATCGAGCGTCTGGGTCATGTAGAAGGTGCGGACAAAGTCCGCGCCATCCGCATGCCGCCACAGTTCAAACACCAGCGCCCCGCCAGGCAGCGCCGGATCCATGGGCAGGCTGTCCACGCTCCAGTCGAGGTCGAGCAGACCGGCGATGCTGATGATGTTCATGTCGTGTCCCGCGAGCACCACCAGTCGGGCGCCGGTGGGGCCGATGGCTCCGGCAACTGCGCGTCCGGATGAGGCCTGTTCGAGTGTCTGCAGCACATGGCCGGCCATGTTGGAAATCTGCACCTGAGCGACGTAGAACGTGCCGTGGCAGAGGGAGAAATCGATGGCGTGCAACTGCGCGAGATCGGCGAAGGCGGCGCGATTCACGCGGCCCCAGCCGACATCCGCCGCAGGCATCCCCTCGGCGTATTCCAGCATGAGATTCTCGATGAAGGTCTTGGCGAGAGCGAGCGAACCGGTGGTGCTGATGAGATCGTTGCCTTCCCCCGGCTGCACCCCGAGAGGCAGATCGAGCAACCGGAGTTTGCCCGGAGGCAGGACGGCCGCAGTCTTGCCAAAGAGGATGCGGTGCAGCCTGGCGAATTGGGTACGGTAGGTCCGCGCGAAGGCACTGGGATCGGCTCCCAGCCGGCCACGCACCGCAGCGACGGCAAGCGCCTCATCGGGCTCGCCGTAGCGGATCCTGGCCGGCACGAACAACGCGTCGACCGTGCCCTCCGGCAGAGCATGGATTTCGACCTCCTCCCCGAGTATGCCCTGCGAAAGGCCCCGGGCTGTTTCCAGTGTGCGCTGGAAATTGTTGGCGCGGAGAAAAACCCTGGCGCGATCCGCCGCGCGATCGCCGGTCAGGAGGCCCGCGGCCAGGTAACGTTCTCGGTAGTAGGCGCCCATGAGCGCCACCAATTGCTTGCCCCGCGGGGTCAAATGACCCGGGGGCACGCCCCACTTGGGCCAGGGCTCGGCTGAATAGGGCGCCATCTTGTCAGGGGCGTCGAGCGGGGCCCGCACGCCGTGACGGCTGATGATGACCACCGAGCGCAGCGTGGCATTGTCCGATGCGGCGAACGCCGCCAGCCAGGGCGTCACCAGCAGAACGAGGCTCGGAACAAGGAATCTCCAGCGGGTGCGGCAGCTCATGGCGAATTGTCCGGATGCGGGTTGAAGGGATGCCGTCACGCGGGCCGGCCGGTCGGATGCCCGCGCGACGGCGATACTCAGAAGCGGCACTGCACGCCAAGGTCCAGCGCGTACCGGTAGTATTCCGACCGCGAGAGCGTGTTGGCGGTCCCGAAGTAGACGCGGTAGGGCGCGTTGTTCAGATTGGCGATGTTGAGGAAGAGCGAACACTTCGACGTGAAGTCATAGCGCGAGGTGAGATCGACTTGGAAGTGGCTGGCCGTGTACAGATCCTCGATGTCGACCCCGCCGATTTCCGTCAGGCTGGAGCTGCGATAATTTCCCGCAAGGCGGATGTGCACCTTGTTCTTCTCGTAGGAGAGGGCGACATTGGCGATGGTCTTGGACTGGCTGATGAAAGGAAACTTCTCCCCTGCCCGCGGGCTGTCGCCACCCAGCGTGGAGTCGCTGTCGGACAGCGTGAGGTTGGAGTATAGGCTGAGCCCGTCGAAAGGCGCCGGCAGGAAGCTGAGCTCCTGCTGCCAGCTCAGTTCGAGTCCGGTGAGCGACGCACGCTTGCCATTCCTCGGCGTGTTCAGGTCGAAACCAGTGGTGGCATCCCCACCGTTGATGAACTGCGTGAATATGAAGTCGGAGATATCCTTGTAGAATGCCCCGGCCGAAAGCAGCCCCAGGTGTGGCATGTAGTAGCTGATCGAGGCATCGAGGTTGGTGGCCTGATACGGTTTGAGGTCGGGATTGCCCTCCGTGACGACCTCCTCGCTGCGATCCACCGAGCGACGGTAGGCGGAGTCGCTGAGCCTCGGCCGGGACAGCGAGCGCGTGGCCGAGGCGCGGAAGACCAGGCGGTCGGAAAGGTCATAGTGGTAATTGATGCTCGGCAGGACATTCGCGTAGTTGTGGCTCGCGCTCACGCGGGTGGCACCCGTGAACTCGCCATCGGTATTGAGGTTCGAATCGAGGCCGGCGGTCTTGAAGAACGTCTGCTCGACACGCACGCCGGCGAGCCAGGTTGACTTGCCCGCCTTGACCCGGCCCATGAAGTAACCGGCCAGCACGTTCTCGTCCGAGTTGAAGTCGTCCTCAGCGGAGCCGACTCCGGAGTCCGCTTCCAGCAGCGTGAACTCATTCCCGTGACCCTTGAAATAATCCCTCAGCGCCTCCCACTTGAACGTCGGGTAGTCGTGACCAGCCGGCCGGAAGTATGGAAACTTGTTCTGGTCGGCAAAGGTCGCATACGCCAGCGTCGGATTCGAATATTCATAGGTGTTCTTGTCGTAGTGCTTGCTGGAGGTGCGGTACTTCACGCCCGCCTTCCAGAATCCCGGATTCCCGGCAATCGTGGCGTCCTTTTGCAGGTTCGTCTGCACGGCCCACTGGTTCTCGTGCGCCTGCTTCGTTTCCACCTCGAGGTTGTCGAGGAAGAAGTTGTTGGGATTGCTGATGTCCCCCTTGCCAGAAAAGCCGGTCTGCGTGAGCTTGGGGCGGTAGATGTCGGTGGAATCAATGGAGAACGTGGTGATGTCCTTCTTGCCGTTGAGGACTTCGCTCTGGATCTGGAAGGGCGTCTCCTCGGCAGCGTAGGCGAACGAGGCCAGCCAGTCCCACTTCACATCGCCGCGGGTGTGTTCGCCGCCCACGGCAATGTTGGCGAGATCGGAGGTCTGTTTGCGGTGCTTCGAGAAGAGGTTCGTCTTGTTGATGTCCACCGTGGCCTGGTTGGCGCTGAGTGCCTTGACCGTGCCCTTGCCGGTCGCGAACTTCATCTCGCCGTCCCGCTCCAGATCCGAAAAGTAGGAGTAGAACGTGCGCACGTAGAGGTAGTTGTCCGCATCCGGCTTGTATTCCAGAGCGGCGTTGAAGCCCGCCCGGTCGCGGATCGGATGGTAATCCTTGAGGGTGTATTTCGACGGCAGGTAGTAGTGGCCGCCGGCGGGTGACGCCACGAGCGCGGGTTTGCTGGCCTCGACATTGAGGGTGCTGAAGTCACGGCGCTGGAAGCTGCCCCCCAGGCTCAGGCCGACGGTGCCGTTCCGGAGCTGATTGGCGTAGCGGAAGTCGACCTTGCCGCTCTTCACCTCGTCGCGCAGGCGGTTGTACTGGAGACTGGCGGAGCCCGCGAGCACGCGGCCCTTTTCATCGAAGGCGCTCTGCGTGCGCAAGTCGACCGTGCCGCCGATCGAGCCGCCCTCCATGTCCGGCGTGCTTGATTTCGACACGGCGATGGAGGCAAGCGAGTCCGACGGAATCACATCGAGGTTGATCGTGCGCTCGTTGCCCGCACTGGACGGGACGACGACACCGTTGATGGTCGTCATGTTCAGATTCGGATCAATGCCACGGACCAGCACAAAGCGACCCTCACCCTGGTCGCGCTCAAGCGTGATGCCGGAGATGCGGGCAAGGGATTCGGCGGCATTCTGGTCGGGGAAGCGGCCCATGGCGTCCGCGGCCACGATGTTCGTGAGGCTGTCGGCGGCACGCTCCTGGTTGAGCGCGCGAGCCTGGCCAACCTTCTCGCCCTCCACCCTGAAGGTTTCCAGTTTGACGACCTCCTCGCCGAGCTGGACATTGAGCACGGCCCGCTGCCCGGCGACAATGGTCACGCTCTGGGTCGTGGTGGTCAGGCCCAGGTAGGTCACCTGCACCGACTGGGCGCCCGCCGGCAGGGCGGAGAAATAGAAGTCGCCCGACCGGTCGGTGGAGGTTTCAGCACTGCCAACGCTGACGACGGCGCCAGCCAGGACGTTTCCATTGGTGGCATTGGTGACATGGCCGGCCAGGGAACCCGTGCCGCCCTGCGCCCATGCGGGCACCAGGAGGAAGGGGAGTCCGAACAAACAAAACGCAAGCCGGCGCCAGAGACCGGCGTGGCGATGGAGGGCGAACGGTTTCATGGATGTCATTGGGTAGGGTGAACGTACGAACGGGAAGGGAGTGGAACGCGGCAATCGGGGATCCCGCGGCGGAAAAAGGGGGAACAGGTTCAGCTTTCGGATCGGGGCAGCGGCTTCATTGGCGCCAGACGTCACCGGCCCCATCCGCGAGCCAGCGGGTGGTGGTGACTTTCTGCTGGGTATAGAACCAGACGGCCTCGCGGCCCTGGATGTGAAGGTCGCCGAAGAACGAGTCGTTCCACCCGCTGAACGGGAACATGGCCAGCGAAGCCGGAACGCCGATGTTGATTCCAATCATGCCGCACTGGACGCGGTGCTTGAACTCGCGCGCCGCCCGGCCGGAGCCGGTGAAGATCGAGGCGCCATTGCCGTAGGACGAGCTGTTGGCGAACGCGATGGCGGACTCGATGTCCTCCATGTGCAGGACATTCAGCACGGGACCGAAGACCTCCTCGCGGGCCAGCGCCATGTCCGGCTGCACGTCCTCGACGACCGTGGCGCCGAGGAAGAAGCCGCCCGGTGCATCCGCAACCTTCACGCCGCGGCCGTCAGTCAGGAGCTTCGCGCCGGCCCGGACTCCCGCGTCGACGAGGCCCGCGATGCGATCCCGGTGCGCCGCGGTGATGAGCGCGCCCATGTCAGGCTGCGCGTCACCATCCGTGCGTCCGACCCGGAGGGACTTCGCCGCCGCGGTGAGATCGGGCAGGACATGGCGGCCGCGGTTGCCGACGGTGATGACCGACGAGCCGGCCATGCAGCGTTCACCGGCGCAGCCGAAGGCGGCATTCATAATGCCCTCGACGGTTTTGTGCACGTCGGCATCGGGAAGGACGAACACATAGTTCTTGGCGCCGCCGTTCGCCTGCACGCGCTTCCCGTTCACGGATGCGGTCTGGTGGATGTAGCGCGCGATCGGTGTCGACCCGACAAACGACACCGCCCTGACGAGCGGGTGCGTGAGCAGGGCGTCGACTGCCGGCTTGCCGCCATGGACCAGGTTGAAGACACCTTTGGGCAGACCCGCCTCGGCCAGCAGTTCGGCGAGCCGGATCGCCGTGAACGGCACGCGTTCGCTCGGCTTGAGGACGAAGGTGTTGCCGGTGACCAGCGCCAGCGGAAACATCCAGAGCGGAATCATCGCCGGGAAATTGAAGGGCGTGATGCCCGCGCATACGCCGAGTGGATACCGCGTGGTTTCACAGTCGACCGCGCGCGCGATGTTGGTGAGCATGTCGCCCAGCATCAGCGACGGCGCCCCGCAGGCATACTCGACCGCCTCGATGCCGCGGAAGAGGTCGCCGCGCGACTCGGCGGCAGTCTTGCCATGTTCGCGTGAAATGGTCCGGACGATGGCGTCGAAATGCTGCTCGAGCAGCGTCCGGTAGCGGAACATGATCCGCGTGCGGTCGATTACCGGCGTGTTGGCCCATGCCGGGAAGGCCGCCTGCGCCGCGGCGACGGCGGCTTCGACCTCGGCCGCGCCACCGAGCGGCACGGCACCGATGACTTCGCCGGTCGAAGGATTGAACACCGGCGAAGTCGCAAGCTGGGATGGGCGCACCCACTCCCCGTCGATCAGGAACGGGCAGGAGGCGGCGGCGGAGACGGGAGCGTGCGACATGGAAATCAGGACGGCAGCATGCGACCGCGCACCAGCGTGAGCAGGTCGGCATAGCCGCCGAGAAATTGGTGGAGCGTGTGGAGGGTGGCGCCATAGCGGATGAAGTCCGCCGGCTGCATGCCGTCCTCATCGTGGGCCCGGATGAAGTCCGGGAACTTGGTCCGCAGCTCGGTAATCACAGCGTCATCGACCGGCTCTTCCAGCGTGAGCCGTGGCGTCGATCCCGAGGTGTT
>CAZOXB010000066.1:0-17081 GCA_964583635.1 uncultured Opitutaceae bacterium | reverse complement strand
TCATTCCTCTATCCCCTGCTCGCTCCCGACGGGACGCGCCTGACCCGGGACTTCCCGATGGCAGACACTCCGGGCGAGGAGCAGGACCATCCGCACCATCGCTCGGTTTGGTTTGCACACGGCAACATCAGCGGAGTCGATTTCTGGCTGGAAAAACCGGAGAGTGGAAAGGTGGTCCTGACGTCCCTGGACGAAACGTCCAGTGGCGAGGTGGGTGTCATCCGTGCCCGCCATCGTTGGGAATCCGCGGCGAAAAAGCTCGTGGCGACCGACGAGGTCACGATTCGCATCCAGGCGGTTCCGGAAGGGCGGCTGCTCGACTACGAGATCACGATGCATGCCTTGAAGGACGAGCCCCTGGTGTTTGGTGACACCAAGGAGGGCACCATGGCGGTGCGTGTTCCGCAGTGGATGACACTCACGCACAAATTCAAGGGCAAGGAAGTCCCCGGGAAGGGCACGCTGGTCGACAGTGTTGGCGACGATGGAGCCGCGGTCTGGGGGAAGCGCGCCGCCTGGGCGGACTATTGGGCGCCCCACAACGGCAGGGTCTACGGCATCGCGATTTTCGACCATCCGCAAAATCCCCGTCATCCGACCTGGTGGCATGCCCGTGACTACGGCCTGTTTGCGGCGAATCCGTTTGGACGCCACGATTTCGAAGGGTTGAAGAGTCAGCCCAGGATTGGCGAGCTGACCGTTCCGGCCGGCCAGTCGGTGACTTTCCGGTATCGCCTGTATATCCATGAAGGCGATACGGCATCGGCCGGGGTCGCCGCGCGCTACCGCGCCTACGCCAGGAGCGGCAAGTGAAGGTGAGCACGAGGCGGAAGGATTCGCGGATTGCGCAGACGGACGCAGGATTTGCTTCGTATCGGGTGCCTGCCTGACTTTCGTCAATCTGTGTAAATCAGCGTGATCTGCGGATTCACTTTCTCCTTCCGGATTGGGGTCCGGACCGATCAACGGACGAGTGCTTCCAGTTCCTCCTGTTTCCACGGCTCATCGCGGCCTTGGGTAGCGGTGCGGACTTTGGCAACGCCTTGCGGCGTGACCGCGGATGCGGCATGTCCCCAAGAGTGTCGCACGTAGGTGAGCACCGAGGCAATCGTGGCGTCGTCCAAAGCGCCGAGAGGCGGCATCACCAACGGCGGGTTTTCCTTCCCGTGGAGGACGATGCGGGTGAGGACTTCGCTGGGTCCGAGGACCCAGCGGGAGTTTACCAGCGGCGGTGCCAGCCCCGCCAATCCGCGCCCGTCGGGCTGATGGCATCCCGCGCAGATGGCATAGTTCTCGCGTCCTTTTTCGTAAACAATCTTCTCCTCCGGGGTGAGCGTCACGGCAACCGCCTTGGCCGCGGCGGGCTCCGCCCGGCCGGGCCAGCGCAGCAGGCTGATTGCCTTCCTGGCGCGGGTCGCAATCTCGCGGGGTGTGCCCTTGTCATCGGCCCAAGCCTGCAGTCCGCCGGGCGCGGTGAGGACAGTCACGGGGCGGGCTTCGCTTTCTGATCCTCCGCGCTGGGCCAGTTCGACGCCTCCGAGGAGTGCCAGCCTGGTTTCCGCGGATGCGCTGGAGTCTGGACTGAGCAGGCCGAACAGCTTGGCCTGCGCAGCGGCATCCGGGCGCGCAAGAATGGCGGCGGCCGCGGTGACGACCACGGGATTGAGGCGCGTCTTCCACGGAGTCCAGGCTGCGGCGGGGGCTGATTCGATGAGATCGAATTCGCGGCCGGGAAGGCTGCTGACGAGCGCTTCGTTCAGGTAGGGTTGGGAGCTGTGGGCGCGGGCCAGGTTCAGGAGAGCGGCATGCGCCTCGGAAGTGCGGGCCTCACCCAGCGAAAAGGCCGCCTGGAGGCGGACGCGGGCGTCGGGGTGCGAAACCAGCGCCGCGACCGAATTGATCAGCGCCGGATCGCCCTTCCTCAGCCATGGTTCCGACAATCGTGTCGCCGTGGCGATGACCCGCGGATCGCGATCCGCGAGGGCGGATACGACGGCATCGCGGCCGAGCGCATCCATCCCCTGGAGCGCCCACAGGGCGTGCATGCGTCCCAAGGCGGTGGCGGAGGGCGTGCGGGCCAGCCGCTCAAGCAGCGGGATGGCCACGGGATCCGGGGCCTGGACCAGCAGCCGCTGCGCGGTGTCGCGCCACCAACCGCCGGGATGATCGAGCGCCGCCACCCGTTCGGCGGTGTTCATTCGCGCGGGGAGCCGGAGCCCTTGGGGAGACGGGGCATCAGAGGGGCGCACGCGATAGAGGCGGCCGAGTCCGATCGGAGAATCGAGATGGCGCTCCTCGATCTGTTTCCGGAGATAGGAGGTGATGTAGATGCGGTGCTGGAGGATGCCGCGGTACATGTCGACGATGTAGAGCGCGCCGTCGGGGCCGGACGTGAGGTTCACGGGGCGGAAGCGTTCGTCGGTCGAGGTGAGGAATTCGCTTTTCGCGTAGGCGTTTGAGGCTTCAAGGACGCGGTCCGTATCGGATACGAGAATACGCTTCACCAGATTCGCGGCGGGTTCGCAGATGAAGACATTGCCGGAGAAGTCCTCCGGGAACAGGGGCTCACGGTACACCCAGGGAGCACAGGCGGCGGTGACACTCCTCAGCATGCCGTCATCGCCGAGGGTGCGATAACCGCGGTTGATGCCGGGGGTGATGCGACCGGGATACAGGATCAGTTTCTCCGGCACGACGAGCTGTCGGTTCAGTCCGTTGGAGAACGGCTGGGAGGGATTGCGGTCCAGATACCCGGCGGGAAAGGCGTCGGCCTGCAGCGGCACGCTGTTGTTGTTGAAATAGAGGCGGCCTTCGTCGTCCTGGGTAAGCCCCCACTGGCCGCGGAACCGGGTTGGCTCGCGGGTCCAGGATCCATCCGGATGATAGCGAAACCGGGCGGTGAAATTGGCACTGTAGATCCAGTTGTCCAGGCCCCAGAACAGCCCGTTGGCGGTGTGTTCGGGATTCCGGGTGTCACCATAATCGCCGGCCACCTCCACCTTGCGGTCGGCCCGGCCGTCCCCGTCGGTGTCCCGCAGGAACCACAGGTGCGGCGGCTCACCCACCAGCACGCCGTCGCCGACGCGCAGGAACGCCCGCGGCATGACGAAGCCGGTGGCAAACTCCGTGCGCCGGTCGACGCGTCCGTCGCCGTCGGTGTCGTCGAGCACCGCGATCGTCCCGACGGGGGCGTTTTCACCGCTGCCGTCCACATTCGGCATGAACCCGCGCATCTCGACCACCCAGTAGCGTCCCGCTTCGTCGATCTGCAGCACCACGGGATCGTGCACCAGCGGCTCGCTGGCCACGGCCTCGATCGTGAATCCGGGAGCGGTCTTGAAGGTCCGCAGGGCCTGGTTGACGTCGAGGGCGGGCGCCGGCGGAATGATCCAGTGCGTGGGTGGGGGTGCCTGTGTCTCCCCGGGTTTGTCGCCACTCTGGGCGCTGGCGCTGGAGGCGATTGCAAACAAGGCAACCGGGAGAAGGCGGAAGGGACACATCGGGAGATCCAAAGAAGAATTCGGGCGGGCAGTTCGTGCAAGACGCCATTCGTGAGGCGAAACTCTCATTTGTGAGGGGAAGGACGAGGTTGCGTCGATCGGCACGAATATGAGTGCAAGTATCTGCATTACGCCGGTGGCCTGGGGAGTTTCCGAGGAATGACGGAGCGGGTTTGCAACCGGCGCGGTGCCTTGCTTAATGCCAAGGGATGCGTCCTTTTCCCTTCTCTTCTCCTTTTCAAGTCTGGGTGGCAGCCGTCGCCTCGACGGCGATGACGGCATTTGCCCAGCCGGCCTCGGGCAAGGTCAACGTGGCCGATGTCTATCAGCAGTCCTGCGCCAGCTGCCATGGAGCCAAGCTCGAAGGGGGATCGGGTTCCGCGTTGCTGGGCCCGACGTGGAAACATGGCGGTGATGCCGACAGCCTGTTCAAGGTCATCAAGGAGGGAGTTCCCGACACGGCAATGATCGGCTGGGCGAATCTCGGCGACAGCACGCTGCGTGCGCTGGCGATCTACATCACGGAAAGCGCCTATGCGGCGGCGCACGGAAAGGCACCGGCCCGGGAGAAGAAGGGATCCGCGGCGGGACCGTTCAGAACGCGGGAGCACAGCTATCGCATTGAAACGGTGGTTGAGGGCCTTGCCAATCCGTGGTCGCTGGCCTGGCTTCCGGACGGGCGCCGGCTGGTGACTGAACGTCCTGGAAACCTCAGGATTCTGAATACCGACAATTCACTGTCAGCCCCGATCAAGGGGACCCCCGGGGTCTTTGCACGCGGGCAGGGTGGCTTGCTTGAGGTGGCGGTTCATCCCGATTACGCGAAGAACGGCTGGATCTACCTCGCCTACAGCGATCCCCGGCAACTGGACGGACGCGATGTCAGCCTCACGGCGATCGTTCGCGGAAAGATCGACAGGGGCGAATGGAAGGAGCAGCAGGAGATCTTTCGCGCCCCGCTCAAGTTCTACCAGCCAACCAACATCCATTTCGGGTGCAGCATCGTGTTCGATCACGGCTACCTGTTTTTCAGCATGGGTGAACGCGGGCGCAGCGATCACGCCCAGGATCTCACGCGACCCAATGGAAAGATCCATCGCATTTTCGATGATGGACGCGTGCCGGCGGACAATCCGTTTTCAGGAGTGAAGGATGCGTTTCCCACCCTGTGGACCTATGGGAACCGCAATCCGCAGGGACTGGTGCGCCATCCCGTGACCGGGGAACTGTGGGAGACCGAACACGGTCCGCGCGGCGGCGATGAACTCAATCTCATCGTGCGCGGCGCAAATTACGGCTGGCCCAAGGCATCGTATGGAATGAATTATGACGGCTCGCCGCTCACGCCGAACACGAGCCTTCCGGGTATGGTTGACCCCGTGATTTACTGGCTGCCATCGATCGCCGCATCGGGCTTGGACGTGTATGAGGGCGACGCCTTTCCAAAATGGAGAAACAATCTGCTCGCCGGAGGACTGGCCAAGCAGGAGATCCATCGCTTGGTTGTCGCGAACGGCAAGGTCACTGAAAGGGAGGTCATTTTCAGCGACCATGGGCGTGTCCGCGACGTCTGCGTCGGACCGGATGGATTCATCTATGTCCTGATCGATGCCAAGGAGGGAAAAATCCTGCGCCTGCGCCCCCTCTGAGCGGGCAATTCGCGGTGCGAAGCGATCCGGTCAGCGTGCCAGGTAACCTCCGTCGACTACGAGATCGCTGCCGGTCATGAAGGATGACTCGTCGCTGGCAAGGAATGCGACGGCTGCGGCCACCTCCTCGGGCCGGCCTTGGCGCCCCAGCAGATGCATGGCGGATGCGCGGCGATCCTCCTCGGCGATGTCCAGATTGAGCTTCTTGCAGGAGTTGATGAACGCCGAGGTGTAGATGTATCCCGGGCAGACGGTGTTCACGCGGATGTTGAACGGGGCAAGGTCCTGCGCCCAGCACTTCGTCAGTCCGCGAAGGGCGAACTTTGTCGCATTGTACGTGGCGAAGTTCGCCTGTCCCACAAAGCCGCTCACCGAGGAGAAGTTGATCACGCTGCCTCCGCCGGACTCCTTCATCTGGGCAACGGCCTGTCCGGTCACCAGCGAGGTTCCGACGACATTGACCGAGAGACTGGCCTGCCAGTCGTCGACGGTGGCGTCCACGCTCTTGAACACGAAGCGGGCGGCGCTGTTGACGAGGATCCGGATCGGCCCGAGGCGGGCACGGACCGCCGCACAGGCGCTCTCCACCGCGGCGGGATCGGTCACATCGACAGCCTGCGCAAACACGTCCATCGCCGACAGCCTGCCGTCCGTGTCGGATTTGATGTCGAACGCGGCAACCCTGCAGCCTTCCTCCACCAGTCGCTGCACGGCGGCGAAACCGAGATCACCGAGCGCGCCGGTCACCAGGGCGACCTTTCCCGGGAGCCCTCTCATGGCAGGATGGCCACGGCCCGGATGGGGGAGCCGTCGCGGCCTTTGAAGTTGAGGGGGAATCCGCAGAAGACGAAGCGTTCCGGAAGCCGGTCGAGGTTGGTGAGGCCCTCCACGATGACCACCTCGGCATCCTGGGCGAGCAGGATGTGGTGCACCTCGTACCAGTCGCGTCCGGGCGTGGGCGTATCCATGCCGAGGAGACGGATCTTGCGCGAAACGAGGTAGCGTGCGGCGTCCTGGGTCAGGCTGGGGAAGTCGGAGAAATAATTCTGCCGGCCGAACTGCCGGTGCCATCCGGTCTCGTAGATCAGCTTGGTGCCGGGCTGGAGCAGGTGCTCGATGCGTTGAAAGTCCGCCGGTACGATCTCCTCGCGCGGCGCCTTGGGAATGCGCAGCAGGACGGCGTCGCCGTAGAACCAGTCCAGCGGCATCTGGTCGATCGTT
The DNA here is from genome assembly GCA_964583635.1 of uncultured Opitutaceae bacterium. Taxonomy (GTDB): domain Bacteria; phylum Verrucomicrobiota; class Verrucomicrobiia; order Opitutales; family Opitutaceae; genus UBA6669. The sequence goes on along the minus strand of CAZOXB010000066.1, from coordinate 10,711 downwards.
TTTCCATTGTCCAGGAAGTGATACATCGCATCCAGATGGGTCCCTTGGTGGGTGGCCATGCTCACCTGGGTCATGTTGTAGCGCAGTGTGGCGGTGTTGCCATGCGGCACGATGCTGAGCTTCGGGTCGGACGGGAAGTTGTCCTGTCCGTGAACCAGGGGATGGGAGAGATCGACGAACTTCATGGGGTGGGTGGGAGAAGGTTTGCGTTGACGACGTGGGAAAGTGGTTCCCCCCGCAGCGCCCGAACGATGGCTTCGGCGCTCTTGCGCTGCAGCTCGGGCACGCTGCCGCCGCTGTACCAGGCGGTGGGGGAGGTGAGAATGACGTTGGGTGCCCGGCGCAGGGGATGGTCGGGTTCGAGCGGCTCCGTCTCGAAGACATCGAGCCCCGCGCCGGCGATGCGTTTCCCGTCGAGGGCGCCGGCGAGCGCCACGGTGTCGATGAGACCGCCCCGGGCGGTATTGACGACGATGGCATCCCGGCGCATGCGCGCCAGGGAGCTTGCGCCGACGAGGTGGCGGGTGTCCGGGGTGAGCGGAAGATGGAGCGAAAGGATTCCGGCCTCGCCCCAGAGGGCATCAAGATCGAGTGGGCGCACACCGGCTGCCGCGAAGGCGGAGGCGGGCACAAAGGGATCGTAGGCCGCCAGTTTGAAACCGAACGGCCGGGCACGCTCGAGAACGGCCCGGGCGATGCGTCCGAATCCGGCCGTGGCGAAGGTCGTGGAGCGAAAGGAGGGAAACGGCGATGGCGGCAGGATCTTCCAGGTGCCACCACGCACGGCGGCATCGGTCTGGGGAACCTGCCGGGCCAGTGACAATGCCAGGGACAGGGCGTGATCGGCCACCTCGTCGATGCAGTAGTCCGGAACATTGCACACGGGAATGCCGCGTGCGCCTGCAGCCTTGAGATCGACATTGTCGACGCCGATGCCGTAGCGGACGATCACCTTGCAATGGCGCAGCGCGGCAATCACCTCCGCGGTGATCGGCGCCCATTGCACGAGCAGGGCGTCGGCATCGGCGCACGCGGCGGCCAGCCTGGCGGGATCCTTGCTCTGCAGCACCACAAGGTCGCCACCGGCAGCGGCGATCATGCGTTGTTCCTGTTCGATGGAGGCGAAACCGTGGTCGGTCAGAATGACTTTCATGGTCAAAGGGTGGGAAGAAAGACGGCCTTGAGATCCGCAGGACCGGGCCGAAGCATGCGATGGAAGGCGTCGACGGCTGCGTTGAGCGGGATGCTTTCGGTCCACGAGGTCACGTCCACCCGGCCACTTCGCATCAATTCCAGCGCTTCGGCGAGTTCCTCCTTCCGGGCGGCGTAGGTACCGAGGACCTGCTTTTCGGGCAGGGTGATATCGTACGAATCGAGCTCCATCCGGTTTTCGTGCAATCCGATCCAGACGGCGGCGCCACCCGGACGCAGCGCGGCCAGCGACAATCGTTTGGTGGTGGACGAGCCGGCGGCGTCCACCACGAGATCGACGCCTTCTCCATCGGTCCAGGCAAGGCATTCCGCGGCGACATCGCTGCCCTGGGCATTGAAAACATGCACAGCCCCCACGCGTTGCGCGACCGCCAGTCGGCCGGAGGAGACATCCGCCACGGCGGTTCGTGCCCCGCGCATGGACTGCAGCGCCTGCTGGCACATCAGGCCGATCGGACCGGCGCCGATGATCAGGGCCGTTTGCACGGGGATATGCCGCGTGAGGTTGACGACGTGCACGCCGTTGGCGAGGGGCTCGGCCAGGCAGGCGGCACGCGCCGGCAGCGCTTCGGGCCAGGGGATGAGGACCTCCTGCGGCACGCAGACGAATTCGGCAAAGGCTCCGGGCCGGTGCATGCCGAAAACCTGTCTGGCCTTGCACAGGTGGGTGTCACCCCGGCGGCACCGGATGCAATGACCGCAGGAAATCACCGAATTGCTGACGAAGCGCCTGCCCGTCAATGCGGGATCGGTGCCCGCGCCGGTCGCCTCCACCACGCCGCAGAACTCGTGCCCCATCACCAAGGGAGGCGTGCGCCGGGGACTGCGAGTCTTGAAGGTTTCAAGTTCGCTTCCGCACAAGCCGCAGGCGGCAACCCGCAGCAGGACTTCGCCGGAGCGGGGTTGCGGGACGGGGAGGTCGCGCAGCTCGAGTTCGTCGAAGGCAGGATAGAAGAGGGCTTTCACGTGGGCTCGGTGCGAAGTGGATTCAGGTCCTGGGCATAGGACGGCGGATTCAGACGTACTCCACGCGCAGTGAAGGACGTCGATCTCCTTCTTGGGGAGATTGGATCCGTCCCGTCATCGTCAATGCAAGTTTGAGGCTGGGCATGGAAATGTGTCTATTCATACAAGGTGAATGCGGCGCCCTCGTGCCAGCGCGAAACGCAGTGCCCCCGAAGATTCCATGGCGAAACGGGAAACAGCGTCGTATATTGATCCGATTTCCGTCGAATTTGCGTTTGCTCAATGCCTACAGGAACCGTTCAGTGACGCTTCTACGATGAACATGTTCTCGAAATGCGGACGATTCGGAGGTTTGCTGTTAACCGTGCTGATCCTGGGGGTGTGCGAGCAGCGCGCCCAGGTGCCGCTTGGGTTCACGGCTTTGTTCAATGGGGTGAACCTTGAGGGGTGGCGTGGTGGTGACACTCACGATCCCCGCGTGCTGGCTGCAATGTCGCCGGCGGATCGCGAGGCCCTCCTCGCCAAATGGAACGCCAGCCTTGTCGCGTTGAAGGACGGCAAGCCCCACTGGCGTGTTGAGGGAAACGAACTGATCAATGACGGGGTGGGCGGTTACGCCACAACCGTGAAGGACTACGGCGATTTCGAGTTGCTGCTGGATTGGAAGATCACCCCGGGCACAGACTCGGGAGTCTACTTGCGCGGCGTGCCGCAAATTCAGATCTGGGATACGACCATGCCCGATCCCAAGGGGAATGGCGTTGCCAAGGGTTCCGGTGGGCTTTGGAACAACGACAAGTCCTCACCGGGTCGCGATCCCTTGGTCAGGGCCGACCGGCCGGCCGGAGAATGGAACCAGTTCCGCGTGGTGATGGTGGGAAGTCGCGTGAGTGTTTGGTTGAACGGTGCCTTGGTGGTGGACCATGCGATCCTGGAAAATTATTACGACAAGAAGCTGCCGGTGGAGAAACGTCGCCCGATTCTCGCGCGCGGGCCGATCCAGTTGCAGACCCACGGAGGCGAGACCCGCTGGCGGAACATCGTGATCCGGGAGATCGGCAGCGACGAGGCCTGCCGGATTCTGTCGACGCACGGACGTTCCGGATTTGAGGCCATTTTCAACGGACGCAACCTGGACGGCTGGGCGGGTGCAAAGGGCGCCGTGCGGGTGCGCGACGGCGGACTGGTCTGGGAGAAGGGAAAGGGGGGCGTCCTCTACTGGAATCACGACCTTGCCAACTTCGAGGCCCGGCTGTTGTTCAAGCTGCCACCCGCGGGAAACAATGGCCTCGCCATCCGCTATCCCGGAAAGGGCAACGCGGCCTATGATGGCATGTGCGAAGTGCAGGTCATCGATCAGGATTATGAAAAGCATCGGGGGCAGATTGATCCGCGTCAGCAGCATGGCTCCGTGTATGGCATGATTGCTGCGGCCCGGGGATATCAGCATCCGACGGGCGATTGGAACTTCCAGGAAGTCTCGGTGATCGGCCCGCGGATCCGGGTGGAGCTGAATGGCACGGTCATTCTCGATGGCGATGTCAGCAAGGTGGACCTGACCCAGGTGCTCCAGCAAAAGGCGCACCCGGGCAAGGATCTCTCGCATGGATATTTTGGCTTTGCCGGACACAACGATCCGGTGGAATTCAAGGACATCCTCATCAAATCCCTGTAGTTGTCACTCGTCCCGCCACGCCATGATTTCACGACGCAACTTCGTCCAGACGGCGACACTCGGTGCACTCGCCACCTCGATCCAGGCCAGGTCATTCGCACAGGCCCCGGCGACGCCAGGCACCGCACGGAAGGGGCGCACGAGGCGTGAATACAAGAAGGGCTTCATGTGGGCGACCCTGCGGGGAGGCACGGCGGACAAGCTGAGTGTACTCGACAAATTCAAGTTGCTCGCCGCCGCGGGATTTGACGGTGCGGAAGTCAACAGCGCCATGGATCAGCAGGAAATTCTCGCGGCAATGCAGGAAACGGGCCTGAAGGTGCCCAGTGTCGTGGTGTCCACCCATTGGGCGAAACCGTTGACGGATCCCAGTGCGGAGGTGCGGGCGGTGGGATTGGAAGGACTGCGCCAGGCGCTGCGCGATGCCAGGGCCTACGGGGCGACGTCGGTTCTGCTCGTGCCGGGCCGGGTGACCAAGGAAGTCTCCTATGCGGATGCCTACACCCGCTCCCAGGAAGAGATCGCGAAGGTCATCCCGTTGGCGGCGTCGCTCGGGGTGGCCATGGCCATCGAAAATGTCTGGAACCAGTTTCTGCTCAGTCCGCTGGAGGCCGTGCGTTACGTCGACTCCTTCAAGAGCAAATGGGTGCGCTGGCATTTCGACGTCGGCAACGTCGTCAATTTCGGTTTCCCGGACCAGTGGATCAACCTCCTCGGGGAGCGAATCGTCAAGATCCACGTCAAGGAGTACAGTCGCAAGATTCGCGACACGCGGGGACCGCATGCCGGTTTCCAAGTCGATCTGATGGAGGGAGACTCCGACTGGCCGGCAGTGATGGCTGCCTTGGACCGGATTCCCTACTCGGGCTGGCTGATCACCGAACAGTACCGTCCACCCGGCACCGACGATGCGGCGTGGCTCAGGCACCTGTCGTCCAAGCTCGATGCGATCGTGGCGGTTTAGGTGGTGCCGAGGGCTGGCACCCTGCTGACGAACCTGCTTGCCGCCATGGCAATGACGATTTTCTGATCAGTCCGGTTTCGCCTTCAGGTGTGGGCTTTGATCATTTGCCGCGATGACCCAGCAGGCGGGCTGGCAGGTAGAGCAGGGCGGTGACGAAGGCGACGAGCGCGTTCATGGCCGCACCGACCATGCGAAACGGAATCGAGAGCAGCCAAAGGAGCGGCCAGAGCAGGAGGACGAACAGCGCCAGCGGCCAGCACAAGGCGAGCAACAGCGTCCACAGGATCAGCGCAATCAATACTTTCATCTTGCTCCAATAACCCTGCATTTTCCCAAAAGTTACGGCAAATATCATCCGGAGCTTCCGGTTGGCCCGGTTGGCCTGGTGGGCGGCCTCCATGCGGGGAACGAGACTGCCGTGGTGTCCCCCCGGCGATTCAGCGCAGGTTACCGTTAGCAAGAAAGCCAACCGAGGCGTTGACGCATTTCGCAACGAGAAGCGGGTTCGGCTCGCAATTACGGAGGATATCAGCCAGACTGCTAACATGGCCCTCACCCGATTCTCCGTCGCGCCATTGCACGCCGTCACGCGCGCCCTCGCCGCGGTCGCCATGGAGCGGGCTGCGCCTGACCTTGTGATCACCGGAGCCCGCATCATCTCGACCTACACCGCGCGGATCCACGGGGAGAAGGAAGTCTGGATCAAGGCGGGACGCATCGCCTGCATCAAACCGGCCGGCACGGCCCGGCGGGTTTTTGCCCGGGCGCCATCTGCTTCCGCCGGTGGCAGGCGCGGCGCGGGCGGCGTGCGGGGACCTCATTACTACGATGCCCAGGGTGGTTTGCTGGGTCCCGGGTTGGTGGATCCGCATGTCCACATCGAAAGCTCGATGATGACCGCGTGCGCCTATGCGGAAGGGGCGTTGTTGAACGGCACCACGACGGTCTTCTGCGACAGCCACGAACTCGGCAATGTCTGCGACGTGAAGGGCATCGAGTGGATGCTGAAGGACGCGCGGCAGGCACCGCTTTCCATCTTCCTGACCCTGCCGAGCACCATCCCGGCAACGTCCCCCCGGTTTGAAACGACCGGTGGCGATCTCACCCCGGCCAAGGTGGGACGCCTCTTCGATCGCTGGCCCGAGGCGGTCGCGTTGGGGGAGAAGATGGATTTCGTGCAGGTCGCGCGGGGCGATGTGCGCAGCCACGCGATCCTGGCGCAGGCGATCCAGCGCGGCCGGCCGATCAGCGGCCACATCTACGGGCGGGAATTTGTCGCGGCGGGGGCGGCGAGCGGGATTACGGATACCCACGAATCCGTCGATCGGGATATTGCGGATGACTCCCTGGAGAACGGGCTCTGGGTTTTCCTGCGCGGAGGCCCGCCCTCGACCCCGTGGCATTCGCTGCCACTCGCGATGAAGACGATCACGGAGCTCGGCGCCGACCCCAAGCGGGTCTGCGTATGCACGGATGATCGCGATGCCGACGATCTTTTTGTCTTCGGACTCGACTGGGTGGTGCGCGAGGTGGTGCGTGCCGGCATCAAGCCGGCTACCGCCCTGAGCATGGCCTCGCTGCACCCTGCCACCCGGTTTCATCGCGACCACGACATCGGCGGCATCGCCCCGGCGCGGCGCGCGGATCTGGTCCTGTTCAATGATGCGCTTGAGCCGCAGAACACCTGGTTCGGGGGAGAACTCGTGGTGGAAAATCGACAGGTCACTGCTGTTCTGGAGTCGGCCTTGTCCAAGCCCTATCGCTATCCGAAGGCGGCCTACCGTACCGTCCGGCTGCCGCCAGGAAAGACACTGAAGCTGACTCCGGCACTGCCCGCCAAGCCGGTCGTGGCCAATGTCCTCCGGGCGGAGTTGCCGGGGGTCATCCTCTTCCACGAGAGGATCCGCATCAATCCTCCCCACTGCCGCAGCTGGCAGACGATCCTCAACGAGCAGAGACTTTGTTTTGTGACCGTGGTGGAACGGCACGGCAGGAACGGCAATGTCGCCCACGGTCTGCTCAAGAATTTCGGCCTGGTTTCCGGGGCGGTTGCCAGCACGGTGGGCCACGATGCCCACAACCTGATCGTCGCCGGCTCAAACGAGCCCGACATGCAGGTTGCAGTGGAAACCTTGCGGAATCTGGGTGGTGGGGTGTGCGCCGTGCGCGACGGGCATGTGCTGGCGCAGATCGCGCTGCCCGTTGCCGGCCTCATGTCGGACGGGCGCGCCATGTCGCGGCGGAGACCACACAGCTCATGAAGGCGTGGCAGTCGCTCGGCTGCACGCTGCCCTACATGGGATTCAACTTGATCCCGCTTTCGGTGATACCGGAGATCCGGATCACCGACAAGGGGCTGGTGACGGTTCCGGCCATGCGAAAGGTACCGCTGTTCGAGAAGATGTAGGGCCCCGGCATCCGATGTGACGGCTTCCGGCCTCCGGCGGACACGCCCGGTTCCCGATCAAAAGCGTGTGGTGATGCCGAAACGAAGGCCCGCGTTCCCGCCGATTTCGACATCGGCCGTGCGGTTCGAGACGACCTGCTCGTACTTGCCGAGCTTCTCGAACGTCGCCCCGAGGAAGAATCCGGTGCGCGAGGTGAGCCACCACTCCGCGTTCGCCTCCACGTAGGCACCGTGAAGGAATTTGCTGTAGGTTTCCTCCCCCTCGTACGGGATGGAGAGGACATCGTTGATCTTGAGCGTCTCCCGGACGTGGTACGTGGTGCCCAGGTAAGCGCCGGCGTACCCGGCGCTGGCGGTGACCGCGAACTTATCGCCAATCGGAATGCGCACCATGGGTCCGACGCGAAAAAGGTAGTAGGCGCCCTTGATCTGCCAATTGCCGTCGATGTCGGCTCCGTTGGCAATTGTCTCGGTGTTGCGTTGAAACGGCTGTGATTCCAGCGGAACGGTGGTTTCGAGATTGCCGCTGTAGACGGCACCGTTTTCGCCAACGAAGTCGCCCGAGGAGGGGGCGCTGTAGGGCGCGGCCGGCGGGGCGACGATTCCGGAAACGCGATAGTAGTCTGTCAGGACGTGCAGGTTCGATCGGACGTTGCCGGAGGTCTTGGCATTGATGTCGGTGACACCCGCTCCGAAGAGGAGTCCCCAATCGACCTTGCCGAACGTGCCGAGGCGGCGGCTTCCCGTCAGTTCGAAGCCCGGGCCCTTGCCGGAGTCCGAGTTCGCCGAGGCTCCGAGCCCTTCGGCCACATAATCGTGCATGGCCACGATACCGGGTGCCGTGTTTTGAGACTCATAGGAGTACGACCACTGGCGGGTCCGGCCGGGAGTGTAGGCGAGAAAATCGCTGCTGACCTGGGTCTTGTTGCCGGTGCCGCCCGGGTCAGTCTCGTCGGGAATCACTTTGCCGTCGGCGTCAAAGATTTCCGACCGGATCGAGTAACGCCCGTAGGGAGATGTCTTGACCGTACCGTCCGCATTCAGCTCGTTGGCCCGCGGCTTGTCCGCCATGACGGAACCGTCGATGTATCTCCGATCGACCTCTCCGGTCAGCGCGGGTTGGGAAGCCAGCGTTGAAGGAATCGCGCCCAGGTTGCCGAATCGGACGTTCGCGCCACCAATGAAGCGCACCCCCATGGAGAAGGAAGTGTTGCGGATGGGACGGTATTCGATCGGGATGTCCGCGTAGTTGATTTGCGCGTGTGCGGTCGGAAGCAGCCCGAACGCGGCTACGAGAACAAGAGGGCGGATCGATTTCATGCAGGTGGGAGACGGAGTAGGACGCCGGAGTGCGGCGAATGTTTCACCTCTTGTCAGGGCGTGGTCAGCGCGAGGAAGCGGAGCGGACGCGGGACGACGCAAACGGAACGACAAGGTTCATGGTGAAAAATGACTCCGAGGGAAAAAGATCCCCGTGACCACGTCAAGCGGGCGGATCCATTTGATTTCAATCCCCTTCGTGCGGTGAAAACAAGATGGCATGCAATGCATTGGACCAGAGCAATTCCTCCCCCGGGAGACCGTTTTGCGACAAATTGGCGATGATTGAATCGTCCGTGGGCTCGGCGATCCGGTGCCGGGGATCACCCGGCCAGAGAGGATTGCAGGCGCAGGCCAAGCGCCAGCATGCCCATGCGCGAGCCCGGCGCTGCGCCTGGCGCGGGCCTTGGAGACGGTCGGCGTAATGTTGGAAATGGATCCGCGGATTGCCCACAAACAGCCCTGCCGGCACGGAGTCGAGCATCCATGTCAGCACCCGGTATGGCATGGGCCAGAGGCTCAACACCGGTTCATGGCCGTACAGCTCGGCCCCCATCGCCCGGTCGAGGCAGAGGATGGCGCGGGCAGCCAGGCGGCGCTCCCAAAGCGACTGGGCATATTGCAGGCACGCGAAATAGAAGTCCTGCCCCCGGTGTGCGTCTCGAAAGGCATGCAACCAACGCCAGTCCAAGCCTGGGACGGAGGGAGGGAGGAACGGACAGGAGGGAAGGGGATCCATCGGCGGATGGGAGCGATCAGCGGTCGAGGGACCGTGGGAGGGTGGGATCTGCACGCTCTGGGCGGGATTGCCTTTGGGGCAAAGACATTCTTCGCTTGGCGTGTAAGATTCCCTCCACACAAACGGTTCATGGTCCCCGTCCCTCCACCCGAAAACCATGTCGTTCGGCGCGTACGCGGCTGGAAAAGGGGCGTGTTTGAGATTGCCGGGCGGATCATCCATCTCTGGGTGAGAAGCCTGCGGTTTGAAGTTTCGGCCGAACACGAACGATTTCTGCGGCGCACGGATATTCCGGTGGCCATCACGCTTTGGCATAATCGTCTGTTCATCGCAGGAGAAGTTGTCCGGCGCTTTCGTCCGAACCGGCCGGTGTATGCGCTGATCAGCGCCAGTAAGGATGGGGCGTGGCTGGAGGCGTTTTTTGAAATCATCGGCATTGGGACGGTGCGCGGATCGAGCAGCAAGCTGGGTCGCGAAGCGGCCATGGCACTGATCGAGGTGCTTCGCCAGGGCCACGACATCGGCATCACGCCGGACGGGCCGCGGGGTCCTTGCTACGAGGTCAAGCCGGGCGGACTGATCGTGACACGGCGGGTGCGTGCGCCGATGTTGCTGCTGGGAGGCATATTCGACTCCGCATGGCGCTTGCGCAGTTGGGACCGCTTTTATCTTCCCAAGCCATTCTCCCGCGTGAAGGTCATCGGCGAATGGGTCGATTTCTCCGCCCTTGGCGATCGCGATGAAAGCGCTGCGTTGCTTGCCGCCCGCCTCCGGCAAATCAACCCGGATCATTGGCAACCACCGGTGTCCGTGATATGACTACGGCGTCATGACGAGCGCTGACGCCGACGAACCCGCGTTGGAGACTCCGGCTCCCCACCAAGGCCGCGCCATGCAGCAGCGCCTGATCGTACTGGGCGCCGGTTATGTCGGCGAAGGCCTATGTCGGCGGGCGGTGGCGAGGGGCGTCGAGACGACGGCATTGACGCGCAATCCCGCTGCCGCGAAACGACTTTCCGAGGCGGGCGTGCGCGTTGTGGTCGCGGATCTTGCGAAGCAGGAGTGGCATGCCGCGATGCCAGCAGGCGGGACGCATGTCGTCGTGTGTGTGAGCGGCGGCGACGGAAGCCTGGACAATTATCGCCATAGTTATCTGCGGGGAATGGATTCGGTGGTTGCATGGGGGAGGTCCCGGCCGCGCGGAGACACGTTGGTCTACACCAGCAGCACCTCAGTCTACCCTCAAGGTGACGGCTTGCGGGTGGACGAAACGGCTCCGACTGAGCCGCCGGCGTCCGAACGGGCGGAAATTCTCTTGCGCGCCGAGGAAACGGCGCGGTCGTGGCCCGGGCGCACCTTCATCCTTCGGCTCTCGGGCATTTACGGCCCGGGTCGGCATTATCTTCTCGATCAGCTCCGTCCGGGTGA
>CAZOXB010000065.1:0-17094 GCA_964583635.1 uncultured Opitutaceae bacterium | reverse complement strand
GCGAGCATCGTTTCGGGCGGGATGATACGGCATGGAAACGGCGCGGAGCATCGGTCCAGGTTCGGCCCCTCGCGGAGAAACCACCGCTCATCTTCACCTCAAGCGGCTGGCCTTTGATTGGGCCCGCGGGAATGGTCTGCCGATGGCGGGCATCGAAGCGCGTGTGCCCCGTAGCGGCTACCGGGCGGATGTGGCCGCCCTCTCCAGGCATCCCACCGGAGAACGCGGGGTGGTCGCCGTGTTCGAGTGCAAGCAGGCTCGATCCGATTTCCTGCGCGACGAGGCTGACGAGCCGCACCTCCGGAGCCAGTACGCCGCATTGTGCGAACGCGTGGATCGGCTGCGCGCCTTGATCGGACGTCACCGGCCGGACCTTCGCCGCGGGGAGGAACTGTTTCCGGAATTTGACGGCTATGACCTGCGAGGCCTGCGTCACGACACGCTCTCCCAACTCGAGCGTGAACTCGAGCTTGCGCAGAAAAAGCTGATCCATGGCGTCAAGTTCGCCCGTCTGAAGCAGTATCATGCGGCGGACTATCTTTATCTCGTGACGGAGCCCGAGCTGATCGAGAAACATGAGGTTCCCTCAGGCTGGGGTTGGTTGGTGCGCACAGGGGACTCGCTGGAGCTGCAGTTGAAGCCGGTTCGCTTTGGTACAAACCCGGACACCCGGCTGGCCTGGCTGGAGTCGCTCGCGATGGCGGGATGCCGCGCCCATCGCGCGATGCATTCGATGGCAAGGGCCGTGACACCCGGACAAGCAGGAATCTGACGGCTAATTACCCGGAAGAACCGCTTGGGCTTGGCTCCGGGACGGAATATCTGGGATGCTGCGGGTATGGGCCTGTCGACAATCGACTTTCGGAACACCAACACGGTCTGGTGCAGCGTGCTCGTCGAGACATTGGTGCACCTTGGCCTGCGGCAGGCCGTCATCTCGCCCGGCTCCCGCTCGACGCCGCTCACATTGGCCCTGGCGCGGCACGCGGGAGTGGAAACCATTCCCGTCCTGGACGAGCGATCAGCCGGATTTTTTGCACTGGGCCTCGCGCGCCGCGCCGGTCAGCCGGTGGTGCTCGTCTGCACCAGCGGTTCCGCCGCCGCCCACTACTTCCCGGCGATCATCGAAGCGCATGAGTCCGGAGTCCCGCTCCTGATACTCACAGCCGACCGGCCGCCGGAACTGCGCGCCTGCCACTCCGGGCAGACCATCGACCAGCAGAAGATTTTTGGCGGCTTTGTCCGCTGGTACCATGAACTCGCCGTACCCGAGGCCTCGTGGGAACGCCTGGGATACCTGCGGCAGCAGGCATCGCATGCGTGGGAGCGGGCGTGCGGTCGGTTTCCGGGTCCGGTTCACCTCAACGCGCCGTTTCGTGATCCGCTGGCTCCGCTGGCGGATGGCACCGCACGCGGGCTCGAGGGCAGGATCGACGGGACATTCTTTACCCACCTCGCCGGAGAGCCGGTTGTGAAGTCCGAGGTTGTCGGCTGGCAACCTGCAATGACCGACCGCGGTATCATCGTCGCGGGTCCCGCCGCTCCGGCGGATCCGCCCGCCCATGCCAAGGCTGTGAACAGTCTCGCACTCGCGTTGGGCTGGCCGGTTCTGGCGGACACCCTGTCGGGATTGCGTACCGAGGCGGTTGATCCGCGGGTGACGATCATTTCTTGTTATGACGCGATTCTTCGCACGGACAAGGCGTCACGACACTTGGCTCCGCGACAGGTACTGTGCCTCGGTGCCTGGCCCACCAGCAAGGTACTGCGGCATTTCATCGACGTCAGCCAGGCCGAGGTGCTGCTGGTTTCCCCAAGCGAGCACAACCGTGACGCCCTGCACGGCCGGACCCGGCAGATCGTCGCCTGTGCCGAGTCGCTTGTGGTTCGAGTCAATCCGCCGCGAGATGAAGTCTATGCGGGCGCCTGGCGAGAAGCGGAGCGCACGGCACGGGCTGCGCTCGATGCCTCGATGGAAGATTGCGGGTGCTTTGAAGGGAAAGCGTCGTGGCTAATGGCCAGGGCGCTGCCGGAGGGGACGCCGGTCTTTGTGGCGGGAAGCATGCCCGTGCGTGATGTGGAATACTTCTGGCCTGTTCGATTCCAAGGGCATCGGTTCGCGTTCAACCGCGGCGCCAACGGGATTGATGGAACCCTGTCGTCGGCGCTGGGCATGGCCCATGGCAACCGCCCGTCGGTGCTGCTCACGGGCGATCTGGCGCTGTTGCATGACAGCAACGGAGGGTTGCTGCTCAACCGATTCCAAGGCTCGCTGACGATCGTGGTGATCAACAATCGCGGTGGCGGCATTTTCGAGCATCTGCCGATCGCCGCCTTCGATCCGCCGTTCGAGGATTACTTCGTCACACCGCAGGCGGTCGAGTTTTCGCGATGGGCGGCGACCTATGGCATCGAGCATCTGCCGGTGGAGGATTGGGCAACCTTCGAACGGTTGGTGAGTACCCTGCCGCTGAAAGGGGTGCGCCTCCTGGAGGTCCGCACCGATCGGAAGGCGGATGCAGCCTTCCGGAAGAAGCTGTTTGCGAGCGTTGCTGCGCAGGTGAGCGAAGTACTGGTCCGGTAAGGAGGAAACGAAGAGCAGCGGAGACGCGAAAGGCTGCGTGGAGAAGAGGTACGATGGGGAGGCAGACGGTCGGATCCGCACATTCTGCAGATTTCGTTATCCGGCATGCTTGGGGGCCATCGGCGCCAAGGGTATTCTTTCCACCCCTATAACTGCACCGGCAGGCCGATCTCGATGATCTGGGTCGGGGCGATCTGGTAATAGTCCTTCACCGGCGTGGCGTTGCGGCTGAGGAACGCATAGAGGTTTTTCTGCCACTCGAACATACGCGCGTCACCGCCGCTGATGATCATTTCGCGGTTGAAATAGTAGGTGGTACTTTGCGGTTTCACCGGCACGCCCTGAGCCATGATGCGTTCGACCAGACGGCTGACGTTGGGCGATTCCATGTAACCATAATGTCCGGTTGCGCGCCAGACACCTTCGCCCATGAAATTGAGGGTCATGCGCTCCTCGTCATCGACCACCGGCATGTCCTTGGTGGTGATGGTCAGCAGGACGACGGTCTGCTGGAGGCATTTGTTGGCCTTGAGATGGTGCAGCAGCGCGAGCGGCGTGCCCTTGGCAGTGCCCACCATGAAGACGGCGCTGCCCGGCACGCGGATGATATTCTTGCTCTTGGCGATGCTGGAAAGCTCAAGCTCCGTGATGGCGCTGCCGTAAACCCGCTCCTGAATTTCGCCGCGGCCCGATTTCCAGGTATGCATGATCGAAAACATGCCCGCTGCCAGCGCGAGAGGCAGCCAGCCGCCATGGACGATCTTGGGGACATTGGCCGACAGGAATCCGATATCCACGATGGCAAAGAACAGGCACATCCCGGCGGCAGCTGGCAGTGACCATTTCCAACTGCGGCGGGCGGCGAAAAACAGCGCGAAGGTCGTCACGGTCATCGTGCCGGTGACAGCGATGCCGTAGGCTCCGGCCAGGGCCGAGGATGTCCGGAACATGAGGACCGTCGTGATCGAACCCAGGGCGAGAAAGACGTTGACGAGAGGCACGTATATCTGGCCGCGGTACTCGGCGTTGGTATGACGTACCCGCAGGCGCGGAAAATAGCCGAGTTGGATCGCCTGTCGCACCAGTGAAAATGTTCCGGAGATCAGGGCCTGACTGGCGATGACCGCGGCGAACAGCGAGAGCAGCAGCAAGGCCGTGCGCACCGCACCTTCGGGGGCGAGGGAGAAGAACGGATGTCCGGTGTCGTGCGGATGCGAAAGGACGTAGGCGCCCTGGCCGAAGTAGTTCAGCGTCAGGCCGGGCAGGACGAGGATGTACCACGCACGCAGGATGGCGGGGCGGCCGAAATGTCCCATGTCCGCGTACAGTGCCTCGACGCCCGTGATGGCCAGCACCACGGAGCCCAGGATTCCGGTGGCCTCGGCCGGGTGGTTCTCCAGGAGCAGAAACGCGTGCAGGGGATTCAGGGCATGCAGCACTGTGGGCGTATTCAGAATATGAATAATGCCGAGAACGGCCAGTGCGGCGAACCAGACTGCCATGATGGGGCCGAACCACTGGCCGATCCGGTGCGTTCCCTTGTGCTGCAGCCAGTAGAGCACCACAAGGATCCCGATGCAGACCGGCACCACGAAATTTGCCGAGGCAGGCACGACGAGCGTGAGGCCCTCCGCGGCGCTCAGGACGGAGATCGCCGGGGTGATCACACCTTCGCCGCAAAGCATCGAGGCACCCAGGAGCACGAGCATGACGCCGAAGCCGATCTTCCGGGGCGACTCGCGGGAGCGGTCCAGACCGCTCAGAGACAGAAGCGCGAAGATCCCGCCCTCACCACGATTGTTGGCCCGCATCACCACGGTGACATACTTCAAGCTGACGATGATCATCAGGGACCAGAAGATCAGGGACAGGACACCCATCACGCCGCCGCTGCGCTCGGACGGGGCAAGATGATCGATCGATTCGCGAAACGCGTAAAGCGGGCTGGTTCCAATGTCGCCGAAAACGACTCCCAAGGCCCCGGTCAGTACGGCAAGCTTCACATTGCCTTTCGATTGGGAATCGGCGGACGGCGACGACATCAGCTCCATTGAATCGGCATTCCCTCCCTGTCTCCAAGCCCTTTCCTCATCCGTTCGAAAATCGGTTGCAAGCCCGGTGCATTGACCTTCGGACGGATTCATTCCAAATGGTGGAATCATGAACGCTCCGGACTGGAAGGTCGCGAAGACCTACTCGCACATCCTCTATCACAAGATGGACGGCATCGCCAAGGTGACGATCAATCGCCCCCATCGGCGCAATGCCTTCACGCCGGAGACGGTTTCCCAGATGTACGATGCCTTCTCCGATGCACGTGAGGATGCCAGCATCGGGGTGATTCTGCTGACAGGCGCCGGTCCGCATACGGATGGCAAATATGCGTTTTGTGCGGGAGGTGATCAATCGGTGCGCGGGCATGCCGGTTATGTCGGAGAGGACGGCGTGCCCCGCCTCAATGTGCTGGACTTGCAAAAACTGATCCGCTCCATCCCCAAGGTCGTCATCGCGTTGGTTGCGGGTTATGCGATCGGGGGCGGGCATGTCCTGCATGTCGTCTGTGATCTCACATTGGCGGCGGACAATGCGATCTTCGGCCAGGTCGGGCCGCGCATGGGAAGCTTCGATGCCGGATTCGGCTCGAGTTATCTCGCACGCGTCGTCGGGCAGAAGAAAGCGCGGGAGATCTGGTATCTATGTCGTCAATACGATGCCCGGCAGGCTTGCGACATGGGTCTCGTCAACGCGGTGGTTCCTGTGGCTGAGCTGGAAGCCGAAGGAATCAAGTGGGGTCGCGAGATCCTGGCGCACAGCCCGCTCGCGATTCGTGCATTGAAAAGTGCATTCAACGCGGAGCTCGACGGCCAGGCCGGCATTCAGGAACTGGCCGGCAATGCGACCCTGCTGTATTACATGAGCGAAGAGGCCAAGGAATTCCACGGAGCCCAGCGGGAAAAACGAAAGCCGAACTCACGGAAGTTTCCCTGGCTGCCGTAGCCGGCGCACGTTCCTTTTCAAACCTTGCCCATCAGGGACGGGGCGCTGCGCCATTTGTTCAGCGGCAGATTGGCGAGGCCGATGAGAACGAGCTGAGTCGCGACGAAGGCGATCAGCCAGTAGAATGCAGCGTCCATGAAGCCGTAGCTGTGCAGGCCCACGCCCAGCATGTTGGTGCCGAACCAGCTCCAGCTCGTGACGATGTTGCCGAAAATGGCGAGTGCCATGAGGCCGCGGGTCCTGACCAATCCGCCCCAGCGGGCATGGAGGATGAGCGCGTTCCAGATGACGATGATGAGGGCGCCGTTTTCCTTCGGATCCCAGCCCCAGAAACGTCCCCACGACTGGTCGGCCCAGATGCCGCCGAGAATCGTGCCCACCAGGCTGAAGAGCGTGGCGAAGCAGATGATGCCATAAACCATGCTCTTGAGCGCATTCGCGGTCCGGGTGTCCAGGCCGGTGGTGAGCACGCCCCGCACGACGTAGATGAAGGCGAGGAAACCCGCCAGATAGGTGGCGGAGTAGCCGACGGTGATGACGACCACGTGCGTCGCCAGCCAGAAGTTTGAATCCAATACGGCCCGCATCATCTCCAGTGTGTCGCCCGACAGCGAGAGGTGGTGTGCGATCAGCAGGGTGGCAAAACCGATCAGGCCGCCGGCGACCGCGCCGAGGGCATTGCGGTAAAGTCGTTCGAGCAGCACACACAAGCCGACCGCGGCCCAGCCGACAAAGAGCGCCGACGAATAGAGGTTGGTAACGGGCGGGCGGCCTTCGAGCCACATGCGCACGGCTATGCCAACCGTCGTGGCGACCCAGGCCAGGCCGAGGAGGAGGTATGCGGAGCGCGATAACACAACCGGAGACCTCAGCCAGGAGAAAATGCCGATGATGAATATCACGATGTAAAGGTACATCGAACGGAAGAACGGTTCGGCCGCGTTGAAGCGAACTTCCGCATCCGTCTTGGTGAGGCGTTCGGGAAAGCGCTTTGCCAGAATTTCCCGATCGAGCTTCACGATCGTGTTGAACTGCTCCACCTGGCGGGCCCGCCAGGCGGTGGCCATTCCTGCGTAGGCCATGACCGTGGGATTCAGCTGACCGGTCTGAAACGTCTCCAGCAGGGCGTTGCCGACTGTTTTCCAGCCGGCGGGATCGGCCGGGTCCGCCAGGGGAGGGACGGCCAGCAGATAGCCCATGCGCCCCATGAATTCAAAACGTTGGGCGGCATCGAGCGTCGCACGCCCCGCGGCTTCGTCGTGGGGAAGCCCCTGCTGTCGCGCGCGGATGGCCGCGGCCCCCGCGGGAATGCCCTTCTGGAATGCGTCGAAATCGTCCAGAGGGTGGGTGCTTCCCGGCGGAATCAACGAGTGCTTGAGGCGGTTGTAGAGGACCAGCCGGTCGCGTAGCTTGATGACCGCCTTTTGGAACGAGGTGCGCAGGGCCTCCTCCGTTGGTTCCGCCAGCCGCGCCTGCTTGTCGATCTCGGCAAGTTTCGGCTCAAGCCGTTGGTAGGAGAAACGTCGATACGTCCCGGGCATGAAGCCGATCGCGGCGAGGATCCGGTGGGCCGTTTTTGTGTACTCGATTTTCAACGACTCCTCCGTGACACCGAGCAGTGAAAGCAGATCGGGATTGTCGATGGCGAATACCGGGTACGTGTCGGCGATCTCGGGTCGGAAGAATACATCGAGCAGCCATTCGATGGGAGTGTCCACCAGATTGCCGGTGGCCGGCGAGCTCACGCGCTGGCGATCCTGCAGGACAAGCAGGGAGGTGCGGGCGACCGTATCCATCGGCTTGAGACGCCCGTTCACCAGGACGGGAAGGCGTCCGAAACCGGAGAGATCGAAGCCTCCCGCGGGCTCCCGCCTGGCGAGCGGACCGACAAGATAGGCTGCGCCCAGGAAAAGGGCGACGAGCGGGATCCAGCGCGCCATGCCGGCGGGACGTTGCGGTACCGGCCGGGCGGGAGCGGACGAGGGCGGCTGCGCGACGGCTGGGGACGGTGTGGTTGATGGCGTGTTCATGTCAGCGCGCGGTTGAAGCTGCGTCCGGAACCGCTGGTTCGGTGCGTGATGCGGAGCGCTTGCGCATGAATCCGACCAGGTGCATGCAGAACTGAATCGTCAGTCCGAGCCACATGGTCAGGCACGCGATGTACGGAATGAGCCAACTCGGGTTTCGCACCACCTGGAGAACGGTGGTCTTGTCGTCGTTGTCAAAACTGGCCTGATAAAATGTCAGACCGGCGTAACGCAAGGGGTTGTTCATGTAGATCAGCACCTCGCGGTTCTCACGGCCATCGTCGGACCGAAGCTGGATGCGGCTTGAAAAGTTCTTCGGGATGTTCGTTCCGGCATAACGATCGTGGCTGAAATCGAGAAGCGTCAGGGAGAACGGCTTGTAGCGGCGTTCGGGACGTATCTGCAGTGTCCAAGTGCGGCCGTTGTAGTCGAAGGTCTGTGGGCGGATCAGTCCGGCCGAGAGCATCCAGATGCCGAGTGAGCCATCCGGTCCGATCAGCTCGACGAAGGCGGTGGGCCAGTTGCGCTGATCCTCGCGGTACGTTATGGGCTGAGGGCGCACAATGGCGCGCGTGCCGATGTCGCGGGTGGCGCGGACGGGCACATCCGGATCGGGAGCAGGCACACCCTCCGCCGGAGCGGCCTCCACCAAGGCGTTCGGGTAGTAGGCGCGCGTCACCACCCGGAAGGGCAGCTTGGGGTTCTGGATCTCGCCCAGCCCGGCCAGCCGTTCCGTCGGGATGGCCACGACGTCGTCCCAGGTGGGATCGGTCGTGTCGACTATTGCGAGTTCGGTTTCACGGACACTCTCCGAATAGTTGCGTGTCTGACCTTCATCGAGGCGCAGCATGTATTCCTCCTGCCAGAGGCTCGTGGCGAGTTCGCCGAAAAGGAGCAGGATGAGGCCGAGGTGGGTGAGAATGATTCCGGACTTCCTCCAAGCGAACTTGAACCGGTAGACATGGGCGGCAATCAGGTTGATCAGCAGCAGACCGCCCAAGGTGTAACCACCTGGAAAGAGCGGGACAGGCACGTCCGTGCCGGGAATCTTTCCGAGCACGAAGAACGTCCGGAAAAACTCCTGCTGCACCCCCCAGATTCCCAGTCGCACCTGGGCCAGCGTTGCCCAGAAAACGAGCACGATCGACAGGGCGAGCAACACCACCGTCAGCTTGAGGGAAATGAAAAATGTGACAAAGGCGTTGCGCGTCCCGCTCATGGTTCAGGGAGTCTTGATGCTCTTGATGAAGTCGAGGATCACCGGATTCTCAGCGGTCAGGAGCGAGTCAGGACCGCTGAACTTGAAGAACCAGGTGCTTTCGCCAAACGGCACGATCGCGCCGATGACGCGTTGGGGATCATCGCCCGTGACCGCCTTGATGTCGACGACGTCGATGTGGAGCCCGTCCACATCGTAATGGGCAAGGGCAGTGCCCAAGTCCGCATCGGTGATCGGCGGAAGCCCGATCTGGCCGCGCCAGCGATTCACATTGGCCAGGTTGCCGCCGACATTTCCCGGGAAGGCGGTCACGGCAAGTTCCCCGTTCGCGCCGCCCTTCCCAGGAATCACATAGGTGGCGCGCCGCATGGCGGAGGCGGGTTTCGACGTCCAGTGCGACGGTGCGGTCCACCTCAGGCCTTCACCTTGCGCCGTGTTCACGGGTGTCGACGCCATGGGTGGCATTGCATCAGCGGTGCCGACAGCCGAAGTGTTTGCAGCGGGCTCACCCGCTGGTGCTTGGGGCGTCGCTTCCTTTCGAACGCGGTATGAACTTATCTCACGGTCTTTGCATCCAAACTGGGCGATGAGCGTGATCGACGTCAGGACGACTGGAACGACGCGGAAAAAGGACATAGCTGGGGGAAGGTCATGTCTCCGAAGAGAAAGTTCAACCCTAACCGCCCAACTATCAGCGTTCGCTTTGCAGGCTATTTATTCCTTCACAATCGAAAACCAGTCGCGTTTCACGCCCAGGTCGTTGACGAAAAGAAAATCCAGGCGCAGGTCGTTGACATCGATGATGGAGGGCCCGGGCTCGTTGTCGGCGATGATCATTGCATGATGGTTGAGCAACAGGGAATTTCCCGTCATGAGTGGAAAATGCTGTGCGTTCCGCTGGGTGACACCTGTGTCCTGGTGAATCTGGGTGATCGGATCGATGATGCCGCGGCCGGCGCCGTGGCCTGTCTCACGGCCGCGCTTGAGTCGCACCGTCTTCCTGGCGTGCAGGACGTGGTGCCGGCGTTCACGACCGTGGCCGTTCATTTTGATCCGTCCCAGGTTGGCGGAACGGATCCATACGCGCGCGTGACCGAGTGGGTCAGGGCGGCTGCGCTCGATGAGTTCACGCACGAAGCACTCCCGGGCCGTGAATTCACGATACCGGTCTGTTACGACGAAGGCTGTGCGCCGGACCTCCCGGAAGTTGCCCGGAGGGTGGCCATGAGCGAAAGGGAAGTGGTCGCAAGACACACCGCGCTCCATTTTCGTGTGGGTGCCATTGGATTTTCGCCGGGGTTTCCCTATCTGGTCGGATTGCCGCCGGAACTGCAGGTGCCACGCCGCGAGACACCGCGGACCCGCGTTCCCGCGGGAAGCGTGGCGATTGGGGGCCCGTTCGCGGGTATTTATCCGTCGGATACACCGGGAGGGTGGCATCTGGTGGGCCGCACGGCCCGTGTGCTGTTTGACCCCGCCCGTGCCGAGCCCTGCCTGCTGCGCGTGGGCGATCACGTGCGATTCGTCGCGGTGCGGACGCTGGCGGAAACGGAGGGTGTGCCATGATCGAGGTGTTGCGCGGTGGGGTCCTCACCACGGTCCAGGATCTCGGCCGGCCCGGCTGGCAGTCGTCGGGGGTGCCGGTGGGCGGCGCCCTTGATACGATCGCGCTGAGGGTGGCCAACGTGATTGTCGGCAACGATGACGCCGCCGCCGGTCTGGAATGCACCGCGCGCGGACCGGTGCTGCGTTTTTTGATGCCGGCGCGCATCGCCCTCTGCGGTGCGGACGTCGACGGGGTTGCCATGCGGCGTCCCCTGCTGTTTGCCGCGGGCGAGGAACTGTCCCTGGAAGGGATCCGGCGCGGCGGACGTGTCTACATGAGTGTGGCGGGCGGAATCGCCGTGCCTCGGGTGCTGGGAAGCCGTTCCACCCATCTGGCCGGCGGTTTTGGCGGCTGTGGAGGCCGAGCGCTGCGTGCCGGTGATCGTCTGCCTGTTGGAACCACGGACAATCTCAGCTGGGCAAGAGGAGCACCCGCACATTGGAGCGTGGCGGAGTCCATGGTGCCGGAATTGCTCTCAGAACACGTCGTCTTGCGGGCGGTGGCCGGCCCGCAGGAGGATTGGTTTGACGAGGATGCGAGGCGGCGCTTCTGGGACGCGGAGTTTGTGGTCGATTCCAAATCCGACCGGATGGGCCTGCGTGTCTCCGGCGACAGCATCCTGCCCGAGGGACCTCGGAACATGATCTCGGAACCGGTGGCATTCGGCTCGGTGCAGGTGCCTCCTGACGGCCTGCCGATCATCCTCCTCGCTGATCGCCAGACCCTGGGTGGATACCCCAAGATCGCCACGGTCATCTCGGCAGACAGGCCCAAGCTGGCGAGGCTGCATCCCGGACAGCGGATTTCCTTCGGGCAGGTTTCCCTGGTGGAAGCCCAGTATCATCGCATGGTCATGGATACCGCGTTTGCAGCCCTGCGTGCCGGTCTGGCGGAAATGGGCTCCTGAGTCCGGCAGCGTGTCCTCGTCTCTTGACTTTTCAGCGCAGGATTCGCCCTCTCGGATGCATTGCCATGCCGATGACCCGCATTGATCTGAACTGTGATCTGGGAGAAGGGGCCGGGCAGGACGAGGTGATCATGCCCTTCCTCACCTCAGTCAACATCGCCTGCGGGGCGCATGCCGGCGACGAGGCGACCATGCGGCATGTGGCCACACTGGCGCGACAGCGGGGCGTCGCGGTTGGAGCGCATCCTGGCTTTGCGGATCGCGAGCATTTCGGCCGGCGAGAAATCCGGCTGGCACCGGCGGAGATCCATGCCCTGGTGAAGGACCAGGTTGCAGCCCTGCAACGCGTCACGACCGTGCGGCACGTGAAACCGCACGGCGCACTCTACAACCTGTCCGCCCGCGATGCCGGAGTGGCGCGTGTCGTGGCGGAGGCGGTCAGGGCTTGCGGCGCCGAACTGCGCCTCTTCGGCCTGGCGGGCGGCTGCCTGCTCGATGCCGGCCGCGCTGCCGGCTTGCGGGTCGTCAGCGAGGTTTTTGCAGATCGTACCTACCAATCAAATGGAATGCTCACCCCGCGCACTTCTCTGGGCGCGTTGGTGGAGACAGTGGAGGATATGCTGAATCAGTCCTTGGAAATGGTGCTGCGTCAACGGGTGCGTGCGGTCGACGGCACCTGGGTTTCACTGATTGCCGAAACGATCTGCCTGCATGGAGACGGACCCCGTGCGGCAGAGTTTGCACGAACGTTGTCGGATGGCTTGAAAAAGGCGGGCGTCACGGCCGCGGCTTGGTAGGCTTTGCAGAATTTCATCAGATGACCGCGGCGTCTCCCATCGTCCTGCTCACCGGCTTTGAGCCGTTCGGCGGAGAAATCGTCAACCCTTCCCAGAAAATCGTCGAAACCCTGGACGGGCGGCGGGTCGGATCTGCGCGTATCCGGAGCTTGGTACTCCCGTGCGTTTTTGACAACGCAGCCGATCTGCTCCTCAGAAAAATGAGTGGGCTTTCCCCTCATGTCGTCATCTGCCTCGGGCAGGCGGGGGGACGCGCCGGGATTCACCTCGAACGTGTTGCGTTGAATCTCGACGATGCCCGCATCCCGGACAATGCCGGCAATCAGCCGTCGAATGTCGCGATCGCAGCAGGCGGGCCGGTGGCCTATTGGAGCACCTTGCCGATCCGGTCGATCAAGGAACGGCTTTCGCGGCAGGGGATTCCCGTGGCGGAATCCCTCACCGCCGGGGCCTTTGTCTGCAATCATGTGTTCTACGCATTGATGCACGCCCTTGCGACGAAGGACTCACCGGCGGTGATGGCCGCGGGTTTTGTCCACGTTCCTTGGTTGCCCGAGCAGTCCGGAGCGCTTCGCGGAGAACCGAGCCTTTCACTGGAAGCCCAAGTCGCCGCCGTGGAAGCCTTGGTCGAAGCCGTGCTCGACGGACAGTCCGGCCTGGCGGCGCCGGCATGACGCTCCCTCACGGGTAATCGCCCTTGGGCAATGGCGGCGCGGCAGCATGCTGCGCGACGCGGATGAAGGCGGTGAGCGCAGGCGGGAGCGGATCCGCGGATTTCCAGCCGATCACCAGACGGCTCTCCGGGGCCGGCCCTTCCAGAGGTCGGAACGTGACCTCCGGCGGCAGATTCCGGGCTTCGGAAGGGCACATGAAGGTGGCCCCCAAACCGGCGCGGACCAATCCGATTCCGTTGGCGCGGGGCCAGACCTCCTCGGCGATGCGGGGCGTGATACCGGCCCGGGAAAAGGCGGCCAGCATGCGGTCGTAGAAGCCGGGATTGTGCAGACGCGGAAACAGCACGAACGGCGTACCACCGAGGTTGCGCAGGCGAACCACGGGGCGCGAGGCGAGCGGATGGTCGGACGGCAGGAGGACTCCGTTGCGCTCGCGGAGCAGGAGATGGGTGGAGAGCCCCGGGGTGCCGGCGTCCGGATGGAAGAAGCCGCAGCCAATCTCGCCGGCGTTCAGGGCGATCAACTGGGACGCGGTCGGAGATTCGTTCAGTTCGAGCCGGATGCCCGGATGACGCCGGTGAAACTCGCGCAGGATTCCGGGCAGTACCGTGGCCATCGCCAGACCCGTGAACGCCACGTGGACGTGGCCGCTTTCGCCGGCGTGCGCTGCCCGGACGGCTTCCGGCAGGGCCGACAATGACCGCAGCAGGGGCTCGACCCGCTCGAGCAAGGCCTGCCCGGCGGGAGTTACGGTGACTCCGCGCCGGGTGCGTTCCAGCAGCGGTGCCTTGAGACCGGCCTCGAGTTGCATGATGGAGCGGCTGAGGGCGGGTTGCGCGACCGAGAGAGCCTCCGCGGCCCGGCGATAGTGGCGGAGCCGGGCGACTTCCCGGAAATAGATGAGGTGCCGCAATTCAAACGGATACTGATACTCGCGAGGCATCACAGACACCAAAACAAGTATTTCGCAGGCATGCAATCGTCTGGTATCGTTGCTGCCGCGAAGGTTGACGAGGGTCGGCCTTTGACCAACCCTGTTCCGTTATCATGGCTAAATCGCTCTTCCAAAAAGTATGGGACGCACATGCTGTGCGGACGCTGGCCAATGGCCAGACGCAGCTTCTCATAGGCACGCACCTCATTCACGAGGTGACGAGTCCCCAGGCGTTCGGCATGCTGAGGGATCTTGGTCTGAAGGTGTCGATGCCGCACCGGACATTTGCAACGGTGGATCACATTGTGCCGACCGACCAGGTGGTGGAACCGTACAGCGATCCGCTGGCCCAGGCGATGATGGACGAGCTCCGCAAGAATTGCGCGCAATTCGGCATCACGTTCTTCGATCGCTCCACCGGCAAGCAGGGCATCGTGCATATCGTCGGTCCGGAGCAGGGAATCACCCAGCCGGGGACGACGATCGCCTGCGGTGATTCCCACACCTCGACGCATGGCGCCTTCGGGGCGATTGCCTTCGGCATCGGAACGAGCCAGGTGCGCGACGTGCTGGCCACCCAGACGATGGCGCTCGGGCCGCTCAAGGTGCGTCGTATCGAGGTGAACGGCGCACTGCGTCCCGGTGTGTACGCGAAGGACGTGATCCTCCACATCATCCGCACGCTCGGTGTCAACGGTGGCACGGGTTACGCCTACGAGTACGCCGGGAACGTATTCGACGGCTTCTCCATGGAAGAGCGCATGACCGTGTGCAACATGTCGATCGAAGGGGGCGCACGGGTGGGCTATGTGAATCCCGATGAAACCACCTACGCTTATCTCAAGGGCCGGCCTTATTCACCGAAGGGCGATGCCTGGGATGCGGCTGTCGCGCGCTGGAAGTCCTATGCGTCGGAGCCCGGATGCGCGTACGACGACGTGGTCCGGATCACTGCGGAGGAAATTGCGCCGACGGTGACGTGGGGCATCAATCCCGGGCAGGGCATTTCGATCAACGAGTCCATACCGGATCCGAAGAGCGCCACCGCGCCCGACGAGAAGGCCTCGATTGAGGAAGCGCTCGCGTACATGAAGCTCCGTCCCGGTGCGCCGATCAAGGGCACGCGGATCGACGTCGCATTCCTGGGATCCTGCACCAACGGACGCCTCTCGGACTTCCAGGAGGTTGCACGCTTTGTGAAGGGCAGGAAGGTCGCCGCGGGGGTCAAGGCCATCGCCGTCCCCGGCTCGCAGATTGTTGCCCTGCAGTGTGAGAAACAGGGCATTGACAAGGTGCTCTCCGAAGCGGGATTCGAATGGCGGGCGGCCGGGTGTTCCATGTGTCTCGCGATGAATCCGGACAAGCTTGTGGGCGATCAGATTTGTGCGAGTTCGTCCAACCGCAATTTCAAGGGCCGCCAGGGCTCGACCACCGGACGGACCCTGCTGATGAGTCCGCTGATGGTCGCCGCCGCGGCGGTCACGGGCCATGTTGCGGATGCTCGTGAGGTTTTCGCACTCAACAACTGAGATCATACAGACATGTCACTTGCCAAGATTTCCTCCGTTTCCGGGCACGCGGTTTCCGTCCCCGGCAACGATATCGACACTGACCGGATCATTCCGGCCCGCTTCATGAAGTGCGTGACGTTTGACGGCCTCGGCGAATTCCTCTTCTACGATGTCCGCAAGAACGCCGACGGTTCGAACCGCGATCATCCGTTGAACGAGCAGCGCTTCAAGGGGGCGACGATCCTGATTTCCGGGGCGAACTTCGGCTGCGGTTCCTCGCGTGAGCATGCGCCCCAGGCCATCCAGAAATATGGCTTCCGGGCCGTCGTGGCGGAGAATTTTGCCGAGATCTTTTTTGGCAACTGCACGACACTCGGCATCCCGTGCCTGTCCGCGACCCGCGACGACATCGCGAAGCTGACCGCAGCGGTCCAGGCGAATCCGCAGATCGAGGTCACCCTTGATCTGGCGAACCGGGAGATCAGGTTCGGCCAGCAGAAGATCCCGGCCACGATGCGGGAAAGCGCGCGCGATGCGCTGGTCAACGGGCGCTGGGACGCCATCGGCGAACTGCTCGAAGGGCGTCCCGCCGTGGCGGAACGGGCCCGGGCTCTGCCTTATCTGGCGGCCTGAGGCCGTTTGTTGCGCAGCCTGGCGTCCGCGCCATGGAGTGAGGCCGTTGCTTCCAGCCGGCTTGACGCCGGGCTCCGACGCTCCATGCGCCGGGTTGGGCGCAGTGCAGTTTGTCCCGGGAGGACATGGCTGGGCCACCCAGTCATCGAACCGGCTGGTCAGGCATCGGGGTGTCGTTGGGCGCCCGGAATCCCCAATTCGCCCGGTTTCCATGGGGTGAAGTCGAATCGTATGCAGTGAATGGCCGTTGGGCGTTCAACGGTTTGAATACCTCGCGGATTGACCGACCTCAAACGCGGCTCAAAATGCGATCAAATCTACGATCGCAGGCGCCTCCCCTCCCTGCCGTGCCAATTGTTCTGCAACGGCGTTTCAGGAAATGGGCGCTTCAACTGCTTGCCCCCTTATGAACCCATCATTCCCACGAATCCAGTCCGGACGTCATTTGGTTGCGCGCTTACCCCTCCTTTTCTTCCAGCGAATCTCGAGCATGGCATTCCTGGGTGCGCTGATGCTTGCCGCCCGTTTGGACGCGCAACGCACCCCGCCGCCCGCAGCCGAGGAGGAATCCGTGACGGAATTGAGTCCCTTCGTGGTGACGTCCGAGTCCGACACCGGGTATGCGGCCACCAACACGCTGGCCGGCACCCGCCTGAATACGCCGCTCAAGGATATCGGATCGGCGATCACCGTCGTCACCAAGGAGTTCATGGATGACATCGGTGCGAGCGATGCGGGCACGTTGCTCGCCTACACGACGGGAACCGAAGTGGGCGGTTTGAGCGGCAATTTTGCGGGCAGTCCGATTTCGAACGGGCGGCCGGACTCGATCGATCAAAGGGAAAATCCCAATGGCAACCAGCGAGTGCGCGGCCTGGCGC
Source organism: uncultured Opitutaceae bacterium (assembly GCA_964583635.1). Classification (GTDB taxonomy): domain Bacteria; phylum Verrucomicrobiota; class Verrucomicrobiia; order Opitutales; family Opitutaceae; genus UBA6669. Next base: position 324 of record CAZOXB010000065.1, on the reverse strand, counting down.
GTGCGGAACTCTCGCGAAACTACTTTCTCACCGACATTCCGTTCGACTCGTACAACACGGACAACATCACGATCAACCGGGGTCCCAACAGCCTGCTCTTCGGAATCGGCAGTGCCGGCGGAGTCATCAACAACTCGACATTGCAGCCGGTGCTCGGTCGCGATTTCAACCAAGTTTCGGTTCGTGTGGGCCAGCGCGGTTCCCATCGCGAGACCCTTGATATCAACAAGGAGGTGATCGCCGGGCGCCTCGGTTTGCGCCTTGCCGCTGTCAATGAGAACACGGAATACCGGCAGCGGCCCGCCTTTGAAACCACCCATCGCG
>CAZOXB010000064.1:0-17150 GCA_964583635.1 uncultured Opitutaceae bacterium | reverse complement strand
GGCGGCACCGGGGTGATTGATTTCGAGGCTGCCGATCTCGCCGTTCAACTGGGCGATGCTGGCAAGCATCCGGTTCACGCCGGCCACGTCTTCATCGATCTGGCTCGTGAGATCCTCCTGGAGCTGCGAAAGCCGCGCATCCGTGACTCCAAACCGGTCGACCAGCATGCCGGCCTTCTGCAGCAGCGTCTGCCGTTCCCCGGTGTCGGTGGGCCGTGCGGCAAAACTCTGGAAGGCGTTGAAGAAATCATTCAGCGATTCCGCGATCCCATGGCCGCCACTCGAGGAATTGACGGACGCGGAGTCCTGGGCGCGGCTGATGGACTGCCCGAGAGCCGCCTGCGCCCGTTCATAGGCCGCCTGCTGGGTCGAGAGCGAAGCGGTCAAACCGACCTCACGCACGGTCTGCTGGTCGAGCAACCGGTCACGCAACTGCTCGATCTGCCTGGCCTCGATGCCAAGGGATTGGGGCCCCATCGGTGTCATCACCGTGCCGCGGTCCCCGACCACCACACGCTGGCGCGCATAGTTGGGATTGTTCGCGTTCGCCAGATTGCGGCCGGCCGTCTCCACCGAGCGCGAATGGACGTTGAGTGCTTTGACGCTGACCGAAAGGCTGCCGAGGAGTCCGGACATGGGAATTCGTGATGACGGTTGCTATGCCCGCCGCGACGGACGGACCTTTCGTGGGATTGAGGGAGACATGTCTTATCCAGCCGCCTGCCACGCCGCATCGCTGGCGGAAACAGTGACCTCGCCTCGTTGGGAGTAGGTCTTGACGAAGGCGGCGGGGCGCAATGCGGAAAGCATCTGCTGGCGCATCTCGACGGCGCGGCTGAGCAGCATCTGGTTCTGGCGTGCGCCGCGGCGCACGCGGTGGATCAGGTGATTGATCTCGTCGACGAGGGCATCGAGCATCGGCTGAACCTCGGGAGGGAAAAGGGGAAGCAGCTCGCGCAGCGGCGTATCGGCCGCGTGACCATGGCTCCCGGCGAGCGAGCGCACGGCCATTTCGCGCTGCAGCCTCAGTTCGGCGGTGGCGCGCGCGTGCGCCTCGATCGTGTGCGCCAGGGCGAGGACCGCATCGGGATTGCGATGCAGAAGATTGGCCTGCTGCTCCTCAAAGAGAGCCAGCAAACCGCCATACCCCTGCAGCTCATTGCGCAGATGATCGGCTATGGATTGCCAGGATAAAGACATGATGATGATATTGGATTAGGAAAGTGAATCGACAGTCGGTGCCTCGGGAGTTGTGTCCGCAGGGCGGGCCACCGGCTCTTCGGGCGGAATTCCGCGCGGTGTAAGCTGCCGCGAAAGCATCTGGCTCAGGCCAAGCCCCCCGCCCTTGCTCAGCGAGTCCGCCAGCACGTCGGTGAGCATGTATCCATAGACGCCCCCGCCGCTGCCACCCGCACCCGCCAGGCCGCCATTCATCAGCGGCTCTATCGTGGGAGCCAGAAGCTGCCGCAGGATGATCGCCTCAAACTGTGAAGCCGCCCGCTTGATGTCCCCAGATTGGTTGTAACCTATTGGGTTACTTCCCGGTCGGGGTCGGGTGGCGGTCGTTCCGGCCGTTTCCGGGAGCTTGTTCAAGGGGCCGGTGGGGGAGGCGGAGATGGCGGAGACGTTCATGGGGGACGTGACGGCGAGGGGGCAGGCTCAGTTGATCACGAGTTCGGCCTGGAGGGCGCCGGAACGTTTGAGGGTCTGGAAAATGGCCATCATTTCGCGGGTGGAGACCCCGAGAGCGTTCAGCGCGGATGCGAGGCGCTCGATCGACGGTGCCTCGTTCACAATGGTGAAGCTGCCCTTGCGCTCATCGACATCGGTCTGGGTGCTCGGAACCGTCGTGGTTTGACCGGAATTGTTGAATGAATTCGGCTGGGAGACCCCGACCGTGGACGAGACCGTGATCGTTAGGGAGCCAAGACTGATGGCGACCTGCGAGAGGCGCACCGTGGAGGTTGCCACGATCGTCCCGGTGCGCTCGTTGATGACGATCCGGGCCAGCGTGTCGGGGACAACCTCGATCTGACCGAGGTCCGCGAGGAATGCCACCTCGCGACCCCGGTATTTTTCCGGCAGCATGACCTCGACACTGGCGGCATCGCGGGCCGACGCCGCGCCGGAATAGACTGAATTGATCGCATCGGCCATCCTCGCCGCGGAGGTGAAGTCCGGATTGTGCAACTGCAGCGAAACGGATCCGTCGGTGACAAACTTCGCCGGAATCTCACGTTCGACAATGGCACCGTTGCTGATGAGCCCGACCGTAGGATGATTCTTCTGCACCGTCGCACCGCCCGCCCCTCCGGTGCCGCCGAGGAATCCGCCGATCGCCACCGCGCCCTGGGCCACCGCATAGGCCCTGCCATCCGCTCCGATGAGAGGCGTCTGCAGGAGCACGCCTCCCTGGAGTGTCTTGGCATCACCCATTGACGCCACCGTGACATCGATCCGGGATCCGTTCTTCAGGAACGCGCTGATGTCGGCCGTGACCAGAACCGCGGCCACGTTCTTGGCCTTGATCTGATTCGAATCGACCGTGATCCCAAACCGCTGCATCGTATTCGCCACCGATCGCAACGTCGCCTGGGAGTTGGAATCGCCGTCACCGGCAAGACCCACGACGAGGCCGTATCCAACAAGCTGATTCTCACGACCGCCGCCGACCAGGGCCAGGTCCTTGACGCGGGAGGCCCGCAGCGGAGCGAGCGCCATCGCCAGAACGGGAATGGCAAAAGTCAGCCGAATAAGGAGGGACATAATGGAATCCTGGGGTCGCATGATACGATGATTCCTCAGTAGGGGCGCAGCTTCTCGTAAAGCTTGGCCAGCCAGCCCTTCTTCTGGGCATCGGTAAGGCTTCCTTCGTTGATGAACTCCACCTTGGCGTCCGCAATGTTGCTGGAAAACACCGTGTTGAGACTGGAAATGTCATCGCGCCGCACGACCCCGTTGAGGACAACGTGCTGGGTTTCGCCGGCGGAAATCACGCGGCGCACGCCCTGGATGACGAGGTTGCCGTTCGGCAGCACATCGGTGACCATCACGGCGGCGCGCGCGTTCAGGCTCTGGGTGTTGTTGACCTCGCCTCCTCCGTTGAAGTCGTTTGAACCACCCAATTTGATGCCCGGAAGCACCCCCTTGTGCGTGCCGAAACGGCTGATGCCCGGAGGAAAAAGGAACTGCTCCACGCTGGCATCGACGTTGGCCGCGGAATTCGTCTTCTTGCTCTGTGAAGACTGTGTGGCAGCCGTCTCCTGAACGATGACGGTCAGGATGTCGCCAACCTGCGAGGCCTTGCGGTCCGAGTACATCGAGCGTTCGCTGCTGCCCGGGGCCGTCCAGAGCGACTCGGCCTGGAGCATGAGGCTGGTGAGGGAGAAACAGCCGGTTATGAGGAGTGTGCGGAGCATTGGGAAAGTGTTCAGAACCGCACCTGTGCCCGATTTTCAGCGACAACGAGGGCGGCAAATTCACGACGCGATTCCAGGTTGCGCACACGCACCGTCTCCCCCTTGCCGCCGTCCTGCATGGCCAAGGCCTTCAGGTTGACCTGCAACGATCCGTCCATGGCTGTGACATCAATGACATTGCCCTTGCGCACGAGGGCGCGGCGCGAGATGTCACGCCAAGTCAGCAGGCGTCCGGCCGGAACCGGGCGGAGGAAGGACCAGTCCGTGGAATTGACGAAGGAGGCGGGAATCGTGTCCCGTTCCCGCAACGCATCGATGCGCCGGACATCGCACTGCGTCGGATCGAAGGCGGAGCCACGATCCGCGGGTGTCTGCGTGACCCACGCGTCGCGCCAGAGCTGTGCGCGGCAGATCACCGTTTCCTCCCGAGGCGCCTGGGTGCCATCGGTCACACGGACACGGAGCAGAAGGGACGAAGCCAAGGCAGAGGGATATTCAATCAATGTAACGCCGACAGCGGCATCCTTGTCCGCGGCCGGCGGGGACGCGACCGGCGTCCACGGGCGGGTGGTTTCGAGCTGAAGTTCGCCCTCGAGATTGAAATGGGCGACGAGTTCATTCGCGAGCGAGGCCAGCAACCGGGCACGGATCTCGTCGGCGGGACCTGCTGCAGGATCGGTTTGAACCTGGGCAAGCACCACGCCGGAGGGCATCAGGACGGCGAAGAAGAAAAGGCTCAGGAAGAGGAAGCGGGGGCGGTGTGTCATGGACTCAAATGGCGGCATGAAGGTGACAGACGAAGTTCAGGAGTCATCAGCGCTTCATCTGGGCCACACTCTGCAGCATCTCGTCCGATGTCTGGATGGACTTGCTGTTGATTTCGTAGGCACGCTGCGCGACGATCAGATTCACCATCTCCTCGACGATATTGACGTTGGACGTCTCGATGTAACCTTGGAGCACATTGCCAAACCCCAATTCTCCGGGCTGGCCGGCCTCCGGGGTCCCGCTGGCGCTGGATTCCTCGTAGAGATTGCCGCCGAGGCTGCGCAATCCGGAGGGATTCGAAAAACGGGTCAGCGTCAGGCGGAACGTCTGGCTGCCCGTGGCGCTTTGGATCGTGACCTCGCCGTTCTCCGCAATGTTCACGGCGGTGGCCCCGGGAGGGATCGGCTGGAATCCGCTGAGGATCGGCAATCCGTCATTGTTGATGACCTGGCCGGTCGGGGAGAGTTTGAAGGAACCGTCGCGTGTATAGGCGATGGTGCCATCCGGGCGCTGCACCTCGAAAAAGCCGTCCCCGCGGATCGCCATGTCGAGCTTTTCTCCCGTGGCATTGACCTGGCCCTGCGTGAAGACCTGGGCGGTGGCGGCCACCCGGGACCCGTTGCCAACCTCGACGCCGGTCGGAACGAGGTTGCCTCCCCCGCTCTCGGTGCCGACTCCGCGGGGGCGCTGATAGAGCAGATCCTGGAACTCGATCTTGCTCCGCTTGAAGCCGGGGGTGTTCACGTTCGCGAGGTTGTTGGCGATCGTATTGAGGTTCAACTGCTGGGCTTCCATGCCGGTCGCGGCACTATAGAGCGAAAGGTTCATGTCGGAGGAACGTGTTTACGGTGAATGTGTCGTTAAAGTTCGGATACGGTCGCCTCAGCCCAGGCTCTGCAGGGTCTTCCCCATGGCGTCGTCACGGCTCTGGATCAGTTTCTGATTCGCCTCGTAGGCGCGCGCGATATTCACGAGGTCGACCATTTCGCGGAGCGGTGCGGTGTTGGCGGATTCGAGATAGCCCTGCAGGATCTCGGGGTGTTCGACCTGCGCGGGAGCAGTTTCAGCGCTCGCGAATACGCCGGCCGACATCGGCCGCAGCTTGCTGTTGTCCGCAAATTTCACCACGCTCAGTTTGCCGAGCTGGGTGCCGTTCTGCACGATGGAGCCATCGGGATTGATCACCACCGGACCGCCGCCAGGAAGCAGTTGGATCGGATTGCCGGCATTGCTGAGGATCGGGACATCCTGGGACGTCACGAGCGTGAGATCGGGGCGAATGCGCAGTTCCCCCGCGCGGGTGTAGCCGCGGCGGCCGTCCTCGAGCTGAACCTCAAAGAATCCCTCGCTCTGGAGCGCCACATCCAGCTCGCGTCGCGTCGGCTGGGTCTCGCCCATCGAAAAACTGATCCCGTACGAAGCCCTCGGAAAATACAACGGTTGAGCCTGCCCTCCGCCACCGGTGCCTCGCCCGGTCTCCAGTTCCCCGGCAGCCACCGTCGAAAAGTTGACTGTGCGCTTCTTGTACCCCGATACCTGATTGGACGTGATATTCTGGGTGACGGCATCCTGCCAGCGCTCGAGGGCGGAGAGGGATGCGGCGCTTTGATACAAACCTACATTCATGGCTCGTGCCTATAAGCAGCAGCAGTGCCACAATCTTAACCTGTTTACGTCAATGATGTTATGAGCATCCCAATCTCGGTTCAGTGCGATCCTACCGCCAGGCGGCAGATTCTGCCGCTCCGTCATTCCCAGGACCCCGGGTGGTTCGCCGTCACCGGGATGCATTCAGGCTGGAAAGCACCCTTCACCGCGTCGTCACGCCGACCACGGTTTGCGGGAGGGGCCCATGGGCCCTTCGACCGCCCAAGCTTATCCGGCCGCCGGATACAGGCACTCCACCTCAATGCGCTCGCCGCAGGAGCAGGTGATGATCATGCGCACGACCTTCTCGCCCTGCTTCACGCATTCGATCCTCGGACCATGCGTGTGCTCGATGTCCGCGGATTTCAAGCCGGGTTGGGACATGAGCGACGGGATCCCCGTTATGCCGGTCTCAAGGGCATCGGCATTGGGGCGCAACGCCGGCAGGCCGGCCGACGGTCTTCCACTCAGAAAAGGTTTCATGGACGGATGAACATGAGCGAATCGCTCTTTGGCTTGGAGTCGCGTTTTCCCACCGAAAGACTGATCGTCACGCGCTGGTTGGATTCGGATTCCGGCGCTTCATAGGGCATCGGGCGAGTGTCGGAATAGCCGGTCACCCGTGCGATCAATCCCGGATCAACGGCGTAATAGGTCAGGCTCCGCCGGGCCGCATTGGCGCGGTCCGCCGACAACTCCCACGTGGTATAGTCCGGGTCCTTCAATTCCAGGCCCTTGCGGGTGTGTCCCTCAATCACCACCGAGAACTTGTGCCGGTCGATCATCCAGGCGAGGCTCTGCATGATGAAGTGTCCCCACGCCGTGAATTCCGCGGTGTTTTCGACAAACAGCGGCTTGCGGGCGCGATCAAAGAGGGTGATGCGCAGCCCATCGCTGGTCACCTGGATGTCGATCGGCTTGTCCTGCAGGTCCTGGTCCATGTGGAGCAGACGGTAGAAGTCCTTGGCAAGGGAGTTGAGGAACTGGAGATCGACCGTGCGTGCATCGGTCTGGGGTTTGCCTCCGGCGTCCTCCTTGGTCTTGCTGGAACTTGACGCCTTTTCCGCAACGGTCGGGCCCTCGAGATTGAGTATGCCCGCACTGGCCGTCAGCGGCGACTTGAACGGTTGCTGAAAATACCGCGACGTGGCGACGAGGATCTCCTTGTCCTGGGAACAGATCCACAGCACCATGAACAGGGCCATCATCGCGGTGACGAAATCCGCGTAGGCCACCTTCCATGCACCTCCTTTTGCCATGATGTCGGGGTCCTGGTGGGTGCCGATGGCTTACCGGCCGGTGGGCATTCCCTTCAGGGTGGTTTCCAGTTCCTCGCCGCTTGGCTGCACGGAGCTATCGAGCGAGCGGCGGGCGATCTCGACCGCAGTGAGAGGTGCGAGGCCCTTCGCGAAGCTGGCCACGGCCACAAGGATGCAGCGCAGGTATTGGCCGTCGGTCTGGTTCATGAACTTGATGCGGTTGGACAGCGGCAGCACAAAACCATAGGCAACAAAAATTCCGAGCAGGGTTCCCGTGAGCGCTGCGGCGACCTTTTCACCGACCGCCTCGGGTCCTTCGGCGATCGCACTCATGGTGTTGATAATGCCCAGGACCGCCGCGACGATGCCGATCGCTGGCAGAGAGTCACCCACCATCTGCAGCAGGTGGACGGGATGGTCGCTCTCTTCGGCCTTGGCGTTGAGTTCGGCCGACATCAGTTCCTCGAGCTGATCGGGCTTAATCTTGCCGTCGATCACCGGTTTGATGCCGTTGATGAGAAAATCCATGCGCTCCTTGTTGCCGGTGATGACGCCGTACTTCTTGAAGATGCCGCTCTGCGACGGATTCATGACGTGCTCCTCCAATGCGATCAGGCCGTTGCGCCGGCCGACCATGAAGATCTCATAGAGCATCTTGAGCAGTTCGAAGTATTCCGCCTTGCCCACGCCCTTGCCGAAGGCGGCCATCTGGATCTTGTGGATCATTTCCTTCATCAGGTGCGTGGGGCTGGCGATGACCAGCATGCCGAGCGCCACCCCCAGGATCACCACGAACTCCGAAACGTGCAGCAGCACGAGCGGATTGCCTCCAGCGAGCATGAATCCGCCAAGCGTCGAGGCAATAACGATGAAACTTCCGATGAGGATGAGCATGACCCTGAGCTTCGTTAACGGCCCGCTGGGGAAGTCTCTTTAGCAGAGCATGGGTCGTTTCCCTCCGGTGGAGAACTCGGCGTTCCCCTAAGAAATCCAAAAATATGCCTCAAGTTTTTACCATGCCGGTTCCCGCCTCCCGCTCTTGGGCCGGGGGAGCGGCAAGACACCCGCCTCAAGAACGACCCACGTTCACTTGTCGCGCACCCGCTTGAGGTACGCGCGCAGTCCAAGGACGGTCTGGGCGTGAATCTGGCAGATACGCGATTCGGTCAGGTTGAAAACGGCGGCAATTTCCGCGAGGCGCATGTTCTGGTGATAATACATCGCAATGATCTTCTTGGGAATTTCGGGCAGCTCGGCGATGCGCTGGGCCATGAGCTGCATCAACTCCTCCTTCTCCATGCGGTCGCGAACCGAAACGTCGCTTTCATCCGCAATCAATTCATGCAGCGACGTCCCGTCGCTGTCCTCGTTCTCGGTCGTCTGGTCAATGGCGACGAAGCAGACCGGTCGCGCCTCCTCCATCCATTTCGCATACTCCTTGGGCGTGAGCCCGAGGAACTCCCGAACCTCCTCCTCGCTCGCGGCGCGGCCCAGCTTCTGCTCGAGCTCGTTGATCGATTCCTTGAGCTTCTTGGCCTTCGCGCGCGCACGCCGCGGGCACCAGTCCAGGCGGCGGAGCTCATCGAGCACGGCGCCACGGATTCGCATGCTGGCGTAGCCGGCAAACGTGTGGCCCTGCTCCGGATCGTACTTGCGCACGGCCGCGATCAGTCCGGTTACGCCCACGCTGTAGAGATCATCCACATCGACGTGGGCGGGCAGGTTGATCTTGATGCGGTCAACAACGTTGCGGACGAGAGGAAGGTATCGTTCGATCAGGTCCTTTTCGTCGACGACTCCGGTCGAATTCTGATACGCCCGCCACGCGTTGGCGGCGGCGGCTGGCTGGGCATAGGCGACTGCGGCATGTTTCATAGGAGGGTACCTTCAGGTGAGGTGAGGGTGGTGGTGTGGGAAAACGGGAGGGTCATCCGCGCGTCTTGGCGGGTGCGGCCGGCGCTACGGGCACGGCCTTCGCCGCAGCGAGGGCTTCGCTCTCGGCGTTCTCGGCCGAGCGTCTCTGGGCAACGGTCTCGCCAAAGACCTTGATGACGACCGACCAGAGCCAGCGAAAGAGCAGCGCACCGATCAGGCAACCGACCGCGGCATCGCGCAGCACCAGATCCGGAGCCCGTCCGGCGAGCAGACCGGAGGAGGCGGTGAGGGCGAATCCGGTAAAGCCACCGGCCAGGAAGGCAAATTTCATGACGATCAGGAACCCGGCAGTGTCTTGCGAAGGACCGCGCCCAAGGCGTCCTCCTCGAAGTCGCCGGTGAGACTGGGGCCGGTGGCGAGAAACAGCGGCGTCAGTTCGCCATCGATGAGGAAGTCGAGCAGTTTCCCCCAGTGACCCAGCTCATCGACGTGGGTGAAGACCAGATGGGTCGCTCCCATCTCGCGACCCGCGGTGTAACCGGCGCGAAGACTCGGCAGATCGTGGAGCGCGTTCAACACGAGCACACGCCCGTCGATCTTTTCGGTCGTGAGGAAATCCGAGGTTGCCTTGTTGGCATCGGCGGACCGGAGGGAAAGGGAGGGAAGATCGACCAGGACAATATGCTCGGGTGCGTCGTCCGGAATCATCCGGGTTCCCGGTGCGCTGGAGGCAAAATGATCGAGCGGGATTCCCAGCGCCTCACAGAAGACCGCCAGACCTTCCGCCGGATTGGGGCGGTCGAACTCGGCCTTGATCACACGACACGTGCGGTTCTGCACAAAGACACAGTGAGCGAGCCATTTGGAAAGAACGGTGGTCCGCCCGGATCCGGCCGTGCCGAGAAACGCGACCCGTGACGGCAGGGATCGTGCCGGCCGGGTCGCCGAAGATGAGCGCAGCGCCTGGCCGAAATCAGCAAGGGCGCGGTGCAGGGGAGCTTCTGATGAATGGGGCAGCGACGTCTGCAGCCGGGACAGGAGGGTTTCGGAGAAACCCGACCGACGCAGCAGATCGGGAAGCTTCACCGCCGCCATCCCGGGGCGCGAAGTCGGAGCCGGATTCGCCGCGGCGCGCGCGAGCGTCGCCTGCGCCGCGAAGGTCCGGTCCGTGACCGTTGGTGTCACCTCCGCGCCAGCGGCCGGTTGCGTGTCGACCGCGGAAGGAGGCGTCGCGACAGGCGCTTCTGCCTCCCCGGAGTCGACCTGGGCGATGACCTCGAGCCTCGGACGCCCAAACAGCCCCGACAAACCCTGGCCGGGCACCTGCCGCACGGAGAGGACCTTGGCATGCTCCCCCAACTGGCTGCGAATCGCCTCCACCGCTTCCTCCGCCGAGCGCACCACAAGCTTGTAGACCGCATTCTGCGGACGATTCACGGCGGTGGCGGCAGACGGGGTGGACATTCGCCACCGGGTGTTGCTATGAGCGTGCCAATCCGAATAGCGAAGTTATAACTTGCTTATCCTAGGTCGGTTCTACCGTTTTAACTCCCCACCGACTATTCGCCGGCGCCTCTCAACCCGCCCGGCGGCAGAAATTGCCGGAAGTTCTTTCCGGTTGATCGAAAGCCATCCTCACTCCGAGCCCTGTTGAGGCAGAATTCAAAAACCTCCCACCGAAACCCGGAAAAATGCCAAAGCGCACCCTTGGGCAACGGCACACCATTTCCGATGCCGGGGTGAAGGTCGACGCCACCGGCCTCCCGTGCCGCGCCCAGAATCACCTCGTCTTGTGCAATGGCTCTTTGCGGGTTTCCCCGGACGGGATGTAACCCATTGGGTTACATCCTGCCGGGGGTAATTTCCCGAGATATGTAACCGTGCAATACTACGCGGCGCGCAGGGCCGGCGCCGCGTTTTCCAAGCGGGCGGCGAGGTGCGCCGGCAACGTGACGATCGCCAGGTTTTCGATTTCCGTGGCCGCCGGCAGCTCCTGGAACGCGAGGACCACCAGGCGCGGGAACGATGGCTCGAAGAACCGCTTGAGCGGCAGACGCAACTCGGTGCTCACGACCAGAACCGGCGTGAGATTCTGCTGGGTGAAGTCGGCAACGCGGGCGTTGATTTCCGTCAGCAGGTGACGTCCCAGCATGGGATCGAGCGCGAGGCCGACGTCGCTCGGAGTGCGGTGCACGCGGGTGACCAACGCCTGCTCCAGGCGTGGATCAAAGGTCGCAGCCTTGAGCACTCCCGGCCGGCACTCGAGCTCGGGCACAAAATACATGCCGAGCCGCCGGCGGGTGAGCTCGCTCAGATCGTCGGGATTTTTCGTCACTCCGGCGAAGTCTCCGATGCACTCGAGGATGAGCGGCAGGTTGAGAATGGAGAGGCCTTCGCGCAGGAGGTTTTGCAGCACCCGCTGGATGATGCCGAGATTGACCAGATCGGGGAGCAATTCCGAGACCAGGGCGGGATGTGATTCCTTGAGGTGATCGATGAGAATCTGCACGTCCTGGCGGCCCAGCAGCAGGTGGGCCACGCCCTTGAGCGTTTCGGACACATGCGTGATCATGACGGAGGACGGATCCACCACGGTATAGCCGTTGAGCTCCGCCGTCTTGCGCTCCGCTTCGTCGATCCACACCGCCTCGAGACCGAACACCGGTTCGCGCGTCGGCAGGCCACGAAGCGCGACCGTGCTGTTGGAAACATTCATCGCCATGCTGCGGCCCGGCTGCACCTGCCCCTTCGCCACCGTCTTTCCCCGGAGGAGGAAGCGGTACTCGTTGGCCTCGAGTTCCAGATTGTCTCGCACGGAAACCGGTGGCACGAGGATGCCCTTCTCACGGGCGAGTGTCTTGCGCACGCCGGTCACGCGGGAAAGCAGGTCCCCGCCCTGCTTGGTGTCGGCAAGTGGAAGCAGTCCGTAGCCGATTTCGATGGCGAAGACGTCGAGGTCCACCAGCTTGCGAATGTCCTCGGTGATCGCGCCCTTGCCTGCGGCGGTGCCGTCCTTCCCTGCCCCGCCGGAGCCCCCCGCCTTGCCGGAAGCCGCGGCCTTCGCGGTGGCGGCGGCGATTTCCGCCGATGCGTCCTCGACCCGTTGCTGCTGCTTGAGGATCCGCGCAATGTATCCGCCCGCCAGCGCGAGGCCAAGGAACGGAAGGGCGGGCATGCCCGGCATCAGGCCGAAGACTCCCAGCATCGCCGATGAAATGCCGATGGCGCGCGGATAACGGACCAACTGACCGCCAATCTGCTGACCCAGGTTGCCCGTACCGGCCGCACGGGTGACGAGGATACCGGCACCCACCGAGACGATCAGGGCGGGAATCTGCGAGACGAGACCGTCACCGATCGACAACAGGGTGAACTTGGTCGCCGCCTCGGACAGGGTCATGTCCATCTGGAACACCCCGATCGCAAAGCCGCCGATGATGTTCACCAGGGTGATCAGAATGCCGGCAATGGCGTCACCACGCACGAACTTGGAAGCACCGTCCATCGCACCGTAAAAGTCCGCCTCCTTCTGGATCTTCTGCCGCCGGGCGGTGGCGGTCGCCTCGTCGATGATGCCGGCGTTCAGTTCCGCATCGATGGCCATCTGTTTTCCGGGGAGGGCGTCCAGCGTGAAGCGCGCACTGACCTCCGCGATGCGCCCGGCGCCCTTGGTGATGACCACGAAGTTGATGACGATCAGGATGAGGAAGACCACAAAGCCGACGATGTAGTTGCCCTGAATGACGAAATGGCCGAACGACTCGATGACGTGGCCCGCCTCGCCGCGCGTGAGAATCAGCCGCGTCGAACAGATGTTCAGCGCCAGCCGGAAGAGTGTCAGCGCCAGCAGCATGGTGGGAAACCCTCCGAACTCCGGAGGATCCTTCACGTAGATGACGATCAGGAGCATCAGCAGCGAGACGCCGAGTTGCAGCGCCAGCATGACGTCCAGCATCAGCGGCGGCAGCGGGACCAGCAGCATGAGGACGGTCATGAAGAGCGCCCCGGTGAAGATCAGGTCGGCCCGTTTGAGCAGATCGATGCCGGTCGTCCTGGCGAGAGGTGGTTGAGGGACGGCGGCGGGGGCGGATGCAGCAACAGATGCCATGGGAAAGGATTTTGGGTGACGGATTCGGGAGGGAGGTCAGGTTCAGGCGACTCCCCGCAACGCCACGCCTTCGGCGGCGGCGCGTCGCATCTTGAGTTCATGGAAGTACAGCCGGTGCGTCTTGTAGACGAAGGCGAGGATACCCGCGACCGCCTGATAAAGTTCGTTGGGGATCGGCTCGCCGACTTTGCCCACGCCGAAGAGCATGCGTGCAACGGGCCGGTTCTCCACCGTCGGCACGCCGTGTTCGGCAGCCAGTGCCTTGATGCGAAGCGCAAAACGATTCTCCCCCTTGGCGAGGACCACCGGTGCGGAGTCCTTGCCCCGCTCGTACTTCAAGGCGACCGCATAGTGGGTGGGGTTGGTGACCACCACATCCGCCGTCGCCACCGCACTGAGCATCTGCTTCTGCAGCAGGCGGCGCCCCATGCGGCGCATCGCACTCTTGGTGTGGGCGTCGCCTTCCGATTGTTTGTGCTCCTCCTTCACCTCCTGCCGCGTCATGCGCATGTCCTGCAGGTTCTTGAAGCGTTCATAGGCGTAGCTCAGCGCGGCAATCACACCGAGTGCGATCACCAGCTTGCCGAAAAACTCGATGATGGTCCGATGGATGAATCCACCGAGATAGGCCGCCTCCACCGGTGCGCTGAACATCGGATCGGCCAGAAGATTCTTCGCGGCAAGCCACAGCACAAAGCCGATGCCGAGCATCTTTCCGAAGTCGATGCTGCCATGAACCATCGCGTTCCTGGAAAACAGGCGCTGCAAACCCCGCATGACATCCAGCCTTTCGAATTTCACACCGAGTGCCTTCGGCGAAATGCGGAAGCCGGTCTGAAATCCGCCCGCCAACAGCGTCGCCACCGAGGTCGCCACGAGGACCGGCAGGATCGCCCGGGCAATGACCAGGCCGACCTCTCCCAACTGCTGCGGCACCGTCGCGATTTCAACCCGCGCGGCGCCCAGATCCCGCCAGAACAAGGTCGCCAGCGCCGCCACATCACGCGCGCCACCCGAAACGCCCATTGAAAAAATGCCCAGTGCGGCCGCCAGCATCGCCACCACCTGCAATTCCGGCGTCTTTGCGAACTCGCCACGCTCCATCGCCTCCGACTTTCTCTTGTCCGTCGGGAGCTCGGTTTTTGAGTCGTCGTCGTGTTCGGCCATGTGGGAATGTTCGCCATTGCAGGAGAAATGCCACGCCGACCGATGACTGCATTAGATCCTGTATATCAGTCGCTTCCAGCGTTCGTCCTCCCTCCTGGAATTGACTCCCAAGTCGGACCGGCAAAATCTGCAGTGTTGCGGAGGGCCCGTTCGTATTCGGCGTCAGCCCGTGCGCTTCAGCGCGGCAGAATCTCCAGCAGCTTGAACGGCATGGCATCGAACTCCACCCAGAGGTAACGCGCAATCAAGCTCCCGGCACCGGTCAGCAGGCCGAAGCCCGCCAGGGTGCGCAAGGGATAGCTGAGCACGAACACACTCATTTTCGGAACGGCGCGACCGAGCACGGAGAACGCGATGTTCACAAGAAAGTTCAGGGCGATGAAGGGGGCCGCGATGCGGAATCCGAGTTCGATGACCCGGGCGGTCTGTTCGATGAGCGTGATCGCGGCGGCGCCGCTGAAAGCCGGCGCACCGGCATGGGCCAGATCGAAACTGCGTGAGAAGGCCGTCAGCACGCCAAGGTGGGCGCCGAACAGAAAGAACAGCACGCCCGCGAACATTGAAAGGAATGCCGGAAGGGGTTCCTGGGCGGGGATGGGCACATCGAAGCCGGGGGCCGCGGTGAGGCCGATCTCATTGGCGATCAAACGGCCGGCAAGTTCCACCGCGCCAAAGGCCAGACGTCCGATGAACCCGAGGACGAGTCCGAGGATGACCTCCCCACCCGCGGCATACACGAGTCCACCGATGCCGGAGGGAAAGGCGCTGCCCGGAACGATTCCGTACAACACCGAGGCAAGACAAGCGGACAGCGCCACGCGGAGCATTGCCGGCAGCGAGCGACCCGCCAGCGTCGGGAAAAGGATGATCACTCCGAGGCTTCGGAGGAACACCATCAACCAGGCGAAGACCAGGTCGATCGGCATGGCCGCACCTTGTTGCGCCGGTTCAATTGCCGAGCGTGGCAATCCGCGTGATCATCGTCGTGGCGAATTCGGACACGGAACGCAGCAGCCAGGGTGCCAGCAGGATCATCAGCCCCGCCAGCGCGACGAGCTTCGGAGCAAAGGTCAGCGTCTGTTCCTGGATGCTCGTGACGGACTGGAAGAGGCTCATCGCAAACCCGATGATCAGCATCACTCCGAGGAAGGGCGCGACGACGTAGAGGGAGAACGTGATCACGCTCTTGAAAATATCGATGGCAAGTTCCGGGTTCATGAGGGGGCGAGGTTCCGCAGGGAGGAGAATGGGCTGTTCATTCGTCACACATGGAAGCTGTCCACGAGGCTCTTCACCACCAGATGCCATCCGTCCACGAGGACAAAGAGCAGCAGCTTGAAGGGCAGCGAGACGATCGCCGGCGGCATCATCATCATGCCGAGGGCCATGAGCACCGATGACACCAGGAAATCCACGACCAGGAAGGGCAGGAACAGCATGAAGCCCATCTGAAACGCGGTCTGGAGCTCGCTGATGACAAAGGCGGGAATCACCACCCGCATGGGCAGCTCGTCCACGCGCGTGGGCGGGAAACGCCCGAGCTGCAGGAAGAACTCAAGGTCGCGCGTGCGGGTCTGCTTGAGCATGAAGTCGCGCAGCGGCACCGCTGCCTTGTCAAAGGCATCACCGGACGTCGCCTGACCCGCGAGATAGGGCTGCAGGGCCTCGGCATTGATCCGGCTGAAGACGGGACCCATCAGGAAGAAGGTGAGGAAAAGCGAGAGCCCCACCACGATCTGGTTTGAAGGCGCGGAAGGCACCCCCAGGGCCGTGCGCACGAAGCCGAGCACGATGACGATGCGGGTGAAGCTGGTCATCAGGATGACCAGCGATGGCGCCAGCGTCAGCAGGGTCATCACGACCACGAGCTGGATGGCGACACTGACATCCCCCGGCTTGCCCGTGCCTTCGAGTCCGATGTTCAGGCGAAGGGGACTCGTGGTGCCGCCCGCCCCGGGTGGCGGCAGGGCGATCGAAGCATTCGGCGACACCTGCACGGGCGGAGGAGAAGCGACGGTGGGAGTCACGGACCCGGCGGCCGGCGTGGCGCCCGGCGTCGTGGTTTGACCGGCGAGCGGATGCATCATCGATGCCACCCCCAGCACGAAAACGAACATCAGGAATCTGCCCACTCGCGGCATGAATTGCACAACGGGTGAAACGTTCACGAAGATTTCTGGGGCGCCTTCAGCGGCGCGAGCATCTGAATCTGTCCCGGCGTGACACCAATCAGGAATTTGCTTCCCTCGTAGTCGGCGACGACAAGGTACTGGCGGTTGCCGAGCGACCGGGTCTCCTCAATGGCGATCTTGCGCTCTCCCTTGGCGATTCCGTGCAGGCCCGCCGTGCGCCGCTTGATCAGGAACCAGGCGCCCGCGCCACCCAGCGCGAGGGCAGCCACCAGAAGGCTCCAGGAACGACTGCCGCCACGTCCCGCCGGAGTCCCCGGCTCGGCCTGATCAGCACCGCCCTGTGGGTAGATGACAGTTTCCGGCGCGCGTGCCGGCGATCCTTCCGGCGCCGCCGCCTGGGCCCTCATCAGCTGCGCCGTCTCCAAAACGGCGCAGCCGACTACCACTATCAGCCAGCGGGTGACGCTGGTAAAGGGATGGGAGGAAAACCTCATGCGCTTCCACCCCATAGCGAGCCGCATGCCAGCGCGGTCTTATTTTTCTCATTAACATATGGGTCAATCGGTTACGATGGCATTTTCCAGCCAACACCTCCTGCACGTCGACGACAACCGATCCGATTTTCCCCGGTCGGCAGCTTTTGCCGCCCTGCCTGCCGTACCCATCGCCGTCTCAATATTCGGACTCCAACAGAGTCGCGAGGATACTGAGGTGGTCCCCATCCGTTGGACAACCTCAGTCGGGAATTTCGGCGGACCCGCGATCTTTGCCCGAT
>CAZOXB010000063.1:0-17275 GCA_964583635.1 uncultured Opitutaceae bacterium | reverse complement strand
AGGTCATTTCAATCGCCGCGGGAATGATTCCGTTCCTCGAGCACGACGACGCCAATCGCGCGCTGATGGGTGCCAACATGCAACGCCAGGGTGTTCCCCTCCTGCAGGCGGAATCGCCGTTCGTGGGCACCGGCATCGAGGAGCGCGTCGCCCGCGACTCCAAGATCGTTGTCGTGACGGAGGAGGCGGGCATCGTCGCCTCGGTGGATGCCAAGCGCATCGTCACGACCCGTGATGGGGAGCTGCCGCGCACCTTCGAGAAGCATCCCAAGAGCGACCCCAAGAACGGGGTGGTGGTGTATGAGCTTCGCAAGTTCATGCGTTCAAACGCCGGCACCTGCTTCAACCAGAAGCCGATCGTCCGGAAGGGCCAGAAGGTCAAGGTCGGCGAGGTCATCGCCGACGGTCCCTCGACCGACAAGGGCGAGATGGCGCTCGGGAGGAACGTGCTGGTCGCGTTCATGCCCTGGAACGGCTACAACTTCGAGGACGCCATCCTCATTTCCGAGAAGGTCCTGAAGGAGGACATCTTCACCTCCATCCACATTCAGGAATTCGAGGTTACGGCCCGCGATACCAAGCTTGGGCCCGAGGAAATCACCCGCGACATCCCGAACGTCGGCGAAGAGGCGCTCAAGAACCTCGATCACAACGGCGTCATCCGCATCGGTGCGGAGGTCAAGCCCGGTGATATCCTTGTCGGCAAGATCACGCCGAAGTCCGAAACCGAACTGGCGCCCGAGGAAAAGCTGCTGCGCGCGATCTTCGGAGAGAAGGCTGCCGATGTGAAGGACACCTCCCTCGTGGTTCCGTCCGGCGTCACCGGCATCATCATGGATGTCAAGGTCTCCTCGCGGATCGACAATCAGCAGGAGAAGCTTTCTCCGTCCGACCGCCGCAGGCAGATCAAGCAGATCCAGGAGGACTACAAGACGGAGATGGACAAGCTGCGCGAGTCGCTGACCGAGGCTTTGTCGAACATCCTGCTTGGAGAGAAGATCCCGCTCGATGTGGTCAATGGACAGACGGGTGAAATCATCATCCCGGCAAACCGCAAGATCACCAAGACGCTTCTGCGCAAACTCGCCGCCGTTTCGAAGCACGTCGAGATCGATCCGTCTCCGGTTCGCATCAAGATCATGGAGATCATCGGTTCCTATCAGGGCAAATTCGACGAGCTCGAGGGCGACCGTGAACGCAAGGTCCAGGGTGTTGAGGCCGGTGAGGATGCCGGCACGGGCGCCATCAAGCTGGTCAAGGTCTACATCGACACGAAGCAGTTGCTCGAGGTGGGAGACAAGATGGCCGGCCGCCACGGCAACAAGGGTGTCGTTGCGAAGATCGTGCCCGAGGAGGACATGCCTTTCCTCCCCGATGGCACCGCGGTGGAAATCTGCCTCAATCCGCTGGGCGTGCCTTCGCGCATGAACGTGGGCCAGGTGCTGGAAACACATCTCGGCTGGGCATGCAAGAAGCTCGGCATCAAGGTGGCCACACCGGTGTTCGATGGAATTCCGGAGAAAAAGGTGCGCGAATATCTCAAGCAGGGTGGTCTGCCGAACTCCGGCAAGAGCACGCTCTTCGACGGCCGCACCGGGGAGAAGATCGATCAGGAGGTGGTCGTGGGCTACATCTACATGATGAAGCTGAATCACCTGGTTTCCCACAAGATCCACGCCCGTGCGGTCGGTCCGTACTCGCTCGTCACCCAGCAGCCGCTCGGTGGCAAGGCGCAGTACGGCGGCCAGCGCTTTGGCGAAATGGAAGTGTGGGCGCTGGAGGCCTATGGCGCCGCGCACACCCTTCAGGAACTGCTCACCGTCAAGTCGGACGACGTGCAGGGCCGCACCAAGATCTACGAGTCGCTCGTCAAGGGAGACAACACCCTGGTCGCCGGCACTCCCGAATCCTTCAACGTCCTCATCAAGGAGATCCAGTCCTTGGGACTCGACATCCGGCTCGCCAAGCAGGATGCGCTGAACTTCGGCAGCTGATCCTCCTCCGCACCGACCGTTGCCAACCAATCGTTTTAATTCACATCCAGGGAAATCCAAATGAGCATTCAACCTGCAGAAGCTGCCGCGTCCAATCGCGACGAGGTTCGTTCCGCGCTCGGCCTCGACGAAAATCTGTTCGACTGCGTTTCCATCACCGTCGCCTCGCCGGAGACAATCCGGGCCTGGTCGAAGGGTGAGGTGAAGAATCCCGAGACCATCAACTACCGCACGTTCAAGCCCGAACCGGGCGGCCTCTTCTGCCAGAAGATCTTCGGCCCCGTCCGCGATTACGAGTGCGCCTGTGGAAAGTACAAGCGGATCAAGTACAAGGACGTGGTCTGCGACCGGTGCGGCGTCGAGGTGACGATCGCCCGCGTCCGGCGTGAGCGCATGGGGCACATCGAACTTGCGGTTCCCGTCGCCCACATCTGGTTCCTCAAGAGCATGCCGAGCCGCCTCGGTCTGCTCCTCGACATGACGGCCCGCTCACTTGAGCGCGTCATCTACTACGAGAACTTCATGGTGGTGGATCCGGGCCGGACCCCGCTCGAGCACAAACAGTTGCTGACCGACACGGAGTACCGTCAGGCTCTCGACGAATACGGCGATGATTCTTTCGTCGCCAAGATGGGGGCCGAGGCAGTGCGCGAGGCACTCAAGACGATGGACATGCCGGCCACCGTGAGTGAGCTGCAGGAGCAGATGCGCGCGACCCGTTCGAAACAGATCAAGAAGAAACTCTCCAAGCGCCTGAAGGTCATCCAGGGCTTCATTCACTCCAAGTCGCGTCCGGAATGGATGGTGCTGGAAGTGCTGCCCGTGATTCCGCCGGACCTGCGTCCCTTGGTGCCCCTCGAAGGCGGGCGCTTTGCGACGTCGGACCTGAACGACCTTTATCGCCGTGTGATCAACCGCAACAACCGCCTGCGGAACCTCATGCAGCTGAAGACGCCGGATGTGATCATTCACAACGAAAAGCGCATGCTGCAGGAGGCGGTCGACGCTCTCTTTGACAACGGCCGTCACGGCCGGCCGGTGACGGGGGCGGGCAACCGCCCGCTCAAGTCGCTTTCCGACATGCTCAAGGGCAAGCAGGGACGCTTTCGCCAGAATCTTCTCGGCAAGCGCGTCGACTACTCGGGCCGTTCCGTAATCGTCATTGGACCCGAGCTGAAACTCAACCAGTGCGGTCTTCCGAAGAAGATGGCGCTGGTGCTCTTCGAGCCGTTCATCATCCGCCGCCTGAAGGAGCTGGGCTTTGTTCACACGGTGCGCGGCGCCCGCAAGATGATCGAGAAGAAGTCCCCGGAAGTGTGGGATATTCTTGAGGAGGTCACCAAGGGCCACCCGGTCCTTCTCAACCGTGCCCCGACCCTGCACCGCCTTTCGATCCAGGCCTTCGAGCCCGTGCTGATCGAAGGCGAGGCAATCCGGGTTCACCCGCTCGTTTGCACCGCCTACAATGCGGACTTCGACGGCGACCAGATGGCCGTGCACGTGCCGCTGTCCCTCGAGGCCGTCCTCGAGTGCAAGCTCCTGATGATGTCGACGAAGAACATCTTCTCGCCCTCTTCCGGAAAGCCGATCCTGACACCTTCGCAGGACATCGTCCTCGGCGCCTACTACCTGACGATCGAACCCCGCAGGAAGCCGGCCAAGGACCAGCGTGTGCCGCTTCTCGCCGGGCTCCAGGAGGTGCTTTACGCCAAGGCGGACGGTGCCCTCCGGGTGCACGACTGGGTGGACATTCCCAACCCGGATCATCGACGCCAAACGGTATTCGGCAACGCCGAGAAGAAGGTGCTCCGCACCACCGTGGGACGCGTGATTTTCAATCAGATCTGGCCGGCGGGAGTGGGCTTCATCAATTTCCCGGTTCCGAAAGGCAAGCTGGGGGATCTGATCCTCAACACCTACAAGGTCGCCGGCGACGGCGCCACCGTCGAGATGCTGGACCGCCTCAAGGAGCTCGGGTTCCAGACGGCGTTTCAGGCGGGCATCTCGATCGGCATCGACGACATGATCATCCCCGAGGCCAAGAAGGATATCGTCGCGGATTCGCGCAAGAAGATCTCCGACGTCGAGGCCCAGTTCAACAAGGGCATCATCACGGACGGCGAGCGCTACAACAAGGTCGTCGATATCTGGACCGGTGCCACCGACAAGATCGCCAAGGCGGTCTTCTCGAAGCTTGAAAGCAACGAGGAGAAGAACGAGGTCAATCCGGTCTACATCATGATGGACTCGGGCGCCCGCGGCAACAAGCAGCAGGTACGCCAGCTCTGCGGCACCCGCGGGCTGATGGCCAAACCGTCCGGAGAGATCATCGAGCGCCCGATTCTGTCCTCCTTCCGCGAGGGCCTCACCGTTCTCGAGTACTTCATCTCCACGCACGGTGCCCGCAAGGGCCTGGCCGACACCGCCCTGAAGACGGCGGACGCCGGTTACATGACCCGCAAGTTGTGCGACGTGGCGATGGACGTGATCATTGCCGAGGACGATTGCGGATCCCGTGATGGCATCTGGAAGAAGGCCATCTACGAGGGCGACGACGAGATCGTCGGCCTGCGCGAACGCATCGTGGGCCGTTGCTCCAGTGATGACATTTACAATCCGCTTGAGCCCTCGGAACGTCTGATCGGTTCGGGCGAGCTCATCACCGAGGAACTCGCGACCCGCATCGTCGATTCCGGCATCGAGCGCGTGAAGGTCATGTCTCCGCTGACCTCAATCAGCCAGCATGGCATCGACGCCCGCAGTTACGGCATCAATCCCGCGACGAACCGCGTCGCCAAGATCGGTGACTCGGTGGGCATCATCGCAGCCCAGTCCATCGGCGAGCCGGGGACGCAGCTCACCATGCGCACCTTCCACATCGGCGGTGTTGCCTCGGGCGGTTTCAAGACGCCCGAGATCCGTGTGCGCTCGACCGGCGTCGTCAGGTACCGCGGCCTCCGCCTGGTGCAGACCGCGGATGGCGGCAACATCGTGCTCAACAAGACCGGTTCGATCATCATCGAGGATTCGGATGACAAGGAGCTGGAATCCTACAACATCGTTGTGGGCTCCTTCCTTCATGTCGGCGATGGTGCAACGATCGAGAAGGGTGCCGTCCTCGCCCAATGGGATCCCTACAACGTGCCGGTTCTCTCCGAAAAGGGTGGAACGCTGGTGTTCAAGGACATGATCCCGGGGGTCACGGTGAAGCGTGAACTGGATGAGTCGTCCGGCCGCATCGCCACCGTGGTCATCGAGCACAAGGAGGATCTCAATCCCCAGATTGAGATCCGCGACGGCCACAACCGGCCACTGGCGGCCTATTCCATCCCGGTCGGCGCCCAGATTGTCGTGAGCGAATCCGACACCATTGCGCCGGGTGCGCTCCTGGCGAAGACGCCTCGTCAGGCGTCCAAGACGAAGGACATCACGGGCGGCCTGCCGCGTGTTGCCGAGCTCTTCGAGGCCCGCCGCCCGAAGGATGCCGCCGAGATGGCCCGCATTGATGGCATTGTTTCCTTCGAAGGCACCGTCCGCGGCAAACGCAAGCTGGTCGTCAAGAACGATGAGACCTCGCAGGAGGAGGAGCATCTGATTCCGACCGGGAAGCAGGTTATTGTTCAGCCGGGTGACCTCGTCCATAAGGGCCAGCACCTGACGGAAGGCTCGGCGGATCCCCACGAGATTCTCGAGATTCTTGGGCCGAGCGCGCTGTACGATTTCCTGATCTCCCAAGTCCAGGAGGTCTACCGTCTGCAAGGCGTGACCATCAACGACAAGCACATCGAGATCATCATCCGGCAAATGCTGCGGAAGGTGCGCATCACCGATCCCGGTGACAGCGAATACTTCTGGGGCGAGCAGGTTGACCGTGCAGCGTTTCTCACTGAGAACAGGCGAATTGATGAAGCTGGCGGCAAGCCGGCGGAGGCGGAACCCATCCTCCTTGGCATCACCAAGGCGTCCTTGGAGACCGAGTCCTTCATCTCCGCGGCATCCTTCCAGGAAACGACGCGCGTGCTCACCGATGCGTCCACGCTGGGCAAGGTCGACAGCCTCAAGGGATTCAAGGAGAACGTGATCATGGGCCATCTGATCCCCGCGGGCACCGGGCTGCCGAATTACAAGCAGCTTCGCATCAGCCTGCCGCTCGGTGAAGAACTGGGCACGGTGGATGAAGCCGCCGCCCCCCTAGCAGCTCCGGCGCCGTCCGTCACCTCGGCCTGACGCCCTGCATCTGTCGTCCGATTGGGACGATCAAGGCAATTGAAGCCGCAATCCCGACGGGGGTTGCGGCTTTTTTTGGCTATCTGAAATGGCATAAATTAGATCTTGCCCCGCCCCCAACACGTCGTTCTACTGATTATCCCTCCCGCCAAAACGATCCGTTGAGCCTAGCTCCGGATCGTTATTCGCCCGGTCTTCCAAGGCCGGGCGATTTTTTTGTTTTGATCACGCTGGGTTTCAGGCTTTCTTATCCATGAGACGTGCTGCCGGGACTCCGGAAATCCGGGTGCAGGCAGAGTCAAAACGACCCAACGGCAGCTCTGTCACGGTGAAAAACTTGCCGGTACCGAGGCAGGTGGACTTTCTTTTCAAATTCTTCTTGCCGCCTCCCGTCGCCTTGGTACGTTCCGCGTCTTTTCGCCACTTCCGAGACCATCAATTCGTATGCCGACCATTAACCAACTCGTGCGCAAAGGCCGCCGGAACATCCGGACGAAGTCCAAGTCGCCGGCCCTGGATGGGAATCCTTTCCGTCGCGGTGTTTGTGTGCAGGTCATGACCCGCACCCCCAAGAAGCCGAATTCCGCCATCCGGAAAGTGGCTAAAGTGCGCTTAACCAACGGTAACGAGGTGATTTCGTACATTCCGGACGAGGGGCATAACCTGCAGGAGCATTCCATCGTCCTCGTTCGCGGCGGCCGTGTGAAGGACTTGCCGGGCGTTCGTTACCACATTGTTCGTGGCACCCTCGATGCCACCGGCGTGGAGAAGCGTCGTCGCAGCCGTTCGAAGTACGGCGTGAAACGTCCGAAAGCCGCGAAGAAATAACCCATTCAGGAGATTTTAGACCATGTCACGTCGTCACAGAGCAGATAAGCGCGGCATTGAGCCGGACATCCGCTACAACAGCCCGCTGGTTGCCCACCTCGTCAATGTCGTCATGAAAAGCGGCAAGAAGAACCTTGCCGAACGCATTGTCTACGGTGCCTTCGAAAAGGTTTCGGAGAAGCTCGAGAAGGGCGATCCCGTCGATCTTCTCATCGGTGCGATGGAGAACGCCCGTCCGCGTCTCGAGGTCAAGAGTCGCCGCGTGGGTGGCGCGACCTATCAGGTGCCGGTCGAAATTTCGTTTGAGCGTCAGGAAAGCCTGGCTCTGCGCTGGATTGTCACCGCAGCCGGCACCCGCAAGGGCATGCCGATGCGCGATGCCTTGGCGGCGGAGCTTGTCGACGCGTACAACAATACCGGTACGGTCGTGAAGAAGAAGGAAGACACGCACAAGATGGCGCAGGCCAATCGTGCGTTCGCCCATCTGCGTTGGTAAGGAAGGCACGCATGTCCTCTTCGATCAATATCACTGTCGTCACCGACAAGAACAAGGTCTCTCCGGCCAACGCTCCGGGGCGGGAATTCCCGCTCGAATGGACGCGCAATATCGGCATCGCCGCGCATATCGACGCGGGCAAGACCACCACCAGCGAACGCATTCTCTTTTATACGGGTGCAGTCCACAAGATGGGCGAGGTCCATGAGGGCACCGCCGTAACCGACTGGATGGAGCAGGAGCGCGAACGTGGAATCACCATCACCGCCGCCGCCATTTCCTGCGCATGGAACGCATCCTACGGTCCGTGGAAGGGCATCAAGCAGCGCATCAACATCATCGATACGCCGGGACACGTTGACTTCACGGCGGAGGTCGAACGCTCGATGCGCGTACTCGACGGTGCCATTGCGGTCTTCTGTGCGGTTGCCGGCGTGCAGCCCCAGTCCGAAACGGTCTGGCGTCAGGCCAACAAGTATGGCGTGCCACGCGTGGCATTCGTCAACAAGATGGACCGGGTCGGCGCCAATTTCTTCCGGGCGATCCAGGAGATGCGCGACAAGCTGAAGGCCAACGCCCACGCGCTCTACATTCCGATCGGGAAGGAGGACAATTTCAACGGGGTCATCGATCTCGTCCAGAATGTCGCCTACATCTTCGACGACACCAAGGATGTGCTGGGCATGGAGCCGGTCACCACGGCGATTCCCGCCGAGTACGCGGACCAGGCGAAAGAATACCGCGAAAAGCTCATCGAGGCGGTTTCGGACTTCGATGATGTGATCGCCGGCAAGTACCTCGAAGGGCAGGAAATTGAAACCGCGGAACTCATTCTCGCCGTCCGCAAGGCGACGTGCTCGATGAAGTTCACCGGCGTCATCCCCGGCTCGGCCTTCAAGAAGAAGGGCATCCAGCGGCTGCTCGACTGCGTCGTCAATTACCTGCCGAACCCGATCGACGTCCCGCCGATGAAGGGGCAGGACAGCGACGGAGAGGTGATCGAGGCCGTCGTCAGCGACAAGGGCAAGCTCGCCGGCCTCGCGTTCAAGCTCTGGACCGATCCGTTTGTCGGCAAGCTCGTGTTCTATCGCGTCTACACCGGCACGCTCAGCAAGGGCAAGTCACTCTACAATCCGCGCACCCGCCGCTCCGAACGGGTCTCCCGCCTCGTTTTGATGCGTGCGATGGATCGCGAGGAAATCGACGCCGCTTATTCGGGCGACATCTGTGCGCTCGTGGGGGTGAAGGACGTCATCACCGGAGATACGCTTTGCGACGAGGAATTCGACATCCGTCTCGAACCGCCGTCGTTCCCCGAGCCCGTCATCGCCATGTCCATCGAGCCGAACTCGAAGAGCGATCAGGAAAAGCTCGGCACCGCACTGCAGCGCCTTGTCGCCGAGGATCCGACCCTCCGGGTCAAGACCGACGTGGACACGGGCCAGACCATTCTGGCGGGCATGGGTGAACTGCACCTGGAAATCATCGTGGACCGCATGAAACGCGAGTTCAAGGTGGAGGCCACGGTTGGCAAACCCCAGATCGCCTATCGCGAAACGGTCACGGCCGCCGCGCAGGGTGAAGGCAAGTTCATCCGTCAGTCGGGTGGCAAGGGCCAGTACGGCCACGTGGTCGTCAAGATCGAGCCCAATGAGAAGGGGAAGGGCGTCGAGGTCGTGAACGAAATCGTCGGCGGCGTCATTCCCAAGGAATTCATCAAGCCATCGACCGAGGGCATTCTCGAAGGTGCCAACAACGGCGTCGTTGCCGGCTACCCGGTCGTCGATGTCATCGTGCGCATCATCGACGGGTCCTTCCACGAGGTCGACTCCTCGGAACTCGCCTTCAAGATGGCCGGCATCTTTGCGTTCAAGGAAGCGATGAGGCAGGCCAAACCCATCCTCCTGGAGCCCATCATGGGCGTCGAACTGACCACCCCTGACGAGTACCAGGGCGACCTCATGGGCGACATCAACCGCCGTCGTGGCCAGATCCAGGGCATGGAGAACAAGAACGGGGCCTGCATCGTCTCCGCCAACGTTCCGCTCGAATCCCTGTTCGGGTATGTCACTGACATCCGTTCGCTCTCCAAGGGCCGCGCCAGCGCGTCCATCACGCCGTCGCATTTCGAGCAGGTTCCGAACTCCCTCCTGACCAAGATCGTGGAATCTTCCGTCAAGGCTCCCGCCCGCACCTAACCACCGTTCTTTTTCGCCATGAAAGGCCAACGCATTCGCATCAAGCTCCAGGGTTTCGACTATCGGGTCATCGACCAGTCCGCCTTGGAGATCGTCGAGACCGCCAAGCGCTCGGGCGCACGTGTCTCCGGCCCCATTCCTTTGCCCACGCGCATCGACAAGTTGTCGGTCAACCGCTCGCCGCATGTGGACAAGAAATCGATGGAGCAATTCGAGACCCGCACCCACAAGCGGCTCATCGATATCATCGAACCGACCGCGCAGACGGTGGACGAGCTCAAGAAGCTCAACCTGCCTTCCGGCGTGGATATCACCATCAACGTTTAAGCTGCGCCCGGCAGTCACAACCCACAGTTTAGCGGCCACTCCGGCGCGATGCCGGAATCGCTAATGTAGGTCTCCAAACGGAAACTTTCCACCTACCGCTTAGCCCATGTCAATCAGCACTCTCATCGGTAAAAAACTCGGCATGACGCAGGTCTATGACGCTCAAAACGTCCTGGTCCCCGTCACCGTGGTCGAAGCCGGACCCTGCGCTGTGGTCCAGGTCAAGACCGAAGAAACCGACGGCTATCACGCCGTCCAGTTGGGCTTCGCCCGGCAGAAGGAGAAGAACGCCTCCAAGGCTGAACTCCAGCATGCGAAAAAGGCCGGCCTCACCGCCGCACCGCGCGTGCTCGGCGAGGTCCGCCTGGCGGAAAAGCCTTCAATCAAGCCGGGAGATGTCGTCACCGTCGAAGCCTTCAAGGAGGGCCAGTTGGTCGACGTGATCGGAATCTCCAAGGGCAAGGGCTTTCAGGGCGTGGTCCGCCGTTGGCGCGTCGCCGGCGGTCCCGCGAGTCACGGATCCATGTTCCACCGCCGCATCGGCTCGATCGGCATGCGCCAGACGCCCGGTCGTTCGTGGAAGAACCAGATCATGCCCGGTCACATGGGCAGCGAACGCCGCACGGTCCAGAACCTGCGCGTGGTCAAGATTCTCCCCGAGAAAAACATCCTTCTCGTCAAGGGTGCCATCCCCGGCGCCAACGGCGACGATGTCATTGTTCGCACCGCCATCAAGGGCCAGCCGAAAGCGAACGCCTAACCCTCGAGCACTCCACTGAAATGAAGCTGAAAGTCTTTAGTTCCGACGGCGCGACCTCCCGCGAGCAGGAATTCCCGAATCTCCCGGTTTTCGAGGGGGACAAGGGCGTCCAGGCCGTCAAGGAAGTCATCGTCGCCATCCGCGCCAATCAACGCCAGGGAACCCGCTCGACCAAGACCCGCGGCGAGGTGTCCGGCGGCGGCAAGAAGCCCTGGCGCCAGAAGGGCACCGGCCGCGCCCGCGCCGGTTCCATCCGCTCGCCCCTCTGGGCGGGAGGCGGAGTCGTCTTCGGACCGCGTCCGCGTGACTTCTCGAAGAAGATCAACAACAAGGTCAAGGCACTCGCCTTCAGCCGTGCACTTTACGACCGCGCGGTTGCCGGGGAGCTCGTCGTGATTGAGAGTGTATCGTTCGCAAACGCCAAGACGAAGGCGGCCAGCGAAGTCGTCAAGCGCATCGAGCCGAAGGGCAAGCTGCTGCTGGTCGACGCTCCGTTCAGTGCGGAGAATGCCCGCGCCGCGCGCAATCTCTGCCGCGTTTCACTCCAGGAAGCCACGAAGCTCAACACGCTCGATCTGGCCCAATACAAGAAAATCATCCTCAGCAGCGCCGCCCTTGACGCGGTCCTCGCACGCGTGAAGGGGGACCAGAACTAAGATGAACTCACATTCGATCCTCAAAGTTGTCCGGTTGACGGAGAAGGCCGCGCAGGCTTCCTCCGATCTCGGCCAGTATACGTTCGAGGTCTTCCCGAACGCCACCAAGGGCGCAGTTCGTCTGGCCGTCGAGCAGGCCTTCAAGGTCAAGGTCACCCGCGTCAACATTCAAAACTATCTCGGCAAGAACCGGCGTGGTCGCTCGGGCCGGCCGAGCAAGACCTCCGACTACAAGAAGGCCATCGTAACCCTGAAGGCCGGAGACAAGATCGAGCTCATCTGACGGCTCGACACTACCTGGAGAAAAATCCCATGGCTCTCAAACCTTTCCGTCCCCTCACGCCATCGCAGCGCTTCACCCTGCTCAACCGGACTCCCTCCCTGAGCAAGAAGCGTCCCGAGCGCGCGCTGACTGAACCGAAACCGAAGACCGGCGGTCGCAATGTTTACGGTCGCATCACGTCGCGTCGTCGCGGCGGCGGCCACAAGCAGCTCTACCGGATCATCGACTTCCGCCGTTCCGACAAGCTCGATGTTCCTGCGAAGGTGATCGCGCTTGAGTATGATCCCAATCGCACGGCCCATATCGCCCTGGTGCAATATCAGGACGCCTCGGCCGAGAAGCGTTACATCATTGCTCCGCAGTCCCTTGACGTCGGTAGCACGATCATCGCGTCCGACAAGGCGACGACGAATGATTTTCTGATCGGCAACAACTTCCCGCTCGAACTGATTCCGCCTTCGACGAAGCTCCATTGCGTGGAACTCTACCCGGGTCGCGGAGCAAAGCTCGGTCGCACGGCGGGTACCTCCATCGAGCTGGTCGCCATCGACAATGGCCAGGCGCAATTGAAGATGCCGTCGGGCGAAATTCGCCTCGTCAACGCGCGCTGCCGTGCGACGATCGGTGAAGTCGGCAACGGGGAGCATGCGAATGAATCCCTCGGCAAGGCCGGCCGTAACCGCTGGCTCGGACGCCGGCCCCGCGTTCGCGGCATGGTGATGAATCCCGTGGATCACCCCAACGGCGGTGGCCAGGGCAAGTCGAAGGGCGGCGGTGGTCGCCAGCACCTTGTCTCTCCGTGGGGCCAATTGGCCAAGGGTTTCCCGACCCGCCGCCGCTCGAAGACCACGAGCTCCCAGATCCTGGTCCGCCACAACGGTCGTCCGCCACGCAACAAGAAGTAATCGAATTCCGCTACCATGGCCCGCTCCATCAAAAAAGGCTTCTTTGTCGATTATCACCTGCTCGAGAAGATCGAGAAGGCGCAGAAATCCGGCGCGAACAAGAAGCCCATCCAAACCTGGTCCCGCCGTTCGACCATCACGCCCGACTTCGTCGGCGTCACGTTCAATGTCCACAACGGAAAGGCGTTCGTCGCCGTTTACGTCACCGAGAACATGGTCGGTCACAAGCTCGGCGAATTTGCCCCCACCCGGGTGTTCAAGTCGCACGGTGGCATGACCCGCAAGGAAATCTGAGTTCCCTTTTTGCGATGCGCGCGCGCCTTGCGCTCACGCTGTCGCCCAGACGATCACCGCTCAATCATCACAAATCCAAAGGGCAGGGGAGCAGGTCCCACCGGTCTCCCGCTGTCGCCCTCCAAACGGAGGGAATCCTCAATGTCATCATGGAAGTTCAAGCCATCACCCGCTACGCTCGCATGTCACCGAAGAAGGTGCGCGAGGTGGCCCGTACCATCCAGGGGCGCACCGCTCCCGACGCCGTCGATCTTCTCGGCGTGATTCCGCGCAAGAGCGCCCGTCTCATCGTGAAGACGTTGAAGAGCGCGATCGCGAACGCGGAGAACAACAACAACCTCTCCGCCGATTCGCTGGTCGTCAAATCCGCCATCGTCGACCAGGGACCCGTCCTGAAGCGTTTCAAGGCAGGCGCACGCGGCACCGCGATGCCCCGCCGGAAGAAAATGTCGCACATCACCATCGTCCTCAGCGACGGAACCGCCAACTGATTCCCGCCATGGGCCAAAAAACCAATCCCGTAGGTTTCCGTCTCGCCGTCCGCCGCAACTGGCAGTCCCGCTGGTTCGCGACAAAGAAGGACTTCCCCAAACTGCTGCTCGAAGACCAGATCATCCGGCAGAAGCTGATGGAGAAACTGAAGCAGGCCTCCGTGCCCCGCATTTTCATCGAACGCGCGTCCAACCGCGTCCGGGTGAAGATCTACACCGCGCGTCCTGGCGTGGTCATCGGTCGCAAGGGACAGGAAGTCGAGAAGATCAAGGAGGAGCTCGCCAAGCTGACCGGCAAGGAAATCCTCCTCGACATCCAGGAGGTGAAGAAGCCGGAAATCGAGGCACAGCTCGTCGCTGAGAACGTCGCGCTCCAGCTTGAACGGCGCATTGCCTTCCGCCGCGCCATGAAAAAGGCGGTCGAGATGGCGATGGCCTTGGGAGCTGAAGGCATTCGTATCCAGTGCTCGGGGCGTCTCGGTGGCGCCGACATCGCACGGCGCGAATGGCAGCGCAAGGGACGAGTTCCGCTGCACACCATGCGCGAGAACATCGATTACGGTTTCTCGGAAGCCCAGACCGTCTACGGCAAGATCGGGGTCAAGTGCTGGATCTGCAAGAAGGAAGCCGACGCGGCCGCCTGATCGCCGGATCTCAAATTTCAAATCTCAAATTTCAGATTTCAGATCTCAAATTTCAAATTTCGAATCTCAGACTTCAATTCCTAGCTAGCCATGGCTCTCTCGCCTTCCCGTACGAAATACCGCAAAACCCAGAAGGGCACCCGCGCCGGCAACGCCAAGCGCGGCAACACGCTCTCCTTCGGCGATTACGGCCTTCAATCCCTGTCCCGCGGTCCCATGACCGGCCAGCAGATCGAGGCTGCGCGCGTCACGATCTCCCGGCACCTCAAGCGCAAGGGCAAGCTCTGGATCCGCGTCTTCCCCCACAAGCCGGTCACCAAGAAGCCCGCGGAAGTGCGCATGGGCCAGGGCAAGGGTCCCGTCGAATATTATGTCGCCGTCATCAAGCCCGGCGCCGTGCTCTTTGAGCTCTCCGGTGTTCCGGCGAGCATCGCCAAGGAGGCTTTCCGCCTCGCCGACGCGAAGCTTCCCTTCCGCTGCCGCTTCATCGTGCGCGAAGGCGCGGCCGCCTAGTCCGCAGCACGAAACCTTCAACCATACGCCGCCATGACCGCGAAAGAAATCAACGAGCTCGCTCCGGCTGAGATCACAACCAAGCTCCGCGAGGCCCGCGAAGCGCTCCTCCAGATGCGCCTGCGCAAACAGACCGGCCAGGTCGAGAAGACCCACGAGATCCGTTCCCTTCGCAAGGACATCGCGCGTCTGCTCACCGCCGCCAACTCCAAGAAGCGCGCCAAAGCCGCCTAAAGCCATGTCCACCCGCAATACCCGCAAAACACTCACCGGATTCGTCACGAGCCGCTCAGGCGACAAATCCATCAAGGTCACCATTCCCTACAAGACGCCGCATCCGCGGTACCACAAGGTGATCAATCGCCAGACCGTGGTCCACGTTCACGATGAAAAGAACGAGACCAGGGTGGGCGACAAGGTCGATGTGATGGAGACACGTCCGCTCAGCCGCCTCAAGCGCTGGCGTGTCGTCAAGATTGTCGCCAAGGCCGTCACCTCTGACGCGGTCGCCATCAGCGAGGCCGACGTCGCCGCTGCCGTTCCGACCAAGACCACGACGCCCAATGCGTCCGCGGCTGACAAAGCCTGACCTGCTCCCTTAATCCACACAATGCCCAGGAGGACGTCATGATCCAACTCCGTTCCATTCTCGAAATCGCAGACAACACGGGCGCGCGCAAGGCCGCCTACATCTCCCGCAAAGGGCAAAACACCGCCACCGCAGGCGTGGGTGACATCGTCACGGTGCACATCAAGGAAAGCAGCACCGATGCCACGGTGAAGAAGGGCGAGGTCGCCAAGGCCGTTGTCGTTCGCACGAAGGCGCCTGTCCGCCGCGCCGATGGCAGCTACCTGCGCTTCGACAGCAATGCCATTGTCATCATCGGTGCCGACGGCAACCCGCGCGGCACCCGCATCTTCGGCCCGGTCGCCCGCGAGCTCCGTGCCAAGAATTTCATGAAGATCATTTCGCTCGCGCCCGAGGTGCTGTAACCATCACGACCATGTTGAAATCCCATATCAAACGTGGCGACGAAGTTGTCGTCATCGCCGGTTCCCACAAGGGCAAGAGCGGCAAGATCCTCGAGCTTGTCCCTGCCAAGCAACGTGCTCGGGTCGAGGGGGTTGCGATGATCAAGCGCCACCTCAAGAAGTCGCAGGAGCACCCGAATGGCACCATTGCCGAGCGCGAAGGCACCATTCATGTTTCCAATCTGCAATTGAAGTCTCGCTACGACGGCAGCAAGCGCCGTCAGGCCAAGGCGACGGCTGCCTCGTAGTCGCCCCGCAGAACGTCCTTGCCAAGGCCGGGCGCTCTTTGAATTAATCATTCTTTTCCCTCTTTTACATCCTCACTCATTTGCCCCCGGCTTGGAAACCCGGAGGCCCCTCCCATGAGCAAATCACCGTCACTCAAGCAATTTTACGACAATACAGTCGTGCCCGAGCTTCAGAAGAATCGCGGGTATAAGAACAAACATCAGGTTCCGCGCCTGACCAAGATCGTTCTCAATACGGGAATTGATGCGGATGCGGACAAGAACCTGATCTCGGACGTAGCACGCGACCTCGGTCTGATTGCCGGGCAGAAGCCGGTTCTCGCCAAGTCGAAGAAGGCAATCGCCAACTTCAAGCTGCGCAAGGGACAGGTGGTGGGGGCGCACGTCACGCTGCGGGGCGACAATATGTGGGAGTTTTTCTACCGTCTTCTCGCGGTGGCATTGCCGACGATCCGCGACTTCCGCGGCACCCCGACCAAGCTGGACGGGCAGGGCAATTACAATCTCGGCATCACCGACTTCACGATCTTTCCGGAAATCACCGTGGAAAACGTCAAGAAGACCATGGGTCTGGACATCACGATCGTGACGTCGGCCACCTCCGACGACGAAGGAAGAGAGTTGCTCAAGCTTTTGGGCATGCCTTTCCGTCGCACCGAAACGGCCAAGGCCGCCTAATTCAACGACTCTCCCCTCATGCCGAAAACCTCTGCCATCCAGCGCAACGAAAAGCGCAAGAAGCTTGCCACGAAATTCGCCGCCAAGCGAGCGGAACTGAAGGCGGTCCTCGCCAATCCCGACTGCAACGATGCGGACTTCTTTGCTGCCCAGAAGAAACTGCAGAAGCTTCCCCGCAACTCGTCGCCGACCCGCGTCCGCAACCGCTGCTCGATGAGCGGCCGTCCGCGCGCCTATATCAGCAAGTTCGGCGTCTCGCGCATCCAGTTCCGCGAACTCGCCCTGGCGGGCAAGATCCCGGGCGTCACCAAGTCATCCTGGTAAAACTATCTTTTCCCGTCGGGGGTGGCGCCGCAGTGGCGCAGGATATGACCCGGCGGCAAATCAACCCATCCACCCATGACAGATCCCATCAGCGATTTTCTCACCCGCCTGCGCAATGCGTCGGCGGCGAAAAAGACGGAGGCCGTTTCGCCTCATTCCAAGATGAAGGAGGGTATTGCGGCGATCCTGAAGGCCGAGGGCTACATCGCCGACTACTCCGACGGACAGGATGAGCTCGGGCACAAGACACTCGTCGTCAAACTCAAGTACGTGAATGACGTTCCCGCGATCACCCACCTCCATCGCGTCTCCACGCCCGGCCGCCGACTCTACTACAGCTATGCCGATATCCCGCGGGTTCTCAACGGACTTGGCAT
>CAZOXB010000062.1:0-17357 GCA_964583635.1 uncultured Opitutaceae bacterium | reverse complement strand
GCACGATGCGCAGATCGCTGTCCGGCTGGCCGTCGACGGCAAAGGTCCGCTGTATCAGCCATCCAAGGCGGTGGCGGCCGAGCCACACGTTCTTCCGGGTGAGATCGAGCTCGTAAGCGGCGGTGGCGCGCATTTCCTCCCGCTCAAAGCGGCGCGTGCCGGCGCGTCCGCCACCTTCGAAGTAATAGCGGCCGACGTTCGGGTTGGGAGTGACCCGATCGGGTAGAAAGCGGTTCGCGTCGACGTAGAGCGAGTTCTGGTTGCCGCGCATCACATCCACGAAATCGTAGCGATTCTGTTCGTGGTTGAAGCTGGCTTCGAGGAAGAGGTTCCTGCCGACGCGCTGCTCCAGGGTGGCGCCGAGAATCCGCCCCCGCATCAAACTGCGCGTTCCATTGCCGTGGACGTTCACGTCGAGCGGAAACACCGAGGAGTCCCTCAGGCTGTAGGGATAGAAATCCGGGTCGGCCGCGAGATCACCGGGCCCTTTGGTTGTGACTGAGTATCGCGCGGTGGTGCTGTTCGAAGGATTGGCGGACGTGGATCCCCACACCATGAACGGCACGTCCCCGGAGGTCTGGCCGAAGACGTAGACGTTGCGAGTCACGGTGTATCGACGGAAGAGGGGGTCCGCCGTCGCGGGACTGGGTGAAACCCCCGTGGCGCTCGTGCCGTTGTTGAAGATCGGCCTTCCCGCCGCGATCCAAGGCGTCACCCGATCGGTGAAGACGGTATTGCGGGCCTGATCGGCGTTGATGTAGACATGCTCCATCCAACCGCGCACGGTCGTGTTCTTGAACGGCTTGGCCGTGAACGTGCCAAACAATCGGCGGGTGTTCTCCCCCGAGGCCGTGCGAAACGTATTCT
This sequence comes from uncultured Opitutaceae bacterium, assembly GCA_964583635.1. Taxonomy (GTDB): domain Bacteria; phylum Verrucomicrobiota; class Verrucomicrobiia; order Opitutales; family Opitutaceae; genus UBA6669. The sequence continues at coordinate 16,490 of CAZOXB010000062.1, read as the reverse complement.
GGTTCTGATGCAACGCATCGATTCGCACCGCCAGCCGGTCACGGATGATCGACTGCTCGAGATCGAGCGAGCTGCGCAGCGACTGGTAATTGTCGGTTCTGAATTTCACCGAGTAGCTGTTGCGCCGCATGCGGGCGCGGTTGAAGCTGATATCGACGATGCCGGACGGACGGCCCACGCCGAACAGGATCGCGTTCGGGCCGCTCGAATAGGTGATCCGGTCGGAATTGTAGGTGTCGAGGAACATCGACGTCTCGAAGAAGTCATGCGAGCGGCTGCTGGTGGTGAGCCCTCTCATGCGGTTGTCGGTGTTCGGATTGACGACGCGACTGTTGAAGTCCCCCGAACCATACGCCGTGTACTCGCTGGTGTTCTCGACATTGATGGAATAGCGAAACGCGTCTTCAACTGAGACGGTGCCGATATCGTGCAGGAACTCCGGCGTCATCACCTGGATCTGCGATGCCACGTCGCGCAATTCGGTGTTGAGGCGGCTGCCCGCGAGCGTGTCGCGCACCGAGTAGCCAAAGTCGGATTCCGCGCGCACCTCGAACGGTGAGAGTTCCTGCACCGCCCCCTCCGCGGCCGTCGGCCCCGACGCCGGAGGCGTCGGCGCCGTCTGCGCAGGCAGCATGGCGGTCCAGAGGCCAAGCATGACGCTGAGACTTCTGGCAACGTGAACGGAGAATTGTCCGGCTCTTTTCTGGTCGGGCCGCTTGATCGGAAGTGAACGCCCGGGGCGGGGTGAAGTGCGTTTCATGGCATGGCAGCCGAGGCCGCTCCGGTCCACGTCGCAACCAGCCGCCCACGCAATCTATTGCGTAACGGAAGCAATCACGTCTCAGAAGACTCCGCGCCGGCCGGCCGCTACCGCCGGGGTATTGCCGTCGTGCCTTCCTGCCACGCGGTCGCCACCAGGACCTTTACCGCGTCGGCGGTCTGGTCGGATTCGGAACGGTAAAGGTCGGCCACAATCAAATCAATCGCCCGCCGCCCAACCTGGCGCGAATTTTGATGGATTCCAGTCAGGGTGGCGTCGTCATCCACCATCGTATAGACAATCGGGAGACTGCAACGGAGTGCGTTCGCCAGGCGTGCGACGTTGCGATCCTGGGAGATGAGCACATCGGGCTTATGGCGGTTGACCCAACGTTCGAAGCTTCGTTCGTCGGTAAAGCAAGCCACGGGTATGCGCAGGTCGCCAAACTGTCTGGCACACTCGGCCAGGTAGGCGCCTTTCCATAATTGCCCGACATGGGTGGTGCCGTCTGGCGCCCGCTCCGGGGGTTCCGCCCGCAGGATCAAACCGGGCCGCCGGTAGCCCATGGCAGCGAGTCTGCGGACGGCATCGCCCATCGCCGAAAAATGATCGATGGAGACGCGATTGACGATCGGTGACGGCAGTTTGCAACCGGCAGCGACGACAAGAAATCTGCCGTCCAGTCCGCTCAGGTCGACCGTCAGGTTCAAAATCGGCAACACCAATACTCCGCGGATGCCGCGCGTCTCCAGTATCCCGATCAAACGCTGGCAACTGAGTTCGCCCGCTGCCACCACGAAGGTACCCAACTGATAGCCGAGGGCATCGGCGCGCTGCCGCGCGCCTTCGAAATAGAGCCGGCAGGCGAGATCGCGGCGCCACTCAGGGTCGGACGCGATCACGGCCAGAGTCGGCCTGTATTCCCTCTTGGCGAGGCCTCGTCGGTAGGCGCCCAAGGCATCGAGCATCGGATCGGGCCGATAACCGAGCCGGTCGGCCAGTTGCTGGATGCGCTGCCGGGTCGCTTCTGGAATCGACGGTTGACCGTGCAAGGCCCGCGAGACGGTGGAGACGCTCACGCCGGCGACTTTAGCCAGCTGGTTCATGCTAGTTCGGGCACCTTGCACGCAATAGGTTGCATGGCAGGCCACTCGTATTTTCAAGCGGAAATCGGACCTTGCCGGGCATCATGGGTTCGTTACTCCTCTCCCGTAGCTTTCGAATTGCCGCCCGACTTTTCACCCTTGGATTGGGCGTCTGGCCCGTCGCCGATGCTGCCGGTGCCGCCGCACCGGCTGCCGGCCGTGCCTTGAAGGGGCATCCCAACGTCCTCCTGCTGCTCGCAGACAACTGGGCCTACCCCCACAGCTCGTTCGCCGGCGATCGCACCGTGCAAACGCCCAACTTCGACCGGCTCGCCAGGGAAGGTGTTTCGTTCAACAACGCCTTCTGCCCCGTGCCGTCCTGTTCGCCCACGCGCGCCTGCATGCTCACCGGACGCTACGCCCATGAACTTGGTGAGGCGGTGAATTTGTGGAGTTCCTTCCCGGGGGATCATCTTCTCCTCACCGATCTTCTGCGCCGTGCGGGTTATGCCACCGCTTATAGCGGCAAGGCCTGGGGACCGGGCAACTATGTCGTCGGCGGCTGGGACGAGAATCCGGTCGGCCGCCGCTACGCGGATTTCCTTACCTTTCTGGACCAATCCCCCCGCGGCCAGCCGTTCTTCTTCTGGGTCGGCAACCTCGATACCGCGATCGGCCAGTGGGACTACCGGGCCGACGCCGCGCAGGGTCTTGATCCCGCCACCATCCAGGTGCCGCCGCACCTGCCGGACACGCCCGAAGTGCGCACCGCGCTTCTCGCCTATTACAACGGCGTGCGCCGTTTCGACCGCGCAGTCGGCGATGCCATCGCGGCACTGGAAAAATTCGGCCTGCTCGACAACACGATTGTCGTGTGCGCAAGCGACAACGGCTGGCAGATCCCCCGCGGACTCGCCAATTGCTACGACGACGGCTCGAAGGTGCCGCTGGTCTTCTGGGGACGGCGGCTGGTTGGCGGCCGTCGGCTGGATCCCTTTGTCAATCTGAGCGAATTCGCCCCGACCGTGCTCGAATTGGTCGGCTTGCCGGTGCCCGCATCGATGACATGCCGCAGTTTCGCCGGTCTGCTGAAGCAGGACGCCGATGCAGGCGGACGTGATGCCGTCTTCATCGAGCGCGAACGCCATGCCAACGTGCGCGCCGGTGACCTCGGTTATCCCGTGCGCGGCATCCGGACGCGCGATTTCCTCCTGCTCCTCAACCTGCGGCCCGAACGCTGGCCCGCGGGGGATCCGCAGAAACATCAATCGGTCGGCCCCTATGGAGACGTCGACAACGGCCCGCTCAAGACCATCGTCCTGCGCGGTGAAAACGATCCGGCGCTGCGCCGCTACTTCGACTTGTCATTCAGCCGCCGCCCTGCCGTGGAACTCTACGACCTGAAACGCGATCCCGCGCAGGTGCGCAATGTCGCGGGCCTGCCTGAGTATGCCGCGATCACGGAAACCCTGCGTCGGCGGGTCTTGGATTGGATGAAGACAACGCACGATGCGCGTCTGAACCCCAACGACGACAGCCCCGACCGCTTTCATTACTACGGCGATGTCAACACGTGGGACAAAGACAATTTCGACGGTGCCCACCTGTTTTCACACTGAGAGCGACGTGGTCGCGCAGGTGTTTTCCGGAAGCACGCCGCAGGAAGGCATCGGCGCGGCGGCGTTCATGAGGTTTGCCAGTGCGGCGGGTGGGCGTTCGGGTCAATAGGGACGCGGTTGCGGCCCGCTGAAAATCCCGGGCAGGGGCTCAGCGGCAGGCAGAAGCCCGGTCGCCAACGCCGCCGCTCCGACGATGCCCGCCTCGTTGCGGAGCGCCGCTGGCACCAACTCCGCCCGGGGTCGCAGATGTTTGAAGAACTGACGGTGATGAACGCTTATCCCGCCCCCCACGATGATCAGTTCGGGCCAGAGCAGGAGCTCCACCTGCTCCAGGTATTCGTTCACGCGTGCGCTCCATTCCATCCAGGACAGCTTCTCGATGCTGCGCACCGCGGCCGAAGCGTACAGTTCGGCGCGAGCGCCGCGCAGCGGCAGCCCACCGAGTTCACAGGGAATCACCACGCCATCGTGCGCCAACGCCGCTCCAATCCCCGTGCCGAAGGTGAGAATCAAGGTCTTTTCCGTTCGTCCCCGGCCAGCACCGTATTGCATTTCGGCCCGGGCCGCGGCCTCGGCATCGTTCAACATGACAACCGGGCAATCGGCCGCCTGCACCAGCATGGAGGTGTCGATACCGGCAGTTTCACCATGCAAATTGTCAGAGGTCATCACACGCCCTTTTTGCACCACACAGGGAAACCCGATGCCTACCGCCCGCGGCTGACCGAACATCCCGGCGAGATCGCCAATCGCCGCCAGCAACTGGGCGCGCAGGAGCGGCTTTGGCGTCGGCATCACCCGCTCCTCCGTCAGGAGCGTGCCATGGGTTGCATCGACCGCCGCGGCCTTGATGGATGACGTGCCAATATCGATGCCGACATAGTTGATTTTTGTCATGGCATTGTCTCCATTTTCACAGGCGCCAGCACCAGGGCCCGATGGCCGGGTCGCGAGAGCGTTCCATCTTCCTCAGGGGTTTGCGGTGTGGCGAATCGGCAATGCGCCGGGAGGAGCGACGTCCTGGTAGGTTGCGTGCCGGTCGCCCATCCTGACGTCGTCGACGAAAATCACGCGCGACTTCACCGGAGACGGGGGTGAGTTGAACTTCGCTTCGTTCCGGCTCTTCCAATTGGGATGATAGATGCCGATCTTCCAGTAAGGCGTGGTTGATTTTCCTGTCCGGTAGGTCGTCGGACCGTGCTTATCGACCGCGAGCACGCCGTCCTTCCAGATCTGGAGCCGGCCGTCGCTTTCCGGCGACCACTTGATGTGGAAGACCCAGGCTGTCCAGCGGCCCGCGTCCACGCGGCCAGTCGCGACGAAGTTATCCCGTGTCGCCTGACCCTCGACGCCGAAGTTGTTGTTGATTGCCCAGGTGGTGCCTTGAATGGAAACCGACAGCGGTGGATACTTGCCGGTGGCCGATGCCGGCAGACTGCTGAGGTGATGCCATTGCGTGACGATATCGGATTGGTCGGCGGTGTTGGCGCTGCCGAATTCCCAGTCAGACGGCACGAAGATGCGCACGCCATACCAGCGTTCCTGGAATCCGCGCTCCGAGGTCAATGCGAGTTCGGAACGAAACGAGTTGAGCTGCCGCGCCACCGTAAACTTCACGGCCTTGTCACCAATTCGCATGGCGAGCGGCGCGTCGACGACTTTGATCCGTTCCTGCCTGCCCCACTCCGAGCGTGGCGGTTCCAAATCCAGCGCATAGCGATCATCAAGCGTGTATTTGCTCCATTGCAGAAACGAGCCATTGTCAAAGTTGTCGCGGAAGAGATATACGCCCTCCTGCTTGATCCAAGTGGGTTCCATCGACGCCTGGGGATCTGCGTTGCCGCGGGCCGGGATGCCAGCCGGGAATCCGCTGAGGCAAACGATGATTACGATGTCACGGAGAAGGCGTGGGGATGAGCGCATGGTGCAAACGTGGGTGATGAGATGCTGTGCTTCCCGATCATTGCTCGCGGAAGCCGGGTTTCGTGAGTGCCCGCCGGCGATTGGCGGAATCTGGTCCTGGGGCAGCGATCGTACCCAGCGCCGGTTCGGGATCGAAAAACGAACGAATGGGAAGGTCGGCTGCCCCCGCGCGCAAACAGGCTCATGTCTTTGTCCAGGTCGAGTTTGACGGCTGGATCGTCCATGGGTGGAGATGAAGCGACTCTCCCCCTCATGACCATGCCCCGCCCGTGCAATCTATTGCGTGGTTCCGCGAACACCGCGCATTTGGAGGGCCTTGAGGATGCCTGCGCCGCCCCCGACCGTCTTTCGCGTCCCGCGCGCATCTGTTCGGCTGCTGACGTGAAGCACGCCTTGGACCCATGGTTTCGATGCCCGCCACCGAGCGTGACGTTCCATCAGACAGGTGCGGCGTAGAGCTGCGCCAGTTCGAGAAGCAGGGTTTCGAGACGATTCCAATAATCGATTTCGGACATGGCAGCCTTGTTCTCGCGCAGGGTTTCGATCTGCAGCTCGAGCGCGTCGCGCCGGGCACGCCGCTCGGGTGTCCAGGATGCCTCCTCAGCGTTCCTGACGAGGTGCCACTGACGCGCCCGGGTGCCGTCAAGGGCCTTCCCCCCTTCGGGTTTCCGGATCGCGCGGACTCCCCGAAACCAGTCCGCAGGTGTGCCCAATCCGTCACCGTTGTCGTCGATCAGCGCATGCTCGGTGGCGAGGCGGCGCTCGTTCTTATAAAATTCCGCGGTGCGATGCGAGGCGCTCAGGAAGGCTTCCAGCAGCGAAGTCTGCCCGTCGCGATCGAGGTCCCCCCGAGGATCCGCGATGGCCTCGGCCAGGTAGCCGCCGAAGCGGACGTAGTTCTGCTCATACCCGCTGCGGGTGGCCACGACGACAACACGGTTCGGCGCCGACAGCCGGGAGAGATAGGGCGCGCTCGATGCCGAGGCCACCACGATGGCGCTTGGACGTTTCAGGAGTCTGGTCCACGCCACGAAATCGTCGGTGGACATGTCCGGGCCCCGGAGATTGAAACGGGCGTCCTTGCCGTCGAACGTGCCATGGCCGATCAGCACGAGCCACAGATCGCGATCCGTCACCGTCGCCGCCTCGGTGAGTGCAATCTGAACCCGCTGGAGATCCGACGCACCCGCCATGTTCTCCTCCTGCCCGATGACAGTCACCCGTTCCGCACCGGCTTGGGCAAACGCGGCTTTCCACCGCGTGACCTGCCGGCCGAACGCATCCGCATAGGCCGGCTCTCCCGGGGCGCCAACGATCAGCACCGCATCCGGCGGCACCGGCGTGGCGGCGTGGGCGATTCCCATCATGAGCAAAACGATCGCCATCGCTCGTGCGATTGCCGGCAGACGGGGCCAGATGGCGGTCATGCGAGCCCTTTCCAGCGGCGCAGTCCCCACTCCGCGGCCAGGCAGGCCAGCGCGAGCGCAAACATCCAGGGCGTATGCCAGAGCGGCTGGGCGCGGGTCTCCATGACAGGCGCGCGTTTCCCGGGCAGGTTGCGAACAAAGTCCGCCAGATCACCGGCTCGAATCACCTCGCCGCCCGTGCGCCGGGCCAGGGACTCGAGCAACGCAATGTTGGGGACGAGCGAACGGAATTCGTCCGCGGCGAGATCCACCGCCCAACCCGCAACCGCGCGGCCGGTTTCCGCCCCGGCGGGATTTCCGGCCACCGCAGTGGCCCGGAAACCACCGTTCGAGCGCGGCACGAAGGTCGCCGAGTAGAGCCCTGATTCCGTCGACGACGCCTCGGCCCGAAGCCGGACCGTTGTCGGGGCGGCCTCGCCCGCTTCACCCATGACGACGGACTCGACGTCAATCATCACCGTGGCATCGTCGACCGGCCGGTACCGCAGGTCGCGCACACGGACATTGAGGGCGACTCCCGCGCCGGCATCCTCCGCCTGCGGCTCGACCTGGAGGTCCACGCGTTGCGGCACGTCGGAAACCAGCCAGCGGGCAAGCTGGCGCCAGGCCCGCCCCAGTTGTTCCTGACGCGCCGCGTCCCGCGTCCCCCAACGCCAAAGGTCCCCCGCCATGAGCGCCGCCGTCCGCCCCCGTCCGAAGCGCTGCACGGCAAGCGCCGGAACCTCGCCGCCGCCTTCATCGCGGCCGGTGGCGATGAGGCTGGCGCCGGGTTTCACCCCGCGCACGCGATTCACCACCCGGAACGCCGGCATGCCCTCGATGCGCGCACGCTCCTGGGTTTCGTTGTCATACAGGCGCGCCCATGCCTGCAGCCACCCTTCGCGGGCGAGATCAAAATGAATCGGCCGGGGATCACGGGTGTCGTTGTCGCCCTCGAGCGGCTGGGCGCCGGCGATGCGGTCCAGATACACCGGCAGCATGTCGCCGATCGGTGAACGATGGTATCCGCCCTGCCGGAAGGACTCCATGCCTCCCAGCATCAGGAAGCCTCCGCCGCGTTCGGAAACGAATTTCTGCGCCAACAGCGCCTGTTCGGGACTGAAGAACTCAGCCTCAAGGTCATCCACGATGATGGCGTCATAGGCGTAAAGTTCCTCCTCGGTACGGGGAAATCCTCCGCGCAGCTCCTGTTCGTCCCTGGTGTTCAGGCGCACCAGCACGGGCTGATCGTAACGCTGGACATCCTCGGCCGACTGTTCGCCGAAACCGCGGTAGAGCGGATTGCTGGTTTCCCCGGATCTCCCGCGAAAATCGAACTTGGGCTCGCGCTTGGCCACGCGGATCAGCGCGACGAGCCGGACCTGCGGATCCTCCTCGACCGCACGGTTGAGAAACTTGAACTCCCAGTTGGGACGCCCGGCGACATAGAGGACGCGATACGGGCCGCGTCCCCGGTCGATGGCAATCACCCGGGAGTTGTTCGCCTGGGTGGCCTCCCCGGCGTTCCCATCGAACCCGCCCGGCGCGGCGCGCAACCCGACTTTCAATCGCTGGAACGTCACGCCCGACGTCTGCTCCGGCTTCAAGGTGAAACGGAAGGTGAGGTTTCCTTCCTGCCCCCTGCCCCCGGCCTCCAAGCCCTGTTCCTGCAGCACGCGCCCCGAGCGGTCGATGATCTGCGCGAGGATCGTCCGGCCGGAGAAGCCCGCGGCGGCCACCTCGGCCTGCACGGTGACGGGCGCGTCCTCGAACGCGGTCTGGCTCACGTTGACCTGCTGGATGGACACGTCCTTGATCGCATCCGGTTTTCCGAGCACGACCGGATAAATCGGCGGCATGCCTTCCATCGCAGGCGGGGTCCCGTGCAGGTCGGTCGCATTGCCATCGGTGAACAGCAGCACCCCGGCGAGCGGGCGTCCCTGGAAACGCTGCTGGAGGGACTTCAACGCACTGACCAAGCCCGTGGAACGGCCCGCAAAGTCGAGCTCGTGAAAATCGGCCGTCGCCTGCAGGCGCGAATCAAACAGGTAACGGCGCACCTCAAACGTGTCCGCCAGCACCGTCTGCCATCCTGACGCGGGCTGGTCGAGCAGGCGGGACAGCACCTCACCCCGGGTGAGCGGTTCCCCGGCGTCCTTCACCTGGAGGCCCTGGCTGTTGTCAGCGACGACGGCAAAGTAGTTTGCGCCTTGGCGGGCATGTGGAGTCAGCCAGAGCGGTTCCAGCAGGCAGCCGGCGAGCGCGGCAAACCCGAGCAGCTTCAGTCCAAGGCACCACCAGCGCACCGCACCCGCCTGCTTCGCCGGCAGGTAGCTCCACAGCAATATGCCGGCGATGATCGCGCAAACCGCGGCCAAGGGCCAGAGCCATTGGTCCGACAACAGCGTCAGGCTCGCCCAAATGGCGGTGTCGGTGTTCAGCAGCCCGCTCATGGACTCTTTCCCAGCTCCTCGTAGTATTTCCGGACCGACTCGGCAAAACGCGCCGGAACAGGATCGCGATCCACCGGCACGAGCGGATCGCCGGAGGTGCGTCGCGCCAGCTCCTCGACAATGCGCGTGCGCACCTCGACGAGCGGATTCAGAATCTCGGCGCGCACAACGGCCCAGTCGGGCTTCTTGCGGTCATGCCGGTATTCCTGGCGCATCCGACGGGCGCGTTCGCGCGCCGTCGCGAGGGCGTTGCGCAGTTCGGCATTGTCGAGCACGTCCTCGACATCGCGCAGCCCGTCAACCCACGGCCCGAACTGGTCCCCCATGATCGGTCCGCCGTCGTTGGAAGCGAGCTCCGATCGCGGATCCGCAATGCCGGAACCCTCGGTGAGGCGGGTGAAATCAATGCCGCCGCGGCCCAAGTCTCCCCGTCGCGGTGAACCGGACCGTGTCCGCCCGCTGTCCGCCATCTGCCGATCGCCGGGGGAGCCTGCACCCGCCGCGGATGCCTGGCCCGGGGTCGCGGAGTCAGCGGAGCCGCCCTGCCCGGGCGGATCGGTCGGATCCCTCAGATCAGACTGCCCGGACCGATCCGACCCGACCGCCCGCCTCCCCTGCTGCGCCAGGGCGGCTTCGCGCATCAGTTGTTCAGTCAGTTCGTCGAGCTGGCCCTGGGCGTGACGCAACGCCTCGGCGTCGTCGCCCAGGACATTGCCGACGGCCTTTTCCACGCCCTTCCGCAATTCCTCGATGCCGGCACGGGCCTTGTTCTCGGCGGTGATCGCCTGGGGCAGATAGCCTTCCCGCAACAGCTCCGAGGCGAGGTCGAAGACCTGTCCTCCGTCACCCTGCCGCCCGTCCTTCAGCCGCTCGTAGAGGGAACGTGTCATCATGCCTTCGGCCAGCAGATCCTGCTGCATCTGCCTGGAAGTGTTCGCGCTGTCCTGACTCACCTTGCGCAGGCTGTCATAGAGCTGCTGGGATACCAGCGGCTCGACGTTCTCCGCCTGTTCAGAGAGCTTGGTCGCCCGCTTGGTCAGATTCTCCATGCGATCCCGCTGCGACGTGAGATCCTCGCGGAGCCCTTCGCGGGCGACACCATCGGTCAGCGATTTCCGACGGGAGTCCGCCAGTTCCTTCATCTTCTCGCCGATCGCCTGCTGCTGCCGGGCCAGTTCACGCGCCTCACCCCGAAGATCGCGCAGTTCCTCGGCGAACTGGCTCGAGTTCTCCTTCCGCAGGGAGTCGCGCATGTCCTGAAGTTGCCGCTGCGCACGGGTGCCCGCCGCCAGTGCTTGCGCGACGGAGCCGTCCCCGGTTGCGTCGGCCGCACGCTGCACATCCTGCCGCGTCGCATCAAGCTGCCGACGCTCGTCGGCCATGCGCGACTGGTTTTCCGGACGATCCATCCGCTGGCGCAGTTCATCGACGTCCGCCAGCATGTCCCGCTGCTCCTCCTGCAGACGCTTCAGCTCGCGGCGAAGTTCCTCCCGCTTTTCGTCGGTGCGCGCTTCCTGCAACGCCACCTGCAACTCCTTGAGGCGTTCATTGACTGCCGCCTGACGCTGCGCCAGTTCCTGGAGCCGGTTGATGGTCCGGGTTTGCTCGCTGCGCTGCGGATCCTGCGCCGAGCGGGCCTGGCGCTGCGTCTCATAACGGTTTTCCTCCTGTGCCAGATCGAGCTGATCCATCTGCTGCTGGTTGCCCCGCCCGCCCTGGCCGCCCCGGCGGCTGCGGCTGCGCGAGACATTCGATTCGTGCTGCTGCAACTTGAGCAGGCCCTGGTACGCACCCTGTTCAAAGGCAAGCGCAGCCGACAGGCTTTTCGGTTCCCCGGTGGCATCGTTGAGCCGGCTCGCGGCCGATTCCATCGCCTGAGTCACTTCCGTCCAAAGCGCGCCATCGGATGGCCGCTGACTGCGTTCGGCAGCCTCGCGCGCCTGCCCGAGCGCCTGCACCTGCGAGTCACGGACCACCTTGACGTCATCGACAAATGTCCCGCCCGACGGATCACGCTGCAATTTCCAGGTGGCGGACATGATCTGCTTCTGAAGTTCCGTGAGGCGCTGGGCATTGCCCGATTGGCCCATCTCGCTCTCCACGTTTTCCGCCTGCATTCCTGTCTCTTCGCGGAAGATTTCGTCGAACGGGCGGACCTCGCCGAAATAGAGATCGCTGGTGGTGCGCCGCACCTGTCCGTCGGGGCCGAGGTCATCCGCCCACACATACCAGGAGATCAGAGTATCGGGCTTCACCTTCAGATCCTCGAGACGAAGCACGTGGCCGAAGTTCCTGCGTTCACGGGCCGGCGCATCCTTGCCCAATGCAACGAACTGCGTCTCCCCACCCGCCTCCGAATAGGCCAGCCCGTAGGCGGGACTGCCAAAGTCGTCCCATACCGTTCCCTGGAACGTGATCTCCTCAAGCGGGGACGGACGCACGTCCCCCCTCGGTGATGCAATCCTCAGTTCGGGGCGCCGGTTCGGCTGCACATCGATGACGAACGGCGTCGGCAGGCGGTTCTTGCGGCCTTCCGCATCGGTGAGATGCAGGTCGTAGGTCTGCGACTTCTCCAAGGTCATCACCGGCAGCGTGGCGACGGCCTTGTCTCTTGAAGGCGTGAAGGACAACACGGCCCCCGACTTGTCCCGTGCGACGAGCCTTGCCTCGGCAACCGGCTTGTTGAGCTGCAGGGTCAGGCCAAGCCGCGTGCCTTCGACCGCGCTCAGGCGCCGGGTGTCCTCGATGCGTCTGGATTCCTGCCGCGTGTACGCGGGAAAGGTCAACTCGGCATCCGCACGCTCGAGGCGGGGATACTCAAACACCCTGACCGAGTACTCACGCGAAATCTGCTCGCCGAACGCAATCCGGTATCGGAAGTCCTCCGCAACATTCGTGAGCGTCCCGCCGAAGACCGGATCCGCCAGGCTCTTCACCAGCGAAACGATCCTCTCAGGCTGACCCGATTGCTGGACAATCATGCGGACATTTCCCGGAACGACGTCGCCGAACCGTGCCATGACGACAAACGTTTCGCCCCGTTCGATCTCCGCGTCGCCGGGAGTCACGGTCACGCCCGCGGACGCCTCCTTCCTGTCCATTGAAGCGAACCGGGGTCCCGCCTGTTCCGCCTCAAACCACACGCTCGCCAGGACAAGCAGAGCCGCGGCCTGGGCGACGTGCGCCAGCGCCATCTGCCATCCCGGCACCAGACGCCTCCAGTCGCGGGCTGCACTCATCCGCATCGCCTCGGAAAGCAGCTCCTGCTGCAGAAAATTCCGCGGGCGCCCGTCGGCATCCGTCGTCTGTTGGACAGCCGTGAGGATGAGCCCCTGGAGCTGCGGATCCGCCTTTTCCACGCGCGTCGCCAGACGCCGGAAGTCAGGCGGCCGGAGGAAGCGTCTGAATACCCGCCACAGCGCCGCGGCCACAGCCACCGCGACGAGCAGCCGCAAGGGAGTCGGCGACGCCCAGCCGCCCACGCCGGGCGTCAGGAAGGCCAGCGCGCCGGCCCCGGCCGCCACGAGCCACACGGCCGTCAATTCCCAGCCGACAGCACGGACTTGTTCACGGCGAAAGACGGCTAGCAGCCTTTGGCGAAGGAACGTATCCATCATGACGATAACGCCTCCCCGGCGGTTGATTTCTTCTGAACCGTGCGGGCGGCGACGATCGTCTCCGTCAGCAGCACCGCGAGCGTGGCCAGCAGGAACCAGCGCCAGAGTTTCTGCCGGCCCTCGGTTTCAACCGCCCGAAGTGACGCCGCGCGCCTGCCCGCCTCCTGATCGGCCCGGGGGTCCGCGACCGTGGGCCTGGCAGGCACACCGAGCTGTTCAAGATCGTCGAGCGAAAGCGGGTCCGTCTTCGATTCATTCGGATCCAGGTTCACGGCAAACCGCGCTTCACGCCCGTCGATGCCGACGCGATAGATCCCGGGCAGGAGGGTGCCGGCAAACCCGACGGCCCCGGAGTCGAGCGCGTGCGACCTTCCATCCGGAGAAACAACCGTCTGCGCGCCTTCCGTCGCGGGAAGTGGCAGGACATCCCCCACCACCAGCGAAACGACCTCCCTGCGGGTGACGCCCGCGTGGTCCAGCAACGACCAGACGAGCGGAACGAACTTGGAGGACACCGCCAGTTGGCTATCCTCCGGCTGCCAACCGCTCGTGAGCCAGACAATCCTCCCGCGGCCCAGTGGTGCCTCAATCACCGCGGGATCCCCGGAATCAAAACGAGCGACGATCCGCGCGTCCTTGAAGCCTGCCGGCTGGAATCGGCGGTGTTTCCACACATGGATCTTCGTGAAATCGGAAAAGCGCGGATCGGCAAAGGCGGCAAACAACGGGTGTTTGAAATCGATCTCGCCCCACATCGCATAACCGCCCGGAACACCCGTGTCCTCCGCCGCCAGCGTCACCCCCGCAAGCACTCCCGCCAGCGACACCGCCACGTCCGCGGATTTCGGCGCGGCGACGAGGGTCCGGCCTGACTCGATCCAGCGACGCAGGGCCGCCGCCTGGCCGGCCGACGGCATCCCGGTGACGAACGCCGCATCGGCCATGGCAAGGTCGGGCGTCTCCGACGTGCCGGCAACCGGCACCACATCGACCTGAACCCGGGGCGAGGACTCAAGCGCGCGCTTCAGGAAGAAAAGCGGCTGGGTGGAATCAGTCGCGGGTTCCCCGCCGAAATAGGCGATGCGCAGACGCTGCTTTTCCGGCGGAGTGACGAAAACGGTATTGTCGAAGGGAACGGCATCGCCGCCGAGTTCGATGCGATCCAGCCCCGGCACGCCGGCTTGCACCTCCATCGACACAATCCTGGACTGCCCCGGCGGAACGTAGACCTGAATGGGTTTGCCCACGGTTTCCGCTCCCCGTTTCCAAACAAGGCTGAATTGCTCGCCGGCAGCATCACGAGTATTTGCAACTCGAATACGGACGGGCGCGGTCCCGTTTACGCCACCGTCAGTTGTCCCCGCGATCAGTTGCACTCCGGCGTTGCCGATCCGGCGGGGGGAAACGGACGCCACCTTCAAGGTCACTCCCTTCGGCCATTCGTAGGACTGCAGATCCTCGAGCCGGCTTCCGGCCTGGACGTCGCTCACCAGCACGATTTCACGACGCCCGGTGATCTGCCGGTCGTGATCAACGTCGGAGAACGCATCCGCGGCCGTCACGAGCGCCTTCCCCAGATGCGTCCCCTCCCAGCAGGGCGCCAGGCTGGCCAGCCGCGCCCTCGCCAGCGTCGCCCGCGCATCCGCCGGCGTGGCGTCCCACTCGGAAAAGCCCAGGGCAGTCCTCGCCTCGCGGGCGAAGGCGATCACGGCGAGGTGATCGGTCGGCTGCAGGGAACGGATCACCTCGTCCGCGCGGGACAGCGCATCCGCCCAGAGTCCTTCACGCTGAAGGCTCGCACTGATGTCGAGCAGGACCACCACATGGCGCGGCACCGCCGCGAGGGGCAGCACGTGCGTTCCGTCCTTGAAGAAGGGCCGGGCAAAACCAAACGCGAGCAACGCCAGGGCGAGGCAGCGCATGAGCAGCAGAAGCCACTGCTCCAGGCGGCTGCGCCGGGTCAGCCGCGGCGCGGTCGGCAGGAGGAACATGAGCGAGCTGAACGCGGTGCGGGTGCGCGTGGCGCGGCGGGAGAGGTGGAACAGCACCGGCAGTGAAATGGCCAGGGCACCGACGAGGAAAAGCGGCGCGAGAAAACTCATGGCGCACCTCCTGCCGCCCTTCTGCCGCCGCGCGGGGATTTCCTCCGGGCCCGCAGAAATTCGAGCAGCGCGAGGTCCAGCGGCTGCGAGGTCAGCAGCCGCATGAAGGCGATGCCATTCCGTCCGCACAGACCGCGCAAGGCGGCGGTGTGGGCATTGAAACGTTCGACATAACCGGCGCGCGCCGCCGCCGGATCCGCGTACAGGGTGCGCGCCGATTCCATGTCCTCGAACATCGTCGAGGACGGAAAATCAAGCGTGGTCTCCACCGGATCGAGCACCTGGAAGATCGCCGTCTCGTGTCCCGCGGCGGCGAGGGTCGCAAGGCTCGATTCCAGTCGGTCGATCGGCGCCAGAAAATCGGAGATCAGCACGAGCATGCCCCGTTTCCGGACGAGACGCGCCATCTGCTCCAGCGGCGCGACCAGGTCGGTTGAACGCCCGCCCGCCGGCTTTTCCAGCGCCAGCATGATTTGGCGCAGGTGGCCGTTGCGCGCCCGGGCCGGGAGGTACTCCCGCACCGCCTCATCGAACGACAGGAGGCCCACGGCGTCCCCTTGATGCGAGAGAAAATGGGCGAGCGTGGCGGCGAGCGTCACCGCGTACTCCGCCTTGGAGTAACCGACGGACCCGAACTCCATGGAGCGGCTCCGATCAACCAGGAGGTGGCACCTCAGGTTGGTTTCATCCTCGAATTTCTTGATGAACGTGCGGTCGCTCCGCGCCAGCACCTTCCAATCCAGGAACCGGGGATCATCGCCGGGGGAATAGGGGCGGTACTCGGTGAATTCGACGGAGAATCCATGATACGGGCTGCGATGCAGGCCGCTGAGAAACCCCTCCACCACGATCCGGGCGCGCAGTTCCAGGCTGCGGATGCGCATCAGCGCCTGCGGATCGACGAAACCCGAACCGGAGCGCGGCGGCGCCTCCGGTCGGGCGGCGGCGGGAGCCTCGGTGGCGATGGAAGCGGCGGCCGGCATGGGCAGGAGTGGCGGTTGCGCGAACTCAGACCGGCGGCGGTTGGCCCGCGAGCAGCCGGGCAATGACGTCGTCGACGCGGACGCCGTCGGCCTCGGCGCGGTAGTTGAGCAGGATGCGGTGGCGCAGGGTGGGCGCTGCCAGTGCCTTCAGGTCCTCGACGGTCACATGCGATCGGCCGTGCAGCAGGGCCCTCGCCTTTGCCCCGAGCACCAGGTATTGCGCCGCCCGGGTGCCGGCTCCCCAGTTCACCCAGGTGTCGATGAAATCGGGCGTGCCTTTCCGCCGGGGACGCGAGGAGGCCGCCAGGCGCACGGCATAGCGCACCATCTCGTCGGCCACCGGCACTGACCGGACCAGTTCGTGGAAGCTCAGGACGTCGGCGCCGTCAAACAAGGGCTGGATCGGCTCGTCCTTTCCGCGGGTCGTGCGCGCCACCACGCTCACTTCCTCGTCCTCCGGCAGATAGTCGACCACGACGTTGAACATGAACCGGTCGAGCTGCGCCTCGGGCAGCGGATAGGTCCCCTCCATCTCAATGGGA
>CAZOXB010000061.1:8809-17360 GCA_964583635.1 uncultured Opitutaceae bacterium | reverse complement strand
GGCAGTCTTTGTCACTCCCTCCTTGTACATGGAAATGGACATACAAGGCACGGAGAGCACGGAGGTCGGCCGGGAGCGGTTGCCGACCAGCGATCAGATGAAGGGTGCCTGACCGACGATCTCGATGCCGTTTGCATCGGTCGCCATGGCGGCACCGATTTCCGGATGGTCCTGGCAGTACGTGCGCACCGCATCGTCCGACATCACGAAGAATGCAGTCGACAAGGCGTCGGCCACGGCGGCCGTGGGCGCGAAGGCCCAGGTGCGCTGGGTTCGTCCGGCGGGAGCGCCGGTGCGGACATCGATGAGGTGGGCGCCCTTCACCGCGAGTCCGGAACCGCTCAGGGCCCGCTTGGTCAGCGTGAACGTGCGGTAGGCCGGCGGTTCGCCAAGGCCCACCGGCCAGCCACGGGTACCCGGCGGAGGGTCCATGGCCAGCACCGTACTGCCCCCGCTCTGCACACAGGCGGTGGTGATGTCCCAGTCGTCGAGCAGCCTGGCCATGCAGTCGAGCGCGTAGCCCTTGCCGACGGCTCCGAGATCGAGGTGCAGGCGTTCAACCAGCGACGTCAGCGTGTGGCTTTGCGGATCGAGAGCGTAGAGTGGATCCTCGGGAGAGTCCTCGGGACCGCGTCGCGAAGCATAGGCCGGATCAAAGGCGCGCTGCGTTGCGGCGGACACCTCCGCAGAAATCAAGAGGCAGGCGAGGGCGTCCTCCCCGATGATGGTTGAACCCTCCCGCGGCAACCGATTGGCACGCCCAATGTCGCTCGACTCCACGTACCGGCTGAGTTCGGACTCCAGCCGGTCGAGTTCGAGAAACGCCGCCTGGGCCGCCTGCCCGGCGTAGGTCGCGGCGTGACCCGCGATGAAGATATCGAACGCGGTCGCCATGGCTTCGTGACTGAAACGCTCGAAGGCAGCAGGCATTCACCCAAAAAAAAGCAGCCGGCTTTGTGAGGCGAGGGCGTTTTGATATTTTATTGCAAATAAATCTAGACAAACATGCAGGAAATATGCATACAGGCTGTAAGTAATAATGAGATAGTCGCTTATGTTTTGCTCAACCTCTCTGATCCTGGCTGCATTCTTCGCCGCGATACCGGGGGAGACCGCGATCCCTGCCCTCGTGGGAGTGGCAGGCAGCCGTCGGGGGGAAATCCGCATTCCCTTGGTGCAGGTGGTGGCGGAGGCGGAAACCGCGATGGCGGCAAGACGTTATGGCGACGCCGCGACGTTGCTCGACCGGGTGTTGTCGCGTGTGGAAGGCGGTGAGCCGCTTCCCGCTGGACTCGTCCGGGAGCGACTCACCCATGCCGCGGCGGTCGCGCATTTTCGATCGGGAAACCCCGGACGGGCGCATTCTCTGGCTGCCGGATGGGTGGAAGGTTCTCAGAGGCTGGGATCACTCGCGGTCGAAGCGCGCTGGCTGGCTGCGCTGTCGCTCGCGGCCCTCGGGCGCTTTTCGGAGGCCGCGGGGGAGTTCGCAAGCTTCGCTGCGATTCCGGCGTATCGGGACAGGGCTTCCCTCTGCGAGGCCATGGCCGCCCAGCAGGCTGGTCAGCCCAAGGTGGCGATTGCGGCGTACCACCGGCATTTGGAACTCGCGCCCCATGATGAGGCTTGGGCGGAGGCTGCGATGGCAGTGATCTCCCTGCATCTCGATGAGCGGCAGTTCGAGGAAGCGCGGCGCGGCCTTCGCGTGCTGCATCAAGGTCTGGATCGCGTCGACAACGTGGCCGCGTTGAATCTCCTGGGTCTCCGGTTGGGCGACGTCGCCATGGCGGCGGACGATCCCGCCACGGCGCTTGCGGCCTACCGTGCCGTGCGTCTGCGCGACGACCTGCTGGTCCTGCAGGCGGAAAAGACGCAGGCGTTGGAGCGGCGCCTTTCCCTGGTGAAGGCCGGCGGCGATCCGCGGAGGGATGACCTGAATGCCGTTGGCCGTCTGGAGAGGACGCGGGAGCAGATCCGTGCGGCGGTCGCAGAGGTCGGGAAGATCGTGCATCACGACGAAGTCGTGTTGTTGCGACGAGGTCAGGCTTTCCTGCGGCGCGGCAATGTCTGGGAGGCGGCTCTGGTTTTCGAGCGGGTGCTTCAGCAGGCGGCGCAATCGTCCCCCGCAGGCGAGCAGGCCCTGGCGGGGCTGGTTACGGCATATGCCGAATCGGGCCGTGTCGAACGGATGCTCGTGGCAGCCCGGCGATTCTCGAAGGCCTATCCTCAAAGTCGTGCTGCGACACAGGTCTTTTTCCTGGCGGCGAACAAGGCGCAGGAACGTGGCGACGCGCGGACCCAGCTGGAGTTTGTTGAACTCGCGCTGAGGGGGGCGCCCTCTCTTGAACTGATGGAACCACTTCGCCTGATGCAGGTGCATGCGCTTTTCACCGCAGGTCGATACGAGGAGGCCCGGCAAGGCGCCGGCGATTACGTGAAATCCTTTCCCAAGGGACGCTTCACCGAGGATGTCTCCTATCTCAAGGCGATGGCTGGCCTGCTCCTTGGACCCGCGGATCGAGCGGTCGCGGAAATTTCCCATCATCTGGAATGCCACCCCGAAGGAAGGTTTTCCGCCGACGCGGGTTACCGTCTGGCGGCGGCCGAGTTTTCGCAAAACCACCATGATCGTGCGGCCCATCTGGCCGCCGCATGGTTGGGAAACCATGCGGACGACCACGCCCAGCGCGGCGAGGTGCTTTCGCTGCTCGGCGACATTCTGGCCGCGCAGGGAAAGCCCGATAAAGCGATCGGGAAATTTTCCGAGGCGATAGTCCACCCGCTGGCGGATGAGGGTCTGGGATACGCGATGGATGAGCTGACCCGCCTGCTCATGGCTCGGGGACGTCTGGACGAAGCGGCGGACCATTGGGCAAAGCTGGCCGAGAAACGTCCCGAGTCGGTCTTTGCGGTCAATGCCGCCTTCTGGATCGGCCGCATTCGCAGCCGCCAGGGGAAACACGAGCTGGCAATCGAGACGATGACGGCTCTGGCGCGCCGTCACCTCTCTGATCCGCAGCACGATTCGGTGGAGCGTCTCCTGCTGGAACTGGCGAAGGTGCACGTCGCGCAGCGCAGGTTGACCCGCACCGGTTTGCCCGCGGGGACGCATGGAGGTGTCACACCCGTGGACACATCCCACCCCGGCCGCGGTGCGGGCCCATCGGAAGGAGGGATCGGCCCCGCCGGGTTGCTGACGAACGAGTTAAAATCGTCCGCGACGGCCCGGGCCCGGGCGTTGTTCCTGCAGGCGGAGGTGGCTGCGCTCGAAAAGGAGAAGGCGGAAAGCGAACGCCTGTTGCAGCGGATAGTGGACGAGACGCCGGTCGACGCGTTGCCGCCGGGCCTGCTCGGGCGGTTGGGCGATCTTGTGGCGCACGACGGAAAACGCGCCAAGGCGGAGGAACTCTATCAGGCATTGGTGACGCGCCATCCGCGGTCTGCGTTTGCAGACTTCGGTTTCGTCGGCTTGGGGGAACTGGCGCTCCGCGGCGGCAGGGCCGAACTGGCGCTGGATCTTTTTATCTCGGCGGTCGACAAGGCGGGAGCCGTGCACAAGCTGAAGGAGGCCACGCTGGGCAAGGCCCGTGCGCTTTTTGCGCTGGAACGCTGGGATGAGGCCCGCGCAGCCTTTGAACACATCGCGTCACACCGCGCCTGGCGGGGGCCGGCGACGGCGGAGAGCCTGTATTCGCTGGGCGAAATCCTGTTTCTTCGCGGTGACGCCGAGAGTCTGGCCCAGGCACACGCTCACTTTCAACGCCTCTACCTCGGCTACCGCAAACACGAGGAATGGGTCGCGAAGGCCTACCTTCGCAGCGGGGAAGTGCTGGAGAAACTCGGTCGGGAAGCGGATGCGCTGGCAACCTATCGGGAGTTCCTGCGCGACGCCCGTCTGCAGCAGCGCCCCGAGGCCGGCATGGCGGAGCGGAACAAGGCCCGCCTGGAGAAGCGGGGAGTGTAGGATCGAACGGGACAATCGAATCATCATGACAAAGCAGCTTTCCCCACAGACATGCCTGGCACCCCGAACGCGAGTATCGATTCTTTCGTCATTCCTTCTCATGGCGGGTGCATTGATCCCGATGCCGGGCCTCGCCCAGCATTTTCGGATGCGTGACGGACGCACGCTGGCGGCGCAGGCGGTGATCGTGCGAGGCAACCAACTGGTGCGGGCCCTCGAGGTGCAGGACGGTGGCGCGGCGGAAGTGGGATTTCCGTTGTCCGAGGTTGCGTCATTGGACTGGCCCGAGCCGGAGGAATTGATCCGGGCGCGCGACAACTTTGCGAGGAACGCACTGGTGGCGGCACTCGCGGATGCGGAGGCGGTTGCCCTGCGGTTCGCGCCGTTCGCAATCCTGCCGGGTTCCTGGTGGGGCGAGGCCGAGCTGCTTCGGCTGCGGGCGCTCGCGGCACTCGATCGGTGGGACGGAATCGAATCCGCCGCGCGCCAGCTCTCGGAAAGGGCACCCGCGGTGCGCGTCCGCCAGGCCGCCCAAATTCTGGTCGCAATGGCCCACCTGCGTGAACGCCGCCTGCCGGAAGCAAAGGCCATCGTCGATTCCCTTGACCGGCCAGGGCTGCCGCCGGGCGATGCGGCGGCAATAGCCGTACTCAGAGGCAACCTCCGGTTGCAGGAATCCGACTGGGAAGGTGCGCTCGAAGCATTCCTCGGGATTCCGGCATTTTACCCGACGCAGACAAGGTTGATGCCCCCGGCCCTTCTGGGCAGCGCCCGTGCGTACCGGAAACTTGGCGATCTCGGACGCGCGGAACGTTCGCTGCTGGAGCTCGTGGAGCACTATCCCGAATCAGCCGAAGCCAGGCAGGCGTCCACCGTCGACCCCGGCCTTTGAACCGATGTCCCATCGCACCCGTATCCACCGCTGCCATATTCCCCATGCACAATCCTAGATTCGTCCGCACGCCTGTGCTGATCACCGCCCTTTTCGGTGTTTCCCGACTCGGTGCGCAAGCCGCAGTCCACGCCGAAACGGCGGTTGTCAGGAAGACCCTCCTCCAGGAACTCAACATGCCGGCGATCTGGTTCCTTGTCGCGTGTTCGCTCGTGATCGTCTGGCTGGTGATCGACCTTTACCAGAAGAGCGCAATGCGCCGGCTGCTTCCGCCCGCGTCGTTGGCGCGCATCAGGGATTGTTTCGCGAAAGGTGACTATCAGGCGGCGCATGACTTCTCCGGAGCGATTTCGGGGGTGTTGGGCGACGCCGTGCGGGCGGCGCTCCGGAATTGTTGTGCGGGGATGAAGTCAGTCGAAGATGCCGTGGCGGGCTCGCTAGCGGGCAGCAACACCCGAATGCAGACGAAGATTTCCTACCTCTCGGTCATCGGCGTCATTGCGCCCATGGTGGGATTGACGGGCACGGTGCTTGGCATGATCGATGCCTTTGCACTCATGGGGCAGGCGGGGGCCGCGGACCCTTCCAGGCTGTCCGCTGCCATCGGACACGTGCTGCATGCGACCGCGGGAGGCCTGATCGTGGCGATCCCGGCGTTTGTCTTCCATTATCTGCTGCGCAATCGCGTCGGCCATGGCTTCCACCAGGTGGGTGCCGCCCTGGCAGAGCTGTTCAGAAACTTTCCCTATGACGACCTGGCGGGACGTTTCCTCCGTGGCGCGGAACCCTGCGCCGCACGCCCGGTTTGGGCGGATCGGTCGCGGGAATGACGTCGATGGATAACCTGCCGATCATGTCCTCCGTCGCAGACGGGGAAGGCGACCCCGAATTCCAGATCGCCCCGATGATCGATGTGCTGCTGGTGCTGCTGATCTTCTTCATGAGCATTGCGTCCACGGCGGTGAACCGCTACGATCCTTCCATCCGGCTGCCGGTGGCAGCGGATGCGGCGCCGAAGGCGGACTCGTTGGGCGAGCTGGTCTTCAACATCTCCTGGCAACCGGCGGAGGACAGGGCGGTGATCTCCTTTGAGGAAAAGAAGGTGGATCCGCCGGCGATGGTGGCTGAGCTGGCGCGGCGCGTGGCCGCCGATCCGGGCATCCGCGTCCTGATTCGAAGTGACGGCGAGACACCGGTCCGTCATGTGAATGCCGTGGTCGAAGCTGCGGCGCAGGCAGGGATCGCGGAGGTCGCATTCGCCGCGGTGCTGAGGTGAAGGGTCGTACCATGCGCACGATACTGCCGCGCACCAACGCCGAGGCCGGCTTCCAGATCGCCCCGATGATCGACGTCGTGTTTGTCATCCTCGTCTTTTTCATGGCGCTGGCGGCCCAGATCAGGATTGAGCAGATCCTCCGGACGCGACTGCCCGGGCATGCCGCCACCCGCGAGGCGACGGAGTTCTTCGACGAGCAGATCCTGCAGATCAGCCGGGAGGGTGAAGTGGCTTTGAATGAGGAGATTCAGGATGCGGGCGCCCGTGGAGAGTTGCCATCGCTGAGCGCGACGCTGATCCGCCTCAAGGCCGCGAGCGACGCTGCGAAGTCGCGGTTGGTGGTGACCGTGATCAGTCATCCCGACTCCAGCTACTCGCGGACCATTGACGTGCTCAACGCGCTGGCGCTGGCGGGCATTGTGGACGTCACGTTCACCTCGGGAGAGGCACCATGAGAAACCGGAGCGGAGCGCGGCGAGCCCCGGGCGTTCTGCCCCTGCTGGCCAGCGTGGGGTTGCATGCGGTGATCCTGGTGGCGGCGGGTTTTTATGTCGTCAAGGAAACGTCGGGTGGAGCGAGGCATGGATTCGAGGCGTCGGGCCGTCCGGCAGCCACGGTGGCGGAACGTGAGATCGAGCATCGCCTCCGGGTGGCGCGCAAGGGTGGGGGATCTTCATCCGTTGCCTCAATTTCCGCGCAGCGCATCCTGGCAAACACCGCGTCGGCGCTCACGCTGCCCGCGTTGCCGGAATTGCCGGTGGCTGGAACGACGCTCTTCGGCGGAGGCTTCGGCGGAACGGGATCCGGAGTGGGGCTCGGCGTTGGAGCCGGGTTGGCGAGCGGACTGGGCAGTGCCGGACTCGGCGGACGCGGATTCGTATCCCTGAGCTTCCTGGGCATGACGGACCTGCGCGTGCGCAGAGTCGTCTTCGCGGTGGATGTGAGCAAGGATCTCATGGATATTCGCAAGGGCGGCTTTGAGGCATTCGGCATCATTCGCGGGGAGATGATCCGCCTCGTGTCGCAGTTGCCTCCGGGTGCGGAATTCGGAGTCGTCCTGTTTGGAGATGCGACGGGTGATCTGAATCTCTTCCAACCCAAACTGGTGCCGGCCACCGTTGCCGGAAAGGAGGAGTTCTTTGCCTGGATGACGCCCGTCAATGCCGATCCCTCCCGACTCGGCACGCATTCGGCGGGACGCCACCGGGCATGGCGGGAGCGCCCCGCGGACGAAGTGGGTGTCGATCCGGACCTGAGGGTGCCCAACTGGGTGAAGGCCACACGGGCCGCGATGGAGATGTCGCCGGACACAGTCATCCTGATCACCGGCAGCGTCGCGACGGGACTGAAGCAACGGTCCGGCGAACGGATGAACCTGCTCGGACAGCGGAACGAGCGGCGGAAGGACCAACTCCGCCGTGCGGGAATCGATCCCGAATCCGTGGCGCAGGCTCGCAATGCGGCATTGTCCAAGGCGCGCCAGCAACTCGCCGAGATCAATGGGAAGCTGAGGGCGCAGGGGAAGAGCCCGTACATCGTGACCGACACCAAGCGTGTCTTCCAGCCGGACTTTCAGGCGGAGCTCAAGCGTGCGGGGTTCACGATCGAACTCGACACGGAGGGGTGGACGGATGCGCAGGGGAAACCCATCTGGGAACTGGGAGTCAGCCAGTATGAGAAGGTGGAGTTCCCGACGGTCGTCGGCTACATCGCCCGCCTGCAGGCATCCCTGCTTCGCGAGCGCGCCGTGCTCAACGCCTTTCTGTTCGTCGGGCCCGACGAGAAGGCGAAGGAGGCTGCGGAGAACCTGACAGCGCTGACCAGGCGAAATGGAGGAAAGTTCGAGCTGCTGACGGCGAAGCGGCTCAGGGACCTCGTGGTGCCACCGTCGCATCCGTCCCGCAAATCCTGAACGGAGGCGGGAGCAGCGCGGCGGAATGCAAGGCATGTGGAAACGCAAGGCGCGGATGACGGAAGCTTGCGAAGGTGCGACGGCGGGACTTCGATGCGGGCATGGCCATCAAAAAATTTCTCCATACGCGCATGCGCGTGAACGACCTTGAGCGCACCGTGAAGTTTTACGAGGAAGCCCTCGGATTAAGAGTTGTGCGCCGCCATACCTCGCCCCGCGGGGCGCAGCTCGCCTTCATCGGGGTGCCCAACAGCGACGAAGAAATCGAGCTCTGCCAGATGCCGGCCGGATCCCCCGGCGTGCAGGTGCAGCCTGACCTGATGCATCTCGCGTTCGAGGTGGATGATCTGGAGACCTTTGCCGCCGGGGCCAGGGCCAGGGGGTATCCGCTCAGCGACGGCCCGACGAAGACGGGCAGCGGATCGGTCATCGCGTTCATCGACGCGCCCGAAGGATACGAGGTGGAGTTGATCCAGAAAGCACGATGAGGCGCGGGTGACGGCCGCAGCC
>CAZOXB010000061.1:0-8709 GCA_964583635.1 uncultured Opitutaceae bacterium | reverse complement strand
CAATCGGCCACCTTCTCACCCACGCCGGGAAGCTGACAAAGACGTTCCTTGGCCACCGGATACGGTGCCTCCTCCGTTTCTTCAAGCCAGCCGGGATTCGCCGCCAGAAACGTCGCGGTCTGGTGAATGAAACGCGCGCGGAACCCCAATTGACACTGGCGAAGTTCCTCTTCCGGTACGCGTGACAATTCAGGCCAGGTGGGCAGCCGGTGGATTCCCGGAGCGATTCCGGCGCCGTGGCGTTGGGCGAGCAAGGCCATCATCTGCTTGATCTGCACGATCTGCTTGGTGGCGCTGCAGAGGAATCCCAGCAGCGTTTCGCCGAAAGGCTGGCGCAACAATCGCAGGCACGGGAAGCCGCGCAGGCATCGGTCAAGGTGCGGGTCGCTGCGCCAGGGCAGTGTGTCGGCCAGTGCCTCCCAGTCGCGATCGTATCCAAGGTAGCGTTCGATCTGGCCGCGGGTGCACAGGGGACGTCCCTTCAGCACAGGCGTGCGCCATTGCAGCGTGTCCCGGTCGGTCCGGCAGACTTCGACAAGCGAGTGGTCCCAGACGCCGATCCATCGGCCGGGCTCGGTTCCCGGGTGCCAGCGGAATGCCTGACCTCCATCCAAAGTTTCTGCGAGCGTGGCCGCGTCGACGCGGAAGGTGGCCGGCAACTCGGACCAGGCGGACCAGGAGTCGAAAGTAACGTTGACCATCGGAAATGGGAGAGCCTTGCGGGCGGTCGTTGGGCGGGAGATGCCGTCGGCGGTTCCGGGTTTTCGCCCGGGTCCAGGCGAGGAACGGAACCGGAGCACCGATCCTTCCGGCTCAGGCGAGGATCCTTGCCCTGTCAGTCGGATAGTCGATGAACGTTTCCATCACGGCGTTGTGCACGTTGTTCAGACGAATCTGGAGTGTGTCCAGAAACTCGTGAAGTCCATCGGCGATGACCTTCTCCATATTGGTATTCCTCAGTTCGTCCAGCAGGGCGGCCGCGAGGGCGCTGGCACGGTTGTCGCGCAGATGCGCGGCGCCGCCGATGATTTGGGCGAGCGCCTGCCCGACCGCGTCGACCGAAAAGGCGATGCTGCGGGGAAACGCCTCGTCGCGCACCAAGTAGTCGACGACCCGCTCCAGCGTCAGTTGCCCGCGACGGCTTCGGCGAAATGCGTCGAAGGCGGAGCAGGAGCGCAGGACCGACGCCCACTGGATCATGTCAAGGGCCGTGCCGACGGCGGTGACTTCCGGAAGGAGCATGAAATATTTGACGTCGAGGATCCGCGACGTGTTGTCCGCACGCTCGAGATGGCGGCCCAACTGGAAGAACCACCACGCATGGCTTCGCGGCAGCATCGAATCAGCCGTCCCGTAAAAGAGCTGGATCCGCGCCTTGACGCGGTTGAGATACTCCGCCGAGCCCAGTTGGGCGTAACGC
This sequence comes from uncultured Opitutaceae bacterium, assembly GCA_964583635.1. GTDB lineage: Bacteria > Verrucomicrobiota > Verrucomicrobiia > Opitutales > Opitutaceae > UBA6669. The sequence continues at coordinate 7,289 of CAZOXB010000061.1, read as the reverse complement.
GCGAAATCGTCATCCTTGAGCTTGAGGTAGAACGTATTGAGGGTCTCCCACACCTCCACCGCCAGCAGATCGCGCACACAGCGGGCGTTTTCGCGGGCCTGACTGATGCAGGAGAGGACCGATGACGGATTGCGCCGGTCGAAGAGCATGAACTCCACCACGCCCCTTTCCGTCACCTTTTCGCCGTAAAGTTCGAAAAACCTCTCCTCACCGCCGGACACATAAACGAGAGGTGCCCATGAACGCGGGTCGTCGGCGGCCAGGCGCGACTGCAGGTCAAGGACGAGTTGCGCATTGACGTCGACGATGCGGGCGGTGTTTTCGGCCCGTTCAAGCTGACGGGCCATCCAGTAGATGAGATTGGCGACGCGGGACAGCATGGCTTAAACGATCAGTTTTTCGGGTGCGCCCGGGTCCGGCGGGGGAGCACCATCGTCCGCGGCGAGGACCCAGGTGTCCTTGGATCCGCCGCCTTGGGACGAGTTGACCACGAGCGATCCCCGACGCAGGGCGACACGCGTCAGGCCGCCGGGCATGATCCGGATCCTCTCGCCGTTGAGGATGTAGGGCCGCAGGTCGATGTGCCGGCCCTCGATGGCGCTGTCGCACACGCTTGGGCAGCGCGAAAGGCCGATGGTCGGTTGGGCGATGAAGTTGCGGGGGTTGGCGATGATTTTGGCGCGGAACTCCTCGATCTGTGCCTGGGTGCTGTGGGGACCGACCAGCATGCCATAGCCACCCGCCTCATTGACGCTCTTCACCACCAGCTTCGCCAGATTTTCGAGAATGTAGCGGAGATCCTTTTCGTCCGAGGAAAGAAACGTGTCGACATTGGACAGGATCGGTTCCTGACCGAGATAGAATTTTATCATGCGTGGCACGTAGTGGTACATCGCCTTGTCGTCGGCCACGCCCGTGCCGATCGGATTGCAGAGGGCGACGTTGCCCTTGCGGTAGGCATTGACCAGACCGGGCACGCCGAGCAGCGAGTCCTTGCGGAAAACCGTGGGGTCGAGGAAATCATCGTCGAGGCGCCGGTAGATCACATGCACCGGTGCGAGGCCGTCGCTGCGGCGCATGTAAACGCGATCGTTCTCCACCACCAGATCGCTTCCCTCGACAATCTCGATGCCCATCTGGCGGGCGAGAAAGCTGTGCTCGAAGTAGGCCGAGTTGTGGACACCCGGCGTCAGCAGGACAACCGTGGGCTCGGGAACATGTGCGGGCGCGAGGCGGGTGAGCAACGCGAGCAGGTCGCTCGTGTAGGTCTCCACCGGACGCACCCGGTAATCGCGAATCAGGTTGGGAAACACCCGCTTCATCACCTGGCGATTCTCCAGGACGTAGCTCACGCCGGACGGAGTGCGCAGGTTGTCCTCCAGCACCCGGTAGGTGCCGCTCTCGTCGCGGATGAGATCCGTGCCGTTGATGTGAACGAAAAGGCTGCGGGGCACCGCCATGCCCACCATCTCCGGACGGAAGTGCTTCGACGTGTTCACCATCGCTGCGGGGATCACGCCTTCCCGCAGGATGCGCTGGGAGCCGTAAATGTCGGCGAGGAAATGGTTCAGCGCCTCCATGCGCTGGGTCAGGCCGGCCTCCAGGCGGGCCCATTCATGGGCGGGAATGATCCGCGGAATCAGGTCAAATGGGAAAATCTTCTCCGTGCCCGCCGTGTCCGAATAGACCGTGAACGTGACACCACGGTTCACAAAGGCCTGGTCTGCGGTGCGCTGGCGCTCGAGCAGGCTGCTCATGCCGTCCAATCGCGAGAAGCGTCGGTGCAGGCGTTCGTAGTGCGGACGCGGTCGACCGGGGCCCGCAAACATCTCGTCGTAGAAGCGATCGTGCTCGTAGGAGTCGAAGAGGTCCGGCATGCGGGGGGAGGGTGCGGGGACGATCGGGATGGCGGGGAAGGCCAGGTCGTTCGCGCGGATTCAAGGTTGTGCCCAAAGAAAACTCTTAGCCGACACCAGCTCGGTGCCGTCGGCACGCAGCAGGGCGATCCGCCAGGCGAGCGGCTTGACCCCGGCACCCGGCCAGTCCCTGCCAGTGATGCCGACGTCCAGGACACTCCTGCCGGCCGGAAGATCGACGGGCAGCCGATGGGACCGGGCTTTGGGGCTGCCTTCAAGGATGAGCTGCACCAGGACGGTTGCATGGGAAATGCGCTCGGCGTCCTTGATGCGCATCAGGAAATAATATCCTCCACGCTCTTCCGGCTGGGTGCGTAGCATGAGCCGGCCCCCCGTATATTCCTCGCGACCGAAAAATTCGCCGATCGACTCGAACGAGGCGGCCGACCGATAGCCGGGCCAAACCCGGACGAGCTCAACCGCGCTTCCAGGAGCTGCCGCCCCCAGGAAGAACGTCACCATCCAGGCAAGCAGCGTGCGTCGGGTCATGAAGTTAAGGTATCCCGGCAAGGGCCGCCCGGGCAAGCCCCCGCTGCAGCTTGCCTGCCTGCGGGGAAGGGCGGGTGGCCTGCTTGGGAGTCGTCCGGCATCAGGGTTTGAACGAAACGAATTGGTAGCGGTGGAAGCCCAGGAGCGCCGGCTCCCATCCCTGCACGGCGGGGTGGATCAGATAGGGACGGGTTCCGTGGTACAGCGGGGCGATGGGGGCTTCCATCAGAAGGAGTGTCTCAGCCTGCTGGAACAGGGCATAACGCCGGGGCGTGCCGCTCTCCGAGGCGGCGGCGCGGATCAGGCGATCGTATTCCGCGTTGCTCCATCCGGTCGCGTTATTGCCGCTGTTGGAGAGGAAAAGATCCAGGAAGGTGCTGGGATCGACATAGTCGCCGATCCACCGGGCGCAGGAGATCGCGTAATTCTTCTCACGTTCATCGTCCAGCCACACGCGCTGTTCCTTCAGGGCAAGGGTTACGGCAATGCCGAGCTCGCGTCTCCACATCTGTTGAACGGCCTCCATCAGGCGCTGGTTGAGCTCGTTGGTGAATGACATGATTTCGAGGCTGGGGAATCCCTTGCCTCCGGGATAACCCGCCTCGGAGAGCAGACGCCGGGCTTCGGCGAAGTCATCCGGAATGCCTGCCTCCGCCGTATAGCCGGCGGTGTGGGGCGGGGTCAGGCTGTGCGCGGGTGTCTGACCGCCGAGGGTGACCCGTTCGACGAGGGCAGTTCGGTCGAGCGCGTGGGCCAGGGCGGAGCGCACGCGCGGATCCTTGAGGGGACCGCGTTGCGTGTTGAAGCGGAAAAAGCCCGTTTCCAGAAACGGATCGAGCCGGAGGAGCGCCGCGCGGTCCCCGGATCGATAGGAGGCGATTTTCGACAGCGGCACCTCGCTGGTCAGGTGAATCTGTCCGGCCCGAAAGGCCGCCTCCTGGGCCGTCGCACTCTCATACGGATAAAAAATGACAGAGGCAAGGCGGGTGGTCGCATGATCGCGGAAATGGGGATTCCGTTCGGTGACAATCCGCTTGTTTGGCGTCCATTCCTTCACGCGGAAGGGACCGTTCGAGACGATGTGTTCCGGGCGGGTCCAGCGGTTGGCGCGATCATCGCTGCCACCCAGGGAGTCGATGACGTGCCGCGGGACCGGGAAGCTCACCGGCAGTCCCAGGATCGCCAGCAGAGTCGGTGCCGGGGCTGTGAGACGGATCTCCAGCGTGGCGGCGTCCCGTGCGCGAACTCCCACGGTCGAAGGGTCGGAGGCCTTGCCGGAGTTGAAATCCTCCGCCCCGGCGATCGGATAGAGAACATAGGCGTATTCGGAACCCAGTTTGGGCGACAGTGCCCGCCGGAAGGCGTAGACAAAATCGTCCGCGGTGAGAGGGTGCCCATCAGACCACTGCAAGCCGGGGTGCAGGAAGAATGTCCAGGTCCGGCCATCGTCGGACATTTGCCAGCGCTCGGCGCAGGCAGGAACGGGACGCGAGGTCGCTTCATCGACGGCCACGAGGCCTTCGAACAAGGCGAGGCATACGGTCATGTCATTGTAGGCAACCAGGATATGCGGGTCCAGGTCGCGTGGTTCCGCACTGATGGCCATGTGCAGGGTTCCCGTGCGCAGGCCTGCTTCGACCGGAGTCTCGCGCTTGGCACAGCCGGTCAGGCCCAGAATGACAAGCAGGCTCGGGAGAGCCGCTGGGATGCCGGAAAAAGCCGGTGAGATCTGAAAGTGCGTGGGCATGCCGTTGAGGCGATTTGGGAACGGATGAGGCGACTCGGGAGGCGATCGTAGCCTTGTTGTGTCCGGAAACGACTTGAAAAACCATGGATTGCCACGTCAGGCAGAGCATCTCGCAGGAGGGAGCGCGTCCCCGTGACAAGCCCTGGCGAAAAAAGCGGTGCCGCGCGGATTCAATTGGGATTTGCCCCGCACTCAGGATGTCGCTTGCTGGAGAAATGCCATGGTATTACGCCAATTCGGGAGATCGACAGGGACCGGTCAGCGACGATGAATTCGCACAGCTGATCGCCACTGGTCGGGTCCGTGACGAGACGCTGGTCTGGAAACAGGGTATGCCGGACTGGCGGCGTTTCAGCGAAGTGGCTCCCGCTCTCGGGATTCCTCCGCCCCTGCCGGTGGCTTCATCCGTGCCGGACGGTTCGCCGACAACCGGCATGCCGTCAGGACCGATCGCGCCAGCCTTTGCGTCACACTCTTCCGGTGGTGCCTCGGAGGTGACCGGGCCCCAGTACGCAGGGTTCTGGCTGCGATTCATTGCCGTCCTGATCGACAGCATCATTCTGGGAATCATGGGGCAGGTCGCCGGCAGCATGGTCCAGACGATGGTTTTCCCCGACAGCATCAGCCGGTTGGCGCAGATGCGCGAGAATCCCGAGGCGTTGGATCCGCAGATGATCACCTTCCTGCTTCAGATGATGGGCGTGATGTTCCTGGTCGGGACCGTCCTTGGAATTGTCTATGATGTCGTTTTCATCAGTCGCTATGCGGCGACACCGGGCAAGTTGGCGGTGGGCGTGCGCATCGAACGCGCTGATGGATCGCGACTTTCCCTGGGCCGCATCATCGGACGCTACTTTGGCCGCATGTTGAGCGGCTTGGTGCTCTGCGTGGGGTACCTGATCGCAGCCTTTGACGATCAGAAACGGGCGCTGCACGACTATCTCTGCGACACCCGGGTGGTGAAGCGGGGATGAGGGCATGACTTGGGAGACAGATGCACGCCTGGGTGCACGCGGCCGGGCGTTGATGCTGGAAACCCGTGAATTCTTTGGAACTGCCGATGGCGAAGCTTGACAGTACCGCCGATCACAAGAGCCCATCTATCCCCCCGATTATGAACACACTTCCTGCCCTTAAATCCATTGTCGCCCTCATGCTTGGCCTCTCCGTGGCCGGCCTGGCGGGCTGTTCCAAGACCGACCGCGCCGAGGCCAAGGCCGAGGCGAAGGAAGCCCTTGCCAAGACCGAGGCAGCCCTCGACAAGGCCGCCGACAAGGTCAAGGCGGTATCCAAGGACACGAAGGAGGCGCTGGCGAAGGCTTGGGATAAGATCAAGAACTACAGTTTCGACCAGAAGGACGATTTCGCCGCCGACGCCAAGGCCCTGGCGGCCAAGCTCGACGCGGAGGCCGCGAGCCTGAAATCCGAGACCAAGGAGGCCGAGGCGCGCGCGAGCCGCAAGGCGGCGATGGAAGAACTGAAAAATTCCCAGGCGGATCTCGACACCAAGCTCGCGGCATTGGGCAAGGCCACGTCGTCCACCTGGGAGAGCGCCAAGAGCGACGTTGTTGAAGCTTGGAAACGTGCGCGGGAAGCCTACTACAAGGCGCGCGCTGATTAGGCTCAGAGCACCTGCGGCATCCAATCTCAAGCTTCCCGACCGCACCCCCATTGCCCGTGATGAAACCCTCTTACTTCTTCCGCCTCGCGCCACTTGTGGCGGCGCTCGCCTGTACCTCGATAACCCTTCCCGCATCCGCGCAGCAAAAACGCATCAGCCCGCATGAGACGATCAGCCGGGTGGTGGATGGGAGCCGGGTGACGATTGTCTATGGCCGTCCGTATTCCGCGGACCCGAAAAGTGGCAAGACCCGGGAAATCTGGGGCGGGTTGGTGCCCTACGGCGAAGTCTGGCGCGCGGGTGCGGATGAGGCGACACTGCTCATCACCCAGAAGCCCTTGGTCATGGGAGGCGTGACAATTCCCGCTGGAGCCCACTCGCTGTTCTTCCTGCCGGAGGCGAGCGGGACCTCCAAGCTGATCATCAACCGCCAGATTGGCCATTGGGGCACCCAATACGACTCGTCGCAGGATCTGGCCCGGATCGATGCCGCCAAAGCAGCGCCCGATTCACCCACGGATCAGTTTGCCATCTTCATTGACCGATCGCCCAACGGAGGCGGAGCCCTTCGCCTCGTGTGGGCAAACACCCAGTACACCGTAACCTTCAAGACCCAGAAATGAGGAAAGGTGCGATGTCCTGCGGATCGCCCGGGGGGACCGACCGATATGCCTAGAAGACTCCCTGGATCTGCAGGTAGATCAGAATAAGAATCACCCCGATGCCGACTATCCACCACAGGCGTGAAATGCCGGTGGACGTGCGTGCGGGTTTCCGTGGGGGTTGTACGGATTCCGACGACTCGGGCAGATCCAGGCCGTCATAGCGGGTTTCCTCCTCATTCCAACCGGTCCGTTCATCTGCCCCGCATTCCGGACAGGCGCGTGCATGCGGTGGAACCGGGGCGCCGCAGTTGGGGCATTCGGAAGGCGGGCGGAAGGGTCTCACAACGCCAACTCAAGGCGGGGATGTGACGAATTCAAGCGTGACGAAGCGGACCCGCGCTCGTGGAACCGGCTCGTTGAAACCGATTGGTGCACCCGCGCTACTCTTGGCTACGAGACATAAACGTAAGGAACGTGCAGTAATTCCACGTGGCGGATTGGGTGAAAGAATTATCCCACCCCGAAAAAATGCCTGCAACAGAACGCGACAGACTTTCCTTTCCGCGAAATCTGGATCAGGGTTTCAGCATCCCGCCCCCTTATGATGACTCTCACGATCAATGGTGTTGAAAGGACGGTCGATGTGGATCCGGCGACGCCCTTGTTGTGGGTGCTGAGGGACGCCCTCGGATTGATGGGCACCAAGTATGGCTGTGGCATGTCGATGTGCGGTGCCTGCACGGTGCACGTGGATGGCGAAGCGGTGCAGTCCTGCACGGCGCCGGTGTCCACGCTTGTGGGGCGGAAGATCGTGACGATTGAAGGACTCGCCGCCGAGTCCAAGCGCGTCCTGCACCCCCTGCAGCAGGTCTGGATCGACGATGACGTCTCCCAATGCGGGTATTGCCAGG
>CAZOXB010000060.1:0-17364 GCA_964583635.1 uncultured Opitutaceae bacterium | reverse complement strand
TCTTCGGCGGTCCCGACGCGGATGATCTGTGTCCATTCCAATCCACCCAGCGCGCGCAAATTCACATCGTCGCCATTCATGACGATCCACCCCTTGCGCGGCACGATCCTGGCCAGATGCAGGAACGTGCGTTTCACATCGGCCAGATCACGGAATATGTCGGCATGGTCGAACTCCAGGTTGTTGAACACGGCAATCTGCGGCGCGTAATGGATGAATTTGCTCCGCTTGTCGAAGAACGCGCTGTCATACTCGTCGCCCTCGATTACAAACGGCGCATCCGGCGATCCCAGATGATTTCCCACCGGGGGATCGATCGGGACGCCGCCGATGAGGAAGCCCGGATCAAGGTGATTCTCGCGCAGCAGGAACGCCGTCAACGCCGTGGTTGTGGTCTTTCCGTGGGTGCCACACACCACGATGTTGCGCCGATGCCGCAGCACGAGGTCGTGCAGGAGTGCGGGCAGCGAGGTGAACGGGAGCGCCCGCGAATCGAGCAGCCATTCCACTTCGGGATTTCCACGCGACATGGCATTGCCGATCACCACGCAGTCCGGCGCCAGGCGTGCGAGGCGTTCCGCATCGTAACCTTCGTGCACAACGACGCCAGCCGCCGCCAGCACGTGGCTCATGGGCGGATAGACGCCGTTGTCGGCCCCCGAAACCTCATGCCCTGCCGCCCGCGCCAGCAACGCCACGTTGCCCATCGCGGTTCCGCACACTCCCATGAAATAGATCCTCATCGAGATTGGTAAGGTCGGTCTGCCATTGTCCGGTTCGAAAGCGGTGATGATGCCAGTCCGTGCCAACAGGCAACGCCAATTCCACACGCCACGCCCCGGACTCGTTCCGCGGCATTCCTCCTCATCCCGGATGTTCCCGCTTCAGGACTCGCATGAGCACCGCGCTGCCGCTCGCCACCAGCACGAGCAGCAACACGGCGATCGCCGTGGCCCGGCCCATCTGGAACTCCTTGAACATGGAGGTGACCATCAGGGTTCCCAGCGTATGGGTGCGCGAATCCGGGTCCTGCGATGTCAGGAGCCAGATCATCTCGAATGCATTGAGCCCGGCGATCACGATGAAGACCAGCGCCACCACGATGGCCGGCCAGATCAGGGGAAGCGTGATCCTGAAAAACTGCCGCAGGCGGGTCGCCCCGTCGATCTCAGCCGCCTCGTACAGTTGCGGATCGATACCTTCCATGGTGGCCAGGAACAGCACGAGATTGAATCCGCAGGTCATCCACACATAGATCGGAACGAGCGACCAGTAAAGGTTGCGGGGGGCAAGCCAGGGGTATGCCTCGAAAGCCTTCAATCCCTCGAAGCCGAACAGGCGGCCCGCCCCCGACAAGGCGGCGTTCACCAGGCCTCCGTGCGGTTCATAGGCACTCAGCCAGAGCAGCGCGGCGGCGATGCCTCCCAGCAAATTGGGAAACAGAAAGACTGCCCGGAAGAAATTTGCTCCAAACACCCGTCGGTGCAGCAGGTAGGCCAGACCGAGGGCAAGCGGCAGCACGATCGCCGGAGGCACCGCCATCAGGAAGAGGTTGTTGCGCAGCGCCTGCCAGAAGGTGTCGCTCTCAAACAACAGCCACTTGAAATTGAAGAGTCCAACCCACTCCCGCTGCCCCATTCCGTCCCAGCGCGTGAAGCCCCAGGCCAGCGCTGCGGCTCCCGGAACCAGCACGAGCGCCGCATAGAGCAGAAATGCCGGTGCCACGAACACTCCAAGCACGGGCAGGCGCATCCGCCCAAAGTATCCGGCATGTTCGGCACTCAATGCGTCGGCCTGCTGCCGGCGGCCACCGCGCCGCCGGCTGCGGCGGAAGATCAACCAGGCGGGCAAGGCCGCCATCCCGGCGAGCAGGCCGATTCCCGCTCCCAGATGCCGGTATTCGATCCGGTCGGGGTTTGCCAGGCTCACCCGGTGGGTGGCGGCGGCGCGCTCCATGCGCCTCGAGAACTCCTCGGCTGATATCTGTCCCAGCATCAGCGGTTGCCGCTCATCCACCAATGCCTGCCGGATGGCCGGCGGTTGCAGCATCACCTGGGGAAAGGGAAACGCGTGCCTGGCGTTCAGGATCATCGAGGCAATCCCGCGCATCCGTGGCTGGAACTCATCCAGGGAAACCGCCCTGATCGCCGCCGGGGTCTGAATGCGGCGGGCGAAGGCGGTCGCGCGATCACGGGATGTCAGGTATCGCAGGAAATCCAGTGTCGCCGCCTCCCGCTCGGGATCTCCCGTCACAAAGCAGAAGAGATTGTCCGTGCTCGCCTGGATCGTGGTGGGGTCGGCCACTCCGTCCGGGAAGACCGGGAAATTCATGACGCCCACCTGGAGCGCCGCCGGCAGCTTGTCCCCCATCTCGTAGAGCATCCATGAGCCGGATACACACATCGCGGCGCGTCCGTCGGCAAACGCCACCTGCGCGGCGGTGTGCGTCGCTCCCTCCCAGCCTGCCAGCAGGTAGTTTTCCGAAAGTCGCTGCAATACGCCCGCGGCGCGCACATACCGGGGATCCGCATAGGCGCCGGGCTCGGCCCGGTTCAGGCGCTCCCAGCCTTCGGCGCCCGCCAGGTTGTAGTAGGCGGAGCGCAGCACGGAGCCGGGATAATTCCCATAAATCCCGGTCAGGCTGACCGGTGCGATCCCCTGCGCATGAATGCGTTCGCACAGGGAGAAGAACTCGTCCCACGTCCTGGGCACATCCCATCCGTTCGCTGCAAACATCCCCTGGTTGTAGAAGATCGCCCAGCACGCATAGCTCACCGGCACGCCGTAAATTCCCCCGTTGATCTTCCATGCATCGAGCGCGCCCGGAAGAAACGTGTCCCGCCAGCGCGCGTCGCCCTCCCAGTTGGGACCGTCCAGCAGCGGGGAAAGGTCGCGAAGCCGGCCCGCCTGAACAAGGGCGGGAATCAGGATGTCGCGCGGCAACATCGCATCGGGAAGATTCCCGGCGATGATCCTCACCCTGAGCTTGTCGGAGATGCGCGGATCGCCGTACAAATGCACGATCGTTCCGGGCCTCTGCTTTTCAAACTCGCGGGCGGTTTCCTCGTAGAACGCCGTGCCGAAGCCGCCGGAAAAGATCGGCACCTCGATTTCGATGGCTCGCAAACCACCTCCCACCATGCCCAGGAATGCCAGCAGGAGGCGGAAGGGTGACAAAAGAGCGGGCCTTCGGGGGGATCCAGACATGGGTGAAACAGTCCAGTGGTTTTCGATCTCCCGCATTCCGAGCGGACATCGACCCGAGGTCAACGCCGGCTGTCGGGAAGGATTCCATCCGGTTGTTTGCCCAGAGCTGAGGTGACAGCTTGCCTGCCGGCATCCGGTCGGTCATTCAAGGGCAGCCTTCGTCCGTCCAGCACGGTCGTCAAACCACACCCCACCACACTTCTCCATGCAGCCAAGTCTCCCTGCACAACCCCTCCGCACGCGCTCCACCCGGCCGCTCACGCGGCGGGACGCCCTCCACCATGGCATCGCCGGAATCCTGGCGGCGGCGACCGCCCCCTTGTTTTTCGAGGGACGCCTCCTCGGCAATACGGCGCCATCCAATCGGATTTCCCTTGGCATCATTGGCAACGGGCTCATCGCGGGAGCGCACATCAGCGCGCTGGTGGCGCGCGACGATTGCCGGATCCTGGCCCTCTGCGATGTCTCCGCAGCCGCGACCCGCAAGGCACAGGCGCACATCGCCGCGGCCTATGGCATCCAGGATGGTCCGATGCTCCATTCAACCCATGAAGAAATTCTCGCCCGGCCGGATCTTGATGCAGTCTTCATCTGCGTTCCCGACCATTGGCATGCCCCGATTGCCAATGCCGCCATGTTCGCCGGCAAGGATGTCTACTGCGAAAAGCCCCTGACGCTGACGGTCCGGGAAGGGCGGGTGCTGGTCGAAACAGCGCGCCGCTGCGGCCGCATCCTGCAAACCGGCACCCAGCAGCGATCCAATGCCGCCTTCCGCAAGGCCGCCGCCATGGTCCGCGCAAAATGGATCGGCAACCTCACCGGCATCCGCACGGTGCTGGGCGAGTTTCCCCTGCCCAGGATCCTGGCCGAACAGCCGGTTCCGGCCGGCTTCAACTACGACCGCTGGCTCGGTCCCACGCCATGGCGACCCTTCAATCCGGAACGGGTGCTCGGCAATTACGGCGGTGGCTGGCGTGTGTATTACGAATACGGCGGCCGGAAAAACGGCGACTGGGGGGCGCACCATTTCGACATCATCCAGTGGGCCCTTGGTATGGACAACGCCGGCCCCGTGGAGTTTCTCCCCAAGGGTTGGGAAGACGTCCGGTTCCAGACCCACCGCTATGAGAACGGGGTCAAGGTGGAGCGCGTCGACCGCGTGGAGAAGGGCATGATCGAATTCAAAGGCACCAAGGGAACGATCTGGGTGGGCCGCAACGACGTCCTCGTGACCGATCCCGCGCCTCTGGCGGCCCGACCGCTGCGGGGCGAGGAACCGCATCTCTACGTCAGCGACGATCATCACACCGACTTCTTCAACTGCATCCGCAGCCGGCAGCGGCCATTGTGCGACGTCGAAGTCGGTCACCGGACCGCCACGGTCTGCCATCTGAACAACATCGCCGAACGTCTGCGGCGGCCCATCACATGGGACCACCGTAAGGAAGCGATCGTGGGCGATCCCGTCGCCTCGCGATTGCTCGATCGTCCACGCCGCGCGCCCTATGTCACGCTTTGATCCGCGCCCTCCCGCACCCATGCGTCCCCTGCCCTTCCCCTCTTTGCTCCGCCCACGCGCCTCCCCCGCAATCGTGCCGTTGCACGGATGTCTCCAGCGCATTCCCCAAGCCATTCGCTCCATCTCATCAATCGCCGCGGGCCTGGCGTTCATCACGCTCATCTCCCACCTGCGTGCGGAACCCGTCACTCCGGAGCAGCGCGCCTTGATTGCAACCGCCATCCCCGCGAGTGCGCCGGCCCGCCCCGCCAAGTCACGGCGGATTCTCGTCTACACGGAGACAAAGGGCTACCGGCACGCCTCCATCGAAACCGGCACCGAAGCCATCCGCCTGATGGGTGAACGCACCGGAGCCTACGGCACAACGGCAGCCGACAAACCCGATGTCTTGACGGCGGAAAGCCTCAAACATTTCGACGCCGTTGTATTCCTCAACGCAACCGGAGAAATTTTCGATACCGTTGAGCGTCGCCATGCCTTGCTCGCGTATGTCCGGAACGGTGGCGGTGTGGTGGGCATACACGGCGCCACCGACGCTTGTTATCAATGGCCTGATTACGGGGAGATGATGGGAGGCTATTTCCAAAGTCATCCCTGGACGGACAAATGGCACGTCACGCTTTGGAACGAGGACCCCACGCACCCGCTGAATGCCGCCTTTGCCGGCGCGCCCTCCTTTGCGGTCCAGGACGAGATCTACCAGCTGAAGGATCCCTATTCGCGAAGGACCCATCGCGTCATCCTGAGCCTCGATCTGCGCCGCAGCGGCGAGCGCCACCCCGACATTGCTCCCAAGATTACGCGCACCGACAACGACTTTGCCGTCAGCCAGCTCCGAACCTACGACAAGGGTCGCGTCTTTTACTGTTCCCTCGGCCACAATCACGCCATCTACTGGAACCCCACCATTCTTGCGCATTACCTCGCTGGAATCCAATGGGCAATGGGGGACCTGCCGGCCGATGCCACGCCGCGAGCCCGGCCCTCGCCTCCGCCGCTCGCCGCGGATCCCGCCCTGTATGCTGCGATCGCGCGGACCGGATATGCCACGGATCAAGCGCCATTCGAATGGCTCGATCATGCCATTGCGGAAGCACGAATTGACCCGAAGGCTCTGGCCCGGATTGAGAATCAACTTTCCTCACTCCTGGCCAACCCCGCCTCCACCCCCGCCGCCCGGCAGGCCGCCGCCCAACGGCTGGGCGAGATCATCCCCGCCAATCCCTCCCCGCAGCGTGATTCATTGAATGTCCTGGCGCCGCTTCTGCTCGATTCCGTTTCCGTCAATCACGCCCGACTTGCGCTCGAACCCATTCCAGGGCGCGCAATCGATGCGATCTTTTTGGATGCACTGTCCCGTTCCCAGGGCGAGGCACGCCAGGCGATCATCCACTCCATCGGTCAGCGCCGGATCCGCGATGCCGTCACACCACTGAAGCAACTGTTGAATGGCTCGGATCCAACTGCGGCGACGTCCGCCGCGACTGCCTTGGGAAATATCGCCACGGCGGAATCCCTCGCAGCACTTGAAGCCTCGGACCGGGCGGCCACGCCGCCTTTCACGGATGCGATCCTTCTGGCGGCTGACCGCCTGCCGGCCGGAATCGCCGTCGCCGCGTTCGCGCGCATTGAATCGTCGTCCGCCCATCCCCCGTCAGCAAGACTCGCCGCCCTGCGCGGCCTGATCAAGGCAGACCCTGCCACCGCCCTGCACCGTGTCATCACGACACTCGAAGCCGGCACTCCCGCACAGCGTGCCGTTGCCCTCGAGGCGGTCACGAGCCTGACGGACCGCGACGTCGCACCGAGGCTCGGGAAAAAGTTCGCCTCCTTTGACGCTTCCACCCAGGCCGCCGTCCTGCGGGCATTGGCACGGCGGGGCGAGGCTGCGTCCGCCCCCATCGCCCGCTCCGCACTCCAGAGCCCGCATGAAATCGTCCGCCTCGCGGCCCTCGAGGCTTTCGCCCTCCTGCCAGGCACCCCGGAGTTTACGAAGATCCTCGTCCTCCATGCGGCCGGCTCGGATCGGCCGGCCGAGGTGAAGGCCGCCATGGATGCGCTCGCCGCCCAAAACGGCCCGAAGGTTGCCGCCTTTATCACCGAAGGCGCCCTTCGGGGATCGACGCCCCTGCGCATCGTCTTCATCCGCCTGCTCGCCTCCCGCGGGGCGTTCGAGGAAGCGCCCGCCCTCGCCGCCATGCGGGGTGACTCAGATCCGCTCATTCGCATGGCGGCGCTGGAGGCGCTGGAAATACTCGGTGGCCCCGGGCAGCAGGGAGCGCTTCTGGACTGGGCCCTGGCCGCCACGGATGCCCGGGAAGCGAACCGGGCGGTGCGTTCGTTGATCGCGACCACCCTGCGAAACTTGGATGTCGCGAATCGGAATGCCGAACTGCTGGAGCGATTGGAGAATCGTGGTCCCGCCGCTCAAACGCTGCTGCTGCCTGCGCTGGTGCGGTTGGCTGATGATCGTACGCTCGAAGCCGCCACCCGGCTGCTGCATTCGCCCGCGCCCGCGGTCGTTGATGCGGCTGTGGCGGCACTTTCCCGGTGGCCCACCCCCGGCCCGCTCGCCGCGCTCCTGGCGTTTGCTGAAGATGTCCGCACACCGCCCAATGCCGGTGCCGCCGCCCGCACCGGCGCAGTGAAGCATTTTTCCGCGTCCGTGGTCGACCCCCGGCAGGTCGACATGCCCACGGCGGAACGCCTCCTCAACCTGAGTCTTGATGAGAATTCGCGCCGCACGCTCCTCTTCCTGCTCAGCCGGACCGCGTCGCCCGAAGCATTGACCCTTGCCGAACGACAACTCCGGGACCCTGCCCTGGCCAGTGAAGCGCAGGATGTCGTGCTGGCCATTCGCGCCAACCTCGAGGGTCCGCCGGTCTTCACCTCCTCTTCCCAAACCGCGCAACTCAAGGCGCTGACGGACAACTCGCTGGCCACGTTCTGGTCGGTCTCGCCCGGCGCCGGGCAACAACTGACCGTCGACTTCCACCGTTCACGCCCGATCCACCGCCTCATTCTTGAGCGCGGCGAACGCACCCGTGAATTTCCGCCGGCTTTTGAGGTTTACGTGACCGACGATCCCGCAACACCCGGAACCGCGAAGGTGTCGGGAACGGGTTCGCGCGAAGTCATGGATGTCGTCCTTCCAGCCGGCACACGGGGTCGCTACGTCATCATCCGGAACACAAAAACCCGGACGGAGCCCAACTGGTCGATCGCCGAGTTCAGGGTCGAATAGGCGGGACTCGAGCGGGCGCAAGGGCGCTGGGTCCAAACCGCGATCCGTGCGTTTGCGCACCGGCTGAAACGCTCCACCATGCGGACTTGGTCCGGAGCGAATGGCCTGGCCGCGGTGCCTACCGATAGGTGAAGCCACGCGCCACCAGCAATGCATCGATACGCTGTCGGGATTCCACGACATCCTCGGGCCTCGCGGTCGGCGACAATTCGAGCACGAGGATATGGTGAGGCTGCCAGAATGAACTGATCATCGTGAAGTCCACGGTGCCGCTGCCGATCGGCTGATGGTCGGCGCCGGCGGCGTTCACATCGTGGAGATGAAATCCAATCAGCCGTGGCGCCAGGATCGCAAGATGCGCACGATGGTCAAGCAGCCCGCAGCGCTGCTTCAGTTCAGCATGACCGGTGTCATGCCAGTATCGACCCATGGTGTCAGGACCGAGTGCCTCGAACAGGGAATCGAAATCGGCGTCGAGCGGCAGTTCCTCCATCCGTTC
The DNA here is from genome assembly GCA_964583635.1 of uncultured Opitutaceae bacterium. GTDB lineage: Bacteria > Verrucomicrobiota > Verrucomicrobiia > Opitutales > Opitutaceae > UBA6669. The sequence continues at coordinate 8,895 of CAZOXB010000060.1, read as the reverse complement.
CCGATTTTCAAACCCGAGGCGCACCTGCTTCTCACGGGCGAGCGCCTCGATCTGACCGATCGAATCAATCAACGGAGTCCAGTAATGGGGAAGGCGTTTTCGGATGCGCGCCATGACCCGATCACGACGCCTGGCAAATGCGGACACGTCACAGGCGGCAACGCCTCCCTCTTGATCGGCCCAATGACGAAAACTCTCCGCCGGATTCGTCCAGAAGAACCCAACACCGCCGAGATGACAGACCACGGCACCCGCCCCGACCTGTGCGGCGAACTCCAGGGATCGTTTTGTGTAGCGCAGCCATTGTTCCCGCTCCCGACGGTCGCGCGCGGAGGGTTCGAACAGGTTGGGTGCCGCCAGATGGATGCCGGGAGGCAGCGGGCAGAAGTTGTGAGTGGAGACCACACTCACGACCTTTTCCTCGATCGCCTTGAGCAGGCCGGGCACCAGCACGATGCGTATGCCATGGCTCAACTCGATCTGGCTGAAGCCCAGCTCCGCCATCTCGGTCGCCATCGCATAGCCATCCGAATGCCGATGCGAGCACCAGGAAGTCGAAAGGGCGAATTTGGGAATCAAGGGAGACGCCGGTCAGCGGAACACAGCACCGCACCGGAGGAAAGGTGGAATAAAAAGGCTGCATCCCGAATTCCCGGATGCAGCCAAAAAAGAATAATGCCGGAAAGGCCGGCTCAAAAGGGACTCAATCCGCGTAGCGGCGGCGCAGCATGGCGGTGAAGGCCTGGACCTTGTTCTTGCGGCGGCGCTTTTCACAGGGCTTTTCGTAGTAGCGCTTGGCACGCACGCCCTTGATGATGTTCTCGCGATCAAGCTTCTTCTTCATGCGACGGATCGCACGGTCAATGGGCTCGTTCTTGCGGATTTTGATTTCGATAGACATGTCGTCGGAAAAGAAGGTCGTCTGGCAGGATTGCGAAAAGGTTGATGAATAGGGCGAACCGGGTGCCAGCCGTCAATTGAATTTTTACAAGGCTCCGCCGGCAGGCATACGATTCCGTTTTTGCTCACTCGGCGCTTGCCGTACCGGCTCTCCGCCCTTGGTTAATCCTCCGTGTCGTCCGCAGCCGATTTCGTCCATCTTCACGTCCACAGCGACTACAGTCTCCTCGACGGCGCCTGCCGCATGGATCGCCTGATGAACCGGACGCTGGAGCTTGGCATGAAGTCCGTCGCCCTGACGGATCACGGCAACATGTTCGGAGCAATTGAGTTCTACAATGCTGCGAAAGCCAAGGGCATAAAACCGCTCATCGGTTGCGAAATTTATCTGGCTGCAGGCTCCCGTCTGGAGAAGCAAGGACGTTCCGAAGACGGCAAGAGCTACTTTCACATGGGTCTGCTCGCGAGGAATCTTCAGGGATATCAGAACCTGCTGAAACTCGTCTCAGATGCCCATTTGAAAGGGTTCTACTATAAGCCCCGCGCGGATTATGAAACCCTTTCGCGATACTCCCAAGGTCTCATTGCATTCACAGGCTGCCTTGCAGCGGTGGTCCCGCAGCATTTGCTCCACGATCGGTTCGACGATGCCCGCGCGGCCACCGCCCGCTTCATCGACATCTTTGGACGCGAAAATTTTTTCGTGGAGATCCAGAACCACGGAATTCCCGAACAGATCAAGATCATACCCGGCCTCCTCAAGATTGCCGGGGAGTTCAACCTCAAGATCATCTGCACAAACGATGTTCATTACGTCCGGCATGAAGACGCCGGGCCCCATGACGCCCTGCTTTGCATTCAGACCGGAGCAAAGGTCAAGGAGGAGGACCGGTTCAAACTCGAGGGCAGCCAGTTCTACCTCAAGAGCCACGACGAGATGGCTGCGCTGTTCAAGGAAGTGCCGGAGTCGCTGACCAATACCCTCGCAGTCGCCGAAATGTGCGACCTGACCATCCCGTTTCCCAAGGGCTCCGAGCGTTACCCGCGCTACCCGCTCACTCCCGAAATCAGCGCCAGATTTGACCGCGATTCCTACCTTCATCAGCTCTGCGTTGAAGGATTGAAGGCTCGCTATGATTTCGATCATGCGGTCGTCGCCTGCAAACCCGAGGTTGCCGGGCGCCTTGCCAGGCTCACTGATCTTCCGCCAGGCCAGAAACCGTCGGCACCGGATTATGCCGGCCTCAGCAGGGAGGAGGTACTCGTGCTCCGCATGGGCTTCGAGCTGAGCATAATCAAGGTGACCGGCTTCGTGGATTATTTTCTCGTCGTCTGGGATTTTATCGCCTGGGCGAAGGCGCATGGAATCCCCGTCGGCCCGGGGCGCGGCTCCGGCGCCGGTTGCCTCGTGGCCTACCTGCTGGGCATCACCAATCTGGATCCGATCCGCTTCGGTCTGCTCTTCGAGCGTTTCCTCAATCCGGAACGCGTATCGCCGCCCGACTTCGACATCGACTTCTGCATGCGGCGACGCGGCGAGGTGATCGACTACGTCCGCGGCAAGTACGGCAAGGACTGCGTGGCGAACATCATCACCTACGGGACCCTCGGGGCGAAGATGGTGGTCCGCGATGTCGCCCGGGTGAACGACCTTCCCTACGCGGAGGCGGACCGTCTGGCCAAGATGATTCCCGACGAGTTGAACATCACCCTCGAGGATGCCATCGCAAAGAGCGCGGAGCTCCGCGCCGAAATCGACCGCAATCCCGCAGCCCGTTCAATCGTCGAAGCCGGGCGCATCCTTGAAGGCATGGTGCGCAACACGGGCAAACATGCCGCCGGCATCATCATCACCGACAAGCCGCTCGACGAGTTCGTGCCCCTTACGCTGCAGGAGGACGATGTCACCGTCCAGTTCGACATGAATGCCGTGGGCAAGCTGGGCCTGCTGAAGATGGACTTCCTCGGGCTGAAAACGCTCACGGTCATCGCCGACGCCGTGGCCAACATCCGGCGCACAGCGAAGCCGGGTTTCGACATCGAATCCATCCCCCTCGATGACGCCAACACCTACGCGTTGCTCAACTCCGGCCGGACTGTCGGCGTATTCCAACTCGAGTCCGGCGGGATGCAGAACGCATCCAAGCTCGTCGGCATCTCCAACATCGATGACATCAACGCGGTCGGCGCCCTCTACCGTCCGGGTCCGATGGCGTTCATTCCCGACTACGCCCGCGGCAAGAAGGACCCGGCGTCGGTCAGCTATCCGCATCCGCTGCTTGAGCCCGTCCTGAAGGAGACCTACGGCATCATTGTCTATCAGGAGCAGGTCATGGAGTGCGCGAAGATCGTCGCCGGCTACACGCTCGGCGGCGCCGACATGCTGCGCCGGGCCATGGGCAAGAAGGACGCCGAGGCCATGGCAAAGGAACGGGTGAAATTCGTCGAAGGGGCCGCCAGGCTGCACGGGATCGACGAGAGGAAGTCCAATGAAATCTTCGATCTGCTCAACAAGTTCGCGAGCTACGGCTTCAACAAGTCCCATTCCGCCGCCTACGCCTTGATCAGCTACCAGACCGCGTATCTGAAGGCCAACTACCCGATCGAATTCATGGCGGCGGTGCTGACCAGCGAACTGGGCAACTCCGACAAGGTTTCCCATTTCATCGGCGAGGCCGAGGCGATGGGACTCACCGTCCTCGGTCCCGACGTCAACCAGAGTCGCGGCACCTTCACTCCCGTTCCCGCGGCAGCCGGCACATCCGGCGGCGCCATCCGCTTCGGCCTGGCGGGCATCAAGGGCGTGGGGGAAGGCGCGGCCACCCGGATCATCGAGGAGCGCGAAACGAACGGACCGTTCGCCGACTTCGGGGACTTCATCCGCCGGATCGACCCCAAGGCGATCAACAAGCGGGTGCTCGAACATCTCGTGAAGACCGGCGCCTTCGACTACACGGGTGCCTCCCGCAAGGCGCTGTTCAACGGCATCGATGCCGCCCTGGCCGCCGCCGCCTCGCACGCCCGCGACCGGGCGTCCGGGCAGAACACCTTCCTCGACATGCTGGCAGGCCCCCCGCCCGGCACCCACTCCCCCTCGCGCCGGACCGCTGGAGGCGGCACACCGGGATCCAGCCAGGAACCGGACTTCGAGTCCTCGGAACGCCTGCAATACGAAAAGGAGCTCATGGGATTCTACATCTCCGGGCATCCGATGAACGCCTTTGCCGCCCTCTCCGATGCGCTCGACACGTTTGCCGTCGACCAGTTGCTCGGGCAGGAGGACCGGACCGAGTTTCGCCTCTGCGGGATTGCCGGCAGCCTCGCCAAGAAGCTCTCCAAGAAGGACAATCGCCCCTGGATGGCGTTCACCCTGGCAACCAAGCGCGCATCGGTGCCGCTCAACATGTTCGCGGATGCATTCGCCACCTACGGTCATCACCTGGCGGAAGACGCCGCCCTGGCGGTGCTCGGCACCATTCTCAAGGGAGACGATGGCGCCCGCATCAATGTGAAGGAGGTGTATCCACTGGATTCGTACGTTGCGAATCAGATCAGCCGGGTCACCTGGCTGCTCCGCCCCGAGCATCCCGGCGTCGCCTCATTCCTGGAACAACTGCGGGAACTGCTCAACAGGCACGCGGGCGAGACCCGCACGAGCCTGGGTTTCCTGTTCGAGGACCGCATCGCGCCGCTGGCCGAAATCAGCACCGCGCTGGGCTGGAAGGTGTATGGGCCCGCTTTCCAATCGCTGCGCCGGCACCCGGCCGTGGCCGGTGTCCAGATCGAGGCCCGACGCCTCGAAATCAAGGAAACGCGCCGTTGGGTGAGAAAGTAGCCCAGGGAATCCAGACCCAGCCCCGCCCATGTTCGATCCCTCCACGCTCAACCGGGCGGCCTACATCATCCGCGGTGTCACCCCGAAGCGCCCCGCCGACGCCGTGCTGCGCCTGGAGCTCGCTGCGAACCGGAACCTCTCCGCAGCCGCACGCAGTGCCGTTTCACGCGCGGTCTTCAGCTACTACCGCTGGCTGAAATGGCTGCGGCCGCACGAATCCATCCAGCTCCAGGTCAACGATGCGCTCGACCGGCAGGCACGCTACGAACGCGATCCTGCCAGCGTCAAGGTGGAGGCCCTCGCCGCCCGGGCCGTACCCGCATGGCTCGCCGCCGAAGTAGTGCTTCCACCGGACTCGCTGCGCCTCCTGCAGCTCGAACCGCTCCTCTGGATTCGGGCCCGCCCGGGAATGCGCACGACGCTGGCCCGCGAACTGGACCGTTGTGAGCTTCCCTCCGGTCTCACGGCCGACAGCGCTCTCGCCACGGAGGCCAAGCACGCCCTCCTCTTCACAGGCAGGCGCGACCTGTTCACAACCGGCGCGTTTCAACGCGGGGCCTTCGAAATCCAGGACATCGCTTCGCAACTCGTCGGTCACGCCTGCGCTCCGAAACCCGGTGAAAGCTGGTGGGACGTCTGCGCGGGGGAAGGAGGAAAGAGCCTCCATCTGGCGGACCAGATGGACAACCGGGGTGTGCTCTGGGCAAGCGACCGCTCGCACCGCCGGCTCGAGCAGCTCCGGCGTCGCTTCGCCCGCGCCCAGTTGTTCAATGTCCGGGTCTCACCTTGGGAGGACCCGGAAACGCTGCCCGTTCAATCGCTGTTTGACGGCATCCTCCTCGATGCCCCATGCACCGGGGTGGGCACCTGGCAGCGCAATCCCCACGCCCGCTGGACCACCAGTCCGGCCGACGTCTCCGAACTCGCCGCCGTACAGGCGCGTCTGCTCGAAAGAGTCGCACCCCGGCTCAAGCCCGGGGGACGCCTGGTCTATGCCGTGTGCACGCTGACTCGAACGGAAACCACCGGAGTGGCCGATGCATTCACCCAGGCGCATCCGGAACTGTCGCCCGATCCCGTGTTCCCTCACGCACCCGAACCGCAGGTCTCACTCTGGCCGCACGAACTGCGTTCCAACGGCATGTTCATCGCCGCCTGGCGGCGGAAGGACTGAACACGGTTGGGACGCCTCCCCGCTGATGCGCAAGAAAATCTCTGCCGCCACCGTTCAGGCCGATTTCAACGACCTCACGGCGGTCCTGCATTACGCCAAGGCAGCTCATGATCTCGGGCTCTGGGCCTCTGAACGTCTCCTCATCGATCGCACCTTTCCCAACCGCAGTGCCCGGCTGCTGGAACTCGGCTGCGGCGCCGGCCGCGTGTCGATGGCGCTGTGGAGCCTTGGCTACACGCACCTGACGGCGATCGACTTTGCCGCGCAGTTGATCGAGCAGGCCGTCGCCCTCGCCGCCGAACGGGGCGCGGGGAATCTCGTCTTCCGTCACGCCGATGCCACGGCCCTCCCTGCCGATCTTGCCGCGGAGCCATTCGACGGGGTGATGTTCCTCTTCAACGGACTCATGCAGATTCCCGGCCGGGAAAACCGGCGGGCCGCGCTGAAGGAAACCCGCCGGGTTTGCAAGCCAGGCGCCCCCTTTCTTTTCACCACCCACGACCGCGAGGACTCCCGGGTTGAACGTTCCCTCTGGCGACTCGAGGCAACCCGCTGGTCCATGGGCCTGCAGGATCCGCGACTGGTCGAATTTGGCGATCGCTACTTCGAGGATGAAGCCGGACGAACCTTCATGCATCTCCCAACCCGCAGCGAAATCCTGGAGGATCTCGCTACAACCGGATGGACGCATGTGTTCGACGAAATGCGGCGGCGCCTGGCCAAGGAGAGCAAGGCGGTGCGCGATTTCTCGGACGAATGCCGCTTCTGGGTCGCAACCGCCTAGCGTTTCCTTGCAACCCATACATCCTCTGCAGTTCATTCCCTGTCTGAGCCGTGGCGATTCATGCAGCCTCCACCCGGTGCATTCCGTATTTGGCGTGCAGGCGTCAGGCTGCTCTTGCGCTGGAGGGGAGTCCGGGCAAAGCTTCGCCTTTCATGTCTCCCTCCAGCGATCGTTTTTGGCTGTGGCTAGGCGCCGGCTGTTACCTGGCGGGATTCGTTCTGGGCACGATCGGCCTGTTGAGGCGGAAGCATCATTCCCGCGGGCTGATGTATTTCATCGTCGTCGCGGGATATACCTTCCAGACAATCGGAATGTACCTGCGGGGTTCCGATGTTCGCGGATGTCCCCTGGGCAATCAGTTTGAAATCCTGCAGTTCACGGGCTGGTCGGCCACCACCCTTTACCTTCTGATCGGAGCCACCTTTCGGCTGAGTTTGCTGGGGTACGCCACGTCAATGCTTTCGGCGGCGCTGGCGGTGGTGTCGCTGAGCATTCCCTCTCTCGATGCCACCCGGCGGGTCGGCATCTTCGGAGGCAACACGTGGATTGAGTTCCATGCGGCGCTGGCCATGTTCAGTTATGGTGTCTTTGCCCTGCTGGCTGTCACCTCCGTCCTTTTCCTGCTGCGGCATTCATCGCTGAAAAACAAGCGCCTTGATGGCGCGTTCGCGTTTCTCCCGTCCATGGTCGATCTCGACCACATCAGTCTGCGCCTCCTGGTTACCGGGGTGGGCCTGCTCGCCGCCTCGCTTGCCGTCGGCTCGCTCTGGTGGGTGCGCGACACGCAGCTGGTCAATCTGTCGAAGATCCTCGTCACGGCCGGCATCTGGGCGGTTTATTCGATCGCCCTCGCCTTGCGGCTGCGTGGCCTGCTGCTTCCCAAACGCCTGGCGTGGGTCTGCATCTTCCTCTTTGCCGCGGCACTGCTCTCACTCGGCCCGGTCGACGCGAGCCGCAATGCCACGCCCGATCCCGGTGCCACCGCGGATCGTTCGCCCATATGAACGACCACGGGAAACCGGAGCCAACGTTCTTCGTCGTCGGTGCCAACCACCACACGGCACCGCTGGAAACCCGCGAAAAGCTGGCACTGACCCCGGATCGTCTCGCCGCCTTCCAAGGGGCGGCGGGGAGGATCCCAGGGCTGCGCGAACTCGCGGTTCTCAACACCTGCAATCGTGTCGAATTCTACGGCGTCGCGGAATCGCCGCTGGTCATAGAACATCTGCAGGCGGAATTCTGCGCTACCTGCGATCTTCCCGCGGCCCATTTGACGGAAATCCGCCATCTCTCGTTGGGCAAGAACGCCGTCGCCCACCTGCTGGCCGTGGCCTCCGGTCTGGACTCCCAGATGCTGGGGGAAAACGAGGTGTTCGGACAGGTGAAGACAGCCTACCAGGCCGCCCTCGCCCGCCAGACGGTGGGCCCGGTGCTCAACCGCATTTTCCAAAAGACGTTTCAGGGCGCCAAGCACATCCGCACCCACACCGCCATCACCGTCGGGCAGGTCAGCATTGCCAACGTGGCAGTCGATCTGGCGACCACGATCTTCGGCAAGCTCGACAGCACCCGGGTGCTGCTGCTCGGGGCGGGCGAAATCGGCGAAAAGACAGCGACCGCGTTTCAAAGCCGTGGCGTCCAGTCCCTCACCGTCTCCAGCCGGACGCTGGCCAAGGCCATGGAACTGGCCACGCGTTTCGGCGGAGCCGCGCTGCCATTCGAAACCGTACCGGTGCACCTGCACAAGTTCGACATCGTCGTCTGTTCAACGTCAGCACCGACCGCCGTCATCACCTATTTCACCGTCACCACCGCGCTGCGCCGCCGTCCCGTGCAACCGCTCCTGTTCATCGACCTTGCCATGCCCCGCGACGTCGAACCCAAGGTCGGCAAGCTGGAGAGCGCCTTCCTCTACAACCTCGACGACCTGGCGCGCATCGCTGAGGACAACCGCGCCGCCCGCAAGGCGGAAGTCACGAAGGCACGGGAGCTGGTCGAGGCCCGCGCCCAGGCTATCTGGAACCATGTCGCCCTCCCGGCTCGGCTGACCTCACCCACCGGTTCTCCCCTGCCCGAATTCGGCGCCCGTCCTTCCGGCCATTCCGGATAAACGCAAAGTCGCAAAGACGCGAGGAAAACGCGAAGAAGGGATCCTCTATTCGGACGGGGATCTGCGGATGGATTGATCTGTCTGCAATGGAG
>CAZOXB010000059.1:0-17428 GCA_964583635.1 uncultured Opitutaceae bacterium | reverse complement strand
CCCGTGGTCCTGACCGCACCCGGGGCCCGCGGCGACGGCGACCTTTTCCTGCGCCTCACCGTCGCCGTGGACGATCGCGAACTGCGCATGATTGAGGTGTTGACCTCCGACTCCGGTGAGCGCGTTGGACAAATGGATCTCCGGTATGCCCACCCGATCCAGACATTTCAACTCGCCGTGCCCGCGAAATACCGTGCGAGGGTGAAGAGCGGCGGCGTGACGCTTCGTCAACTCGGCCACACGAAGCCGATGTGGCTGTTCGCCGCGGATCCCGCCGGTGCCACTCCAATGGAATACCAGCCCCATCTGCTCACGGTTGCCGGACCGGTTGACCGGATCGAGGCGCTTCAGCATCGGCTCACCTCGGTCTCGTCCATCCAGGCCTTTGGGTGGGTGGAAGGCTGCGTCCTGGACGGACTGCAGGCGATCGCGGCCCGCGATCCGTCGGGCGCGGCAGCGGCCCGTGCGGCGCATTGGCGGTTGTTCTCCCCGTTGAGGGAGAAACTGATTTACGAGAATCATCGCAGTGAACCCTACGACGGTCGCGTCCATACGATCGAGGCCGGCCTTCCCTTCGCCGATCTCGCGCGCCACGATCCCGACAGCCCGCTGCTCGACCTCTTTCTGGATTTCTGCAGGCAACACACCCAGCCGGATGGCGCCATTCAGGATGCCGGCCCGGCCTCGGGGCTGACCGCCGAGGGCAGCTACACCATTGCCTATCCGCTCGCGCTCATCGCAGCCGCGCGTCACGATCGGGGTCTTGAGGAGATAGCCCACCGGCAGCTTGAATTGGCCCGCGACCGGCTCTGGCACGACGGGGCCATCTGGCTGCGTCACTACCGCGACAAGGACCGGCGCACCTTCCGCGGCTGGTCGCGCGGTGTCGCTTGGTATGCGCTGGGGCTGGTCCGGACCATCGAGGTCATGCAGCCGCGGCGCGATACGGCCGACCTCGCAGGCGAACTGCACCGCGTTGCCGCATGGGTTCTGCCGCTGCAGCGGGCGGACGGCCTGTGGCCCTGCTATCTCGAAGATCAGCAACTGCCGCCGGATACCTCCGGCTCGGCCGGCATCGCGGCCGCGCTGGCGGCAGGAGCCCGCCTGGGCATCCTGCCCGCGTCAGCCCGTGACTCTGCGCGTCGTGCGCTCACCGCCGGTGTGACGTATCTCACGCCGGACGGAATGCTTGACGGTGTCGCCCAGAGCAACCGTGGCGGCGAAGCGTTGCAGCGGAGCGACTATCGGGTGCTCAGTCTTTTCGGCTCGGGCCTGCTCGCCCAATTGCTGGCGGAATTCACCGTGCCGCCGCCGGACTACCTGCTTCGTTCCCGATAGACTCCCTGCACAGCACTCCGCTGGGAACGTTCAGGGCTGAAGTCCATGGGCGCGCCGGCGACTTGCAGGCATCTGTGGGTAGAAGAAAGGGCGACCTGATATTTCGCTCTTTGAAATCTCGGAAAGTTTCCCGGACAGGATGTAACCTGATAGGTTACATCCCGTCGGAGACGCCCGGGAGAAGCCGATGCACGGAACGAGGTCATGCCGGAGAATACGAACGCGAGCGGGGGCTCGGAAGTTGCCGTTGTCGGTTGGGAATCTGCTGGTCCGGCGGGTGCGTTCAGGTCTTCAGACCGCTCAGGTCGACCTGGAGGCGTTTCCCCTCGGCGAGCACGGTATCCATCGTAAGCCGGGTACCCAGCTTCCGGTGTTGCGGCGAAGATCAGGGCATGGGAAACGGCTTGGCCCGCTGGCAGAGCTGGAGCGGCAGGCCCCAGGGGTCGCGCACCATGACGAACCGGGTCGAGTCGGACTGGGGCGTGTCGGAAAACAGGGTGGCGCCGGCCCGGACCAGACGGGCACCTTCGGCAGCAGCATCGTCCACCGCGAGCGCAAAATGCAGGACGAGCGGCGGCTGGTTGGGGTAATCCGGGATGGCCGCCTTTGGATTGCTGTAAATCTCGAGCACGACGCGGCCGGTCCCGTCGGCGAGGAAGTGCACGTACGGTGGTTCGGGATTGGCACTGATGATGGCGAAGCCCAAATGGGTCGCGAGCCACCGGGCGTGGCTGCGGGCATCGGGAACGTTAAAGGCGACGTGTTCGAATTTCATGGGACATTGTGGGCTGACATTGCAGAGGAAGACCGGTGGTTCATGGCGGATGATCCGCGAGTGACCGCCGCGCCCAACGAACTCGATCGCCGAACAGCCCGCAGGGATCCGCTGGATGAGTCGGATGGGCGCGGGTGAGCCCACAGGTTAGCAGAATGGAACACCGTTGTCTTGGTCTGTGACTAACAATGATTGACCGCGATTGATGTTTCCATCGCTGGTCGGGCAGGGTGCGGCTCAACCAAACCGGCTCATGGGCTGCAGGGTCGTCGGCTGGAAAAGGATCTTGCGACTCGCGCGTCTGCGGTATTCGACAGGCGTTTGGCCGACGATCTTCTGGAATGTCCGGCTGAATACGGAGCTGGAGCCGAAACCGCAGCGGGTGGCAATTTCCGTGACCTTGAGCTTGGAGCTGGTGAGGAGACTCTTGGCCGCCTCAATGCGCAGGTCGCGCAGGTAGGTGAAGACGGTCTTGCCGGTTTTCTCCCTGAAGCTGCGGCACAGGTGTTCTCCGCTCAGCTTCACCTCCCAGGCGATCTCGGAGAGCGTAAGCGAGCGAGCGTAGTTCTCGAACAGGAACTGTTTGGTGTGCTCGATGATCCAGGATGCTGAGTCCCCGTCCGCGCTTTCGGATCCGCGCCATTGCTTGTCGGGAACGCCGATCTGCCGTGCGGCATCCATCACCAGCAGTCGGCAGTAGGCCCCGATGCAGAAGCGATGCCCGGCGTCGGCGCGCTCGCTCTCCTCGCGGATCAGCTTGACCAGTTCGAGTAACCGCCCCGAAAGCCCGCCGGAAAGGATGCGCACGGCCTTGAAGGTCCTGCGGATGAAGGCGGAGAATTCATGGTCCGGGTCGGGTTCCGGTCGGTCATCCTCGTGCTCCAAATCGGCATTTCCGCGGAGGAGGGCCGGGTCGAACATGATCCGCATGATGTGCAGCCGCTCCTCGGCCCGGCGGTTGGTCGGCACATACAGTTGGCGGCAGAACCGCGGCACCACCAGGACATCACCCTTGCCCACCCGGCCCATGGGCTGGCCGTCGACAGTCAGTTCCGCGGATCCTTCGAAGAAGAGGATGAACTTCAGGCCAAGGTTGTTCACCTCGAGTCGGCGACCGCGGGGGATGAAGATCACACGCTCGTCGACAAAATCAAAGGGTGGCTCAAGGAGGCGGATGGTGTTGAAACTTTCTCCCATGGGCGGGATGAGATTGAAGCAGGCTACCGGGTCAAGGGACGATCGCAAGCACTGCAATGGAGCGATCAACACAGCGTCCAACTTCCATCCGTGACGCCGGCGATCGTCCAGTTCTGACCAAGGGTATTTTTCAGGCGCAGGCTCCGGGGCGTGTCGCCCGGCTCCAGATTCCACTCGGTGCGCAGATCGCGCACACGGAAGATGTCGCCCTCGGAATTGATGGCGCATTGGGGCAACGCGCAGGTCTCGGCAAATACAAACCCATGTACGGCACGGCGCTCGTTTGCTGCCAGCGTCTCGGAAAATTGCACGAGCGTACCCGAGCCGCTCGCACCCTCGCCGAGTTGTGTCGGACGGGGATGATAGGCATCGTGGATGAACGCGTGTGCCGTGCCGGCCAGTCGTGCCGGACCGGAGTGCAGGAGCTGCAGGCCGACGTCACCGCGCCGCGCGGTCACCTGGCATGGTGTTGTCGAGTTGAGGTCCAGGCCGCCGTCCCGATTGTTGAACATCCAGTGCCACGTGGTTCGCATCGGTTTCTCCGTCACAATGTAGTCGACAACGAACAGGGCGTTGGAGCCGGCCAGCAGCCACACGCGGGTGAACTCGCGAACGCAGGGACCATAGGCGCTGGCGGCTTCCGAGACCACGGCCGTCACCTCTCCCGAGCGGACCGAGAGGAGCGTGCGGGAGCCCCGTGTCACCGGCGGCAAGAGCTGCCGGCGATCATTCAGCTTCCGACGCATCGGTGCCAGTTGCTGTCTTCGCGACTGTGTCTCTTCCTGCAGGCCGTGGCCTTCAGTGTCGTCGAGGAAGGTGCAGGTATTGTGGCAGCGCGACCCGGTCTCCAACTCATGGATGAGGCCGCGGTAGCAACTGTGTCCCGGATCCACGAGGAGGCGCTCGCGCCGATGCACGAGGATGAAGCTGTTCAGATCGCCATGCAGGTGCCCGCAGCAGGCCAAGGGGCCGGTTCCGCCCGTGCGCAGGGCAAGGATGGTGTCGCCCCGCCAGGAATCGCGCACGAGCACGTCGCCATTGGAGAAGGTGGCTACCTCCGTCAATCCGGCCGTTGCGGGCGGCAGGGCGGGGGCGGCACCGGTGAGCAAGGGGAGGGAAAGAAAGCCGAAATGGTTGACGAAGCCGAAGGACGCGCGATCCCAAGGACCGGTTCGCAACCCGCCGAGGTACAAGGTGTCGAACAGCCAGCGGGCGACGCCGGCGGTCGGCGGCTCGAGTTTCGCCGTGCGATTGGCGATGTGCAGCAGCAGATCCGCACTCGGGCGGAAGATCGCGGCGGAATCGCCGAAGTTGGCGGCCCGCGGCCGGTCCTCGGGTCCCCAGCCTCCGCCCATGGGCTTCTGGTGGAAATGGCTGCAGGCCGCCCAATTCACGAATCGTCCGTGAGGCAGCAAGGGCAGTCCCTCGCTGAGTTCCGGCCGGCGGCGCACGAGAGCCTCCCAAGCAAGCATGAGGTGCAGGGCTGCGTAATTCGCATACTGCAGCGATTCTCCGTAGCTGCCGTCTTCCTGGAACAACTGTGCAGAGGTGCGGTAGTGGCTGACCGCGGCATCCATCGCCGCCGTGTCGTTGAGGACGGCCGCCGGAACCGCGAGGCCGGCGGTTAGCACGCAGCGCCAGTTGGAGACGATGGAGTTCTGCTCGAGCCAGCGCTGGCACAGCGGAATGGCGTGGTTTCGCAACGCGTCGTGGATCTCGTCCGTCTCGGCGCTTGAGAAAATGCCCGGTGCGAGATCAAGGGTCACCGCGAGTCCCCAGCTCAGGTGGGCCGTTTCAAGGTTGCCGGCCGCGGGCCTCAGGCTGTGGTTGCGAAAAGGCGGCCCGATCCAGGCGGTCTCATCCTGCCGGGCGACAGCCATCGCCGCCTCGCGCAGCCAGCGGACGGCGGCGGGATCGGCGTCAAGGGCGACGAGGGCGGCGGCGTCCGTCAGGAGCTCCGCGACGCAATGCCACCAATCGACGGTGACGTGACGATCAAGCAGTCCGGGCGTGCAGGTGCGCCGGATCACGCGCTCGCGCAGGGCGGCAACAAGGCCGGCGGCGGTCGGGTGGTTCCCGGCGTCGGAAATGCTGCGGCGTTCGGCGGCGGAGAGAAAGAGGGACATGGGACAGCAGCGGGTCCGCGTCATGGCCCACGGCGGAATGGGCGGAGGCGTCTCGGATCGGCGGGAGGACTACTGAAGCGATGAAACCGCCAAGACGGTTTCAAATCAATATCTGTCATGACAAATCAATCTTGGGAACAGAGTCGCGGATGCCCGATCGGGAGAAATGGTGCCGGCGGACGGAAAATTTCACTCTGAAAGAAGCGAATTCACGGCAGGTTTTCAGAACCAGGAAACTTCGTCTGAGCCGAATGTCATCAGATCAATGACAGTCAATCATTATCAAGTCAGCCTATGGAACGCGTCCCTTGATTCCTGTACTGTCGTCGTGTTGTCGGTCGACGGATTTCCCCCTCAGTGCCACTCCAGGAACCCTGAAGCATTTCGCAGCCATGATGATGTCTCCCCAATTTCGCCTGCGTTGCAGGCTCCCTCTCTCTCCCCTCCGGGCCGTTCCAGTCGCCCTATGCCTGTTCGGCGGAGCCGCCCGGTTATTCCGGTTGCCCCACGTCCCCTTTGGGCGCGGTTGAGCAGATAGGCTTGCCCCGGTACGCCACGAATCCAGGTCCTGAATCCCATGAATCCATTACGAATCAGTCTCCATTTTGTCCTTGGGTTGATCCTGCTCGCCGTGTCCGTGGTCCAGGCTCAGGAGATTGTCCCGACCGTCGGCATCGATTGGAAGATCGCCGGTCGGGTCGCGCCACGATCCGCCGCCATGATCAAGTCCTCCCCGTGGTCGGTTGGTGGGGAGACCCTGGACCGCGGCTACGCGACCTACGCGAACTACCGTTCCTATCTCGGCCCGCTCGGGGCCAAGGGACTGCGACTGCAGGCGGGTTGGGCGAATTGCGAGAAGCGGCCGGGAGTATACGATTTCGCCTGGATTGATGTGGTGGTTGACGATGCGCTTGCGCAGGGAGTGCAGCCGTGGCTGGAGTTGAGCTACGGCAATCCGATCTATCCGGGCGGCGGCGACGCCGAACTGGGAGGCGGTTTCCCGTCGTCTATCGAGGCACTCGCCGCCTGGGATCGCTGGGCCCTGGCCCTCGTCGAGCATTTCAAGGGACGCGTGCATCAGTGGGAAATTTGGAATGAGGGTGATCTCAACAAACGCGGCACGGCACCCGCCCCGGCCTACGTTGATCTGTACATTCGCACCGCAGAGATGATCCGCCGGGTCCAGCCGGGCAGCCAGATTTGGGCACTGGCCCTTGCCCGTTCCGAAGAATACGCGGAGGCTTTTGTCGCCGGCATGGCCGCGAGGGGAAAGACCGGGCTCATCGACGCCATCACCTTCCATGGCTATCCGCGCAATCCCGACGATACCGCCATGGTCGACCGCCTGCGCGCCATCACCGCCAAGCATGGAAGGGAAATCCCGTTGCGGCAGGGCGAGACGGGAGCGCCGTCGCAGTACCAGGAGAATTTTGCGCTGGCCAAGCTGAGCTGGTCGGAAACGACCCAGGCAAAGTGGGACCTCCGGCGCCTGCTGGCCCATCATGCGAAGGATGTTCCCATGAATCTCTTCACGATGTCGGACATGCACTACGCATCAATCGGAAAGGCGGACGCCCCGGTGCGTATGAACCACAAGGGGCTCCTCGCCACCAATCCCGACCAGGAGATTGTGCGCGTCAAGGCCGTGTACCCTGCGGCGCAGGCGCTTTTCTCGATCTTCGATGACCGCCTCAAACGGCTGCCGAACTATCCGTTCACCTCCACCGCGCTGCGCGGCCTCGGATTGGCGGGCTACCAGCATGAAGACGGCGGCCAGGTGGTGGCCCTTTGGTTCAATGACGCGCCGCCGACCGATGCCAATGGCGTGACGCCTGCGGTGATAACGCTGGCCGCGGGACGATTCCGCGAACCGGTGCTGGTCGACCTGCGCACGTGTTTGGTTTACGAGGTGCCGCCCGGCACCTGGCAGCAGGACGCGGGCGGGGTCACCTTTCGCAACCTCCCCATGTATGATTCTCCCCTGCTGATTGCGGAGAAGGCGGTGGTGTCGCTCATGCCGTCGAAACGCTGACTGCCATGACTCTTTCAAGGCTGCGCTGGATGATTCTCGGGTTGTTGTTCCTATCGACAACCATCAACTACCTGGACCGGCAGGCGCTCTCGGTCTTGCTGCCGACGCTGCGCGGGGAGCTTGGGTTGACGAGTGCGGACTATGGCAACATCACCACCGCGTTTCTGCTGGCGTACACGATCACCGTTGTGCCGCTTGGCATGTGGATCGACCGGATCGGCACCCGGATTGGCTTGGCGGTGTCCGTGCTGGGATGGTCCATCATCGCGATGCTGCATGCAGTGGTTCAGGGACCGGTTAGCCTGATTCTCCTGCGTGCGGGCCTGGGCGCGACCGAAGCGGGCAACTTTCCTGCGGGGACCAAGGCAATTGCCCAATGGTTCCCGCCGGCGCGGCGGGCCTCGGCCATGGCGTTGTTTGATTGCGGCACCGCGGTCGGTGCCGTGCTGGCGCCGCCGCTGGTCGCTTTGCTCGCCCTGCATCACGGATGGCGCACGGCGTTTGTTTGCACCGGGTCCCTGGGTCTGCTCTGGCTGGTCGGCTGGTTGCTGGTCTACCGCTCACCGGATGCACACCCGGCGCTATCACCGGCAACCCGCGCCCAGGTGCTGGCTGAACAAGGATCGGCATCGGGACCGCAGCGGGCGCCCTTCGGTGCCGCCCTGCGGCGCATCATCGGTTTGCGCCAACTCTGGGGGCTGATGGTAACGCGCCTGACCCTGGCACCGGTCTGGTGGCTCTACGTTTTCTGGTTGCCGGACTATCTGAGCCGTTCCCGGGGGTTTTCGCTCAAGGATACCGCGTTTTATGCGTGGATCCCATACCTGACCGTCGACCTGGGGAAGATTGCGGGCGGCGCGCTGTCCGATGCGTTGCTGGCGCGCGGATTCTCCCCGACGGTGGCTCGAAAAGGGGTGATGATCGCCAGCGCGCTGGCGATGACGTGCGGCATCATGGTGGTCGGCGCCTCGTCCGCACCCGCGGCGATCGCCCTGGCGTCGATCGCGACCTTCGGCTTTGGCGCCTGGAGTGCCAACGTGCTTGCGTTGCACGCCGACATCTTTCCCGCGACCACGATGGGTACGGCGACGGGCACCACCCTCATGGCATCCAACCTCAGCGGCGCGGCGTTCACTTTCAGCGTTGGACGCGTTGTTGACCTGTTCGGCTATTCCCCCGTTTTCTGGGTGGCCGGCGTGCTGCCGCTCTGCGCCTGCATCCCGCTGTTGTTCTGGATTGGGAGGGTTGAGCGGATTCGCGAGAGCTGACCTCGAGTACCAACAGTCTTAATCCCATGAAGCTTCTTCATACCTGCATCGCCATGGCCGGACTGGCCGGTGGCATGGTCCTGTCGGCCGCCGGATCCCGACCAACGGTTGATTCGCTTGCGCTGGCGAATCGCGTCCTCGCCAAAGGCCTGGTCACCTGCGACCTTGGCGCCTACCCGGGGACGCTGCTCCTGCAGGGCATGAGCGAACTGGCGATGGTCGATCCGGATCCGGCCTTGCTGGCGCGCACCGTGGAGCTATACGGAAGGTTTCCCTCCCGGAAGATCAAGGGACATGGCAGCTTCATCAGCTACGAGGTTGGCGGGAGCGGGGCGGCATATCTGTGGTTCCGCGGCGCCGCCGACACCCTGGCGCCCCAAGTGGTCGACGGGGCCCGGCGCATGGTGGCCCAGCAGGCGCGGTCCCGTGAAGGCCTGCTGATGCCACCATGGGTCGATGCGGACCGAGGCCAGGTTTTCATCGATCCCGCGTTCGCGGTGACACCCTTTCTGCTCTATGCCGGGTTGGCCGGACGGCAGGCCGAATATGTGGATCTGGCGATCATGGAGACGCTCGAGTTGTTTCGAATCCTGCGCGATTCCGAGACAGGTCTGCTGCACCAAGGGAGGGGGTTCCAGGGACGAGGTGTGGGCGTGATTTCCCAGGACAATTGGAGTCGCGGCAATGGATGGGGGGCTGTCGGTCTTGCCGCGCTGGTCCGTGACCTGCCGGCGACGCATCCCAAGCGGACGGAAATTGAAGGCATCGCGAAACAGTTTTTCCAGGTGGTCCTCGGCTTTCAGAACAGGGATGGCCTCTGGCATCAGGAAATGACCGATGTGGCGTCCTACACCGAGGTTTCGGGCAGCGCCTTGCTGCTCTATGGTCTCGGGGTGATGATCGAGTGTGGCCTGCTGGACAAGTCGCACACCGCCGACGTGGCACGCGGCGTTGCCGGACTGACCGCCTACATTGCCGACGACGGTTCCGTGAGCCATACGTGCATCGGCTGCCTTTGTCCGGGCCGAGGAACGAAGGATGATTACAAGGCCCGCCTTTGGGCCTATAACGATCCACACGCCTTCGGTGCCGTCGTGCTGGCCTGCACGCAGGCGGCGCGAATCGGAATACGCGAGGTGGCGCCCACATTGGATCCCGGCTGTTTTGCCGAACCGGCCGACGCGCCCGGAAAACCGCGGGCCTGGGTGCAGTTCATCCCCGATGGCACCCACCTGGCGTGGGAGAACGATCGGATTGGATTCCGGACCTTCGGTCCCGCGGTGCGCCAGAAGGTGGGCAGCGGAATTGATGTTTGGACCAAGTCCGTGGAATACCCCATTGTTGCCAAATGGTACCGGTTGAACGCCAAGGGGCACGACTACCACGTCGATCGCGGTGAAGGCGGAGACTTCTATCATGCCGCGCGTTCTGCCGGCTGCGGCGGCCTCGTGGTATGGCGAAAGGATCGGGCGTTCGCTTCGCAGACCTTTGCGACGCAGAAAATCGTGCGCAACGCGCCCGATGGCATCGAGTTCGCCCTGGAGTTCGAGCCTTGGGATGCTGGAGGGCTCATGGTCGCCGAGCAGAAATCGATCCGGATGGTTCCCGGGACCAACTTCTTCCAGGTCACCAGCGTGATCCGTGCGCAGGGTGATGCCGCCATCACAGTCGGCATCGGGCTGACCACGTTCGGGCGTGCGATCCTCTCGGAGGAACCCGGCCGCGGCCTGCTCTCCTCCTGGGAACAGATTGATGCCACGCATGGGGCGCTGGGCAGCGCAGTGGTGGTTGATCCCGCGCAATTCGCCGGTTTCGCCTCGGCCGGTCTCGACCGATTGATCCTGGTGTCGGTGAAGCCGAATCAGCCGTTCACCTACTACGTTGGCGCCGCCTGGACAGGCAACGCGCGCTTCAAGACGTCCGGCATCTGGAATGGCTATCTGCGGATCTCAGATTGGGCGACGTTGAACACGCTCTACGCGCCGGCCGGGCAATGAACCCGCGGCTATCCATGACTTCTCACATCCCGACGCTGCACGGCTATCGCCGCCCGTACGCTCCGGTGATCCCGGCATTCGGGGCGGGCGCGACCCGGCTCGGCATCGAAACCCTTTGAATCCACCATGATGAATCTCGACCAACTCAAAGCCGCGCGCGGCGCGCGCCCGCTCAAGGAACTGCCCGTACCACTGGTGGAACTGTGCCAGCGCTATGAGGCGCTGTTCACGGCGGCGGTGAATGACGTGCTTCGTGAACGCGGCCTGCTGTATCAGACGCTGCCGCACGGCATCCTGCCGCTGCGCGAAACCATGAAGGTTGCCGGGCCGGCCTTCACCATCAAGGGTGCCAAGAGCCTGCTCCTGAAGGATGAGATGAAGGAGCGCGCCGAGATGCTGGAGTCGATACCGGCACACCATGTCGTCGCGTGGGACACGAGTGGCGACGATGAGTCGGCGCAATGGGGCGAAGTCATGACGATGGCGGCCCAGAAGCGCGGGTGCCGCGGTGCCATTGTGGACGGCGGCGTGCGCGACACCGACCGGGTGCTCGGACTGAATTTCCCCGTGTTCGTCCGCTACCGATCGTCGAACGGGATGCTGGGCCGTTTCCGCATCAGCGGCTGGCAGGTGCCCGTGCAGATCGGGCAGGTGCACATCACCCCGGGAGACATTGTCTTTGCCGACATTGACGGGGCGATCGTCGTACCGCGGGACCTTGCCTATGACGTGCTGGTGCGCGCCGAGGAGATCGCTCACGGCGAATCCGAACTGAAGAAGTGGGTCAACGAGGGGCTTTCGGCAACGGAGATCGTGAAACGCGGAGGATATTTCTGAGTCTTATGAAAACACTGAAAAACCTGGTTGTTGCAGTCACGGGAGCCTCAAGCGGCATCGGCCGGTCGGTGGCCCGTCAGTTGGTTGATCAGGGAGCGAAGGTTGCCTTGCTGGCCCGCTCCCGGGACAAGCTGGAGGCGCTGGCGGCGGAACTGCGTTCTCCTGGAGGAAGCGTGATTGCCGTTCCCGCGGACGTGACGGATGAGACGGAGGTGAATACAGCGTTCGCTCGGGTCGAGGCGGAACTTGGGTCGGTGGACGTACTGATCAACGCGGCCGGCATCGGCTTCGCCACCGATCTCGCCCGCTGCACGCTTCAAGATTTCCGCCGCATCTTCGACACCAATGTCACCGGTGTGTTTCTCTGCACACGCGCCGTGCTCGGCAGGATGCGCGAACGCAAGTCCGGCCACGTGATCAACATCTCGTCAGTCGTCGGCAAGACGGCGAACCCGACCGCTCCGCTCTACTGTGCCAGCAAGGCGGCGCTCAATTCGTATACCAGCGGCCTGCAGCAGCAGGTCGCGGCCGACCGCGTGCGTGTTTCCAATGTTTCACCGGCCTCGACGGACACCGCCTACTGGGATGGACGTACCGTTGACCGGAGCAAATTCCTGACCGCCGACGAAGTGGCGACAGTCGTGCTGTTTGTTGCGACGCAGCCGGACGGCGTGTTGATCAAGGACGTGGATCTTTCGGCGTTGCGATGAATTTATGAAAGCTGCCTATTACGAGGGAAACCGCACCTTCACGGTGCGCGATGCGAAGATCGTCCCGCCTGGCCCGGGGGAAGTCCGGCTGCAGGTGGCCTATGCCGGCATCTGCGGAACCGATCTGCACATCTATCACGGCGCGATGGACCATCGCGTGAAGCTGCCGCAGGTGATCGGGCACGAGATGTCCGGAACGGTGGCCGAGGTCGGCGCCGGCGTCACCCACCTGCGTGCGGGTGACAAGGTCGTGGTCCGCCCCCTGGACAACCGCGCCGAGACGCCGGCCGACAAGGGATACGGGCACATTTGCCGGGGGCTCAAGTTCATCGGGATTGATTCGCCCGGAGCGTTCCAGAACTCGTGGACGCTGCCCGCCTTCGTGGTTCACCGCGCGCCGGACCACGTGGACCTGAAGCTGGCGGCGCTGACGGAACCGCTGGCGGTGGCCTGCCATGACGTGCGCCTCGGGGACGTGAGGCCGGGCGAACTGGCGGTGGTCATGGGCGCCGGACCGATCGGAATTCTCGTGGCTCTCGTCGCCCGCGCGGCCGGAGCGCAGGTGGTGCTCAGCGAGGTGAACGACTATCGCTTGGAGTTCGCGAGGAGTCTTGGATTCGAGGCACTGCATCCGGGCCGGGTGGACCTGACCGCACACTGCCTGAAGGCGTCGGACGGTCGCGGGGCGGACATCGTGTTCGAGGTGTCGGGAGCGCGCGCGGCGGCGGCAGCGATGACGGATCTGCTGGGACTGCGCGGGCGCATCGTGGTCGTGGCGATCTACCCGAAGCCGGTGGAGCTGAATCTGTTTCAATTCTTCTGGAAGGAACTCCAGATGCGCGGAGCCCGCGTTTACGAAACGCAGGATTACGAAGCGGCCCTGGGGCTGATCGCGGCGGGCTCGCTGCCCTTGGAAAGGCTCATCACCCAGGTCGGATCACTGGACGAACTCCCGGGTATCTTCCAGTCCCTCGATGCCGCACCCGAGGGAATGAAGACCCTGATTGATTGCACCCGCAGTTGAATCCCGATTTCCCGTCATGAGCATTTCCCATCTTTTCCGGCTGGACGGCCGAGTTGCACTGGTCACCGGATGCAAACGCGGCATCGGTTTGTCGATGGCCGCGGCCCTCGCCGAGGCCGGTGCGGATATCCTGGGGGTGAGCGCCACCCTCGAGACGACCGGCAGCGAAGTGGAGCGGGTGGTGCGGGCCGCCGGCCGCAGTTTCCACGGCTATGCCTGTGATTTTTCGGACGCCGCTGCGGTGCGCGATTTCGCCGCCCGTGTCACCGCTGAGCATCCCCTGATTGATGTTCTGGTGAACAATGCGGGCACAATCCTGCGCAAGCCGGCGGTGGAGCATCCGGACGACTTCTGGGAAAAGGTCATCGCAACGAACCTGAATGCCCAGTTTATCCTCAGCCGCGAAATCGGACGCGGAATGCTGGAGCGTGGCGGCGGCAAGATAATCTTCACCGCATCGCTGCTCTCCTTTCAGGGCGGGGTAAATGTGCCCGGCTATGCCGCCAGCAAGGGCGGTATAGCCCAACTCACGAAGGCACTGGCCAACGAGTGGGCGGGGAAGGGCGTGAACGTCAACGCCATTGCACCGGGTTACATCGCCACGGACAACACGGAGGCCCTGCGGGCAGACCCCGTGCGTAGCCGCCAGATCCTCGAGCGGATTCCTGCCGGACGCTGGGGCAGGGTGGAGGACTTTGCGGGACCGATCGTATTTCTTGCCTCGGCAGCATCCGATTACGTGCATGGCACGATTCTCACCGTGGACGGCGGCTGGATGTCCCGATGATCCGTGACGATGCCCTGAAAATGTCAATTTCGGTTCAAGGTTATCAAGCGCAGTGGAGAGATCGATTCCGGCATTATGATACTCTTCGTCACGAACCGAGCCGGACTCACCCGCCTTCATTTCTCCTCTCGGACGCTTCCTCCATGAGAAGTCCACAACCCTCACCCATCCAAAGCATGCTCTTCGTTTCTCCCTGTATTTTCCGCCGCGGCCGCGTTCCCAGCGCTGTTCTGTTCGGCATGTGTCTTCCGCTGTTTCTGACGACTGCCCTGGCCCAGACGGTGCCGAATGAAAACCGGACGGTGCAGAATGCGGTGCCTCGAACGGAAAGCGCCCCCAAGGAGGACGTCGTGGTGTTGTCGCCCTTCATGGTGCAGGGCGATCAGGCCGAGGGCTGGACCGCGAAGGACACCCTTTCCGGAGCGGGTCTGCGGACCTCGCTGGCGGACATCGCGTCGGCCGTCTCCATCGTGACGCCGGAATTCTTCGCCGACACCGGATCGACGAGCCTGCGGGATGTCCTGGTCTATCAGGCAAACATCGAGGTGGGCGGCATGGGAGGAAATGCCGCCCTGACGGATGGATCGGTGGAGGAACCCTCGCTGAGCAATGATGCGAACACCCGTGTGCGCGGCCTCGCCACCGCGACGAATGCGCGGAATTTCTTCCGCACGGGCATCCCGACGGATTCCTACAATTCGGGCCGCCTCGACATCAACCGCGGCACCAACGCACTGCTCTTTGGCGTGGCGAGCCCCGCGGGCATCATCAATTACTCGACCCAGGGCGCGAGCCTGGCGAAGAACTCGGGGAAGATCGGGTTTCTGGCGGACAATTACGGACGGGGCCGGGCGACCCTGAACATCAACCAGATCCTGGTGCCCAAGCAGTTGGCGGTGCAGGTCGCTGCCGTCGACGACGATCGCAAGTACAAGCAGGAGCCGGCCTACAATCACAACCGCCGCATCTACGGCGCGCTTGTCTGGCAGATCAAGGCGCTGGAGCGGGGGATCCTCAGCGGCACCACGATCCGGGCAAACTATGAACAGGGCGCGATCGATTCCAACAATCCGCGCACCCTGCCGCCGCAGGATTGGCTGACGAACTGGTTCGAGGACACGATCTCGCCCCAGGTGTCCGGCCTGGGCATTGTCCCCAAGGTGATTTATGATCCGTATCAGAATTTTTCCACCGCGACGCTGGGGGCGAATGGCTGGCGTGTGATGCAGCAGGCCAACCGCGGCCCGGTCGTGGTCTTTCCCGGCCCGGATGCCGCCATGCCTGCCGTGCCGACCAACGTGAACAGCGGCGGTCTGCCGATTTTCGCGCGGCCCTACGTGACCAGCAATTACTTCTTCAAGGATACCAACGTGGTCGGCACCGGTGCCTTGGTGTCCACCAATACTTTCCAGGACATCCTCACGCGGAAGGCATTTCCCGATGCGAATTTCTATTCGCCCCGAAGCATCACTGATCCGGGCATCTTCGACTTCTACAACAGCATGCTGGAAGGGCCGAACAAGGAGGAGCGGATGCGCTTCAACGCCCACAATATCTCACTCGAGCAGCTCCTGTTCGACCAGAAGGCCGGCTTCGAGGTGACCTACGATTCGCAGGAGGTGACCGAGACCCGCCGCAGCCTGACGCCGGAGGGGCTTTCCTTCATCGCGGTCGACGTGAACACCCGCATGTGGGACGGATCCCCCAATCCCAACTTCGGACGCGCCTTCACCTCGGCGTCGGGCAACGCCACCTACGGCAACACCATGCGCGAGACGGTGCGCGGCAAGGCATTCTACAAGTTTGATCTGCGCGGTGTCGGGGGCAACTGGCTCGGCCGGCTGCTCGGGCACCATATTGTCTCGATCCTCGGCCAGGAGGAGAGCACTGATGCGGACCGCCGGGGAGGTCGGATGTACTCCATCGCGGAAAGCTGGCCGAACGGAAACAGCCAGGACCGGTTCACGGATTTGGGCAAGCTGGTCAATACCCTCACCTACCTCTCCCCGTCCCTGCTGAAAGTGAGCAATCCGGCCGACGGCGGCATCTCGCGAATTTACGGTGATCACATGGACCTGCCGGGCATGCTCAATGGGAAAGGCGTCTTCCTGACCCGGGTCCAAGCCAAGAACGCAACGGAGGCAAAGGACGGCAAGCACGACCTCTACACCGCTCCCTTCACGATCGTCGGATCGGATCGCATGCTCTCGGAGATGGCGTCGGGAGCCACCAAGACGCGGCTCAAGCTGAAGTCCATGGCGGTGGCACTGCAGAGCTACTTTCTGGAAGACCACATCGTGGCCATGTACGGCCTGCGCCACGAGGAGGCGAGCAACAAGCTGGTCTCAGCCCCCACCGTGACGGGTGGCGAAGGCTATCGCCTCACGAACGACCCGCTCTATGATCTGGATCGGCCCGATCTGACCTCCGTGGATGCCAGCGACACGCTGTCCGCCTGGAGTGTGGTGGGCAAGATGCCGACGAAATGGCTGAAGCGCACTCCGTTCAGTGCCCTTTCGGTTTTCTATGGAAAATCGAACAATTTCGATCCACCGCAGTCGCGTTCGCAGAGCGTGTTTGGCGACGATCTGCCAGCGGCGGCCGGTTTGTCCAAGGATTACGGCGTGGCGTTCGACGCGATGGACGGTAAGGTCTTTTTTTGGTTGAATTACTTCGAGACTTTCCAGACCAACACGCGCAATTCCGCGCTCTCGCAGGCCACGATCTCGATCATGGAGCGCCACAAGGAGGCGTTTGGTTCCGTCGTGAATGGCTTCAATCCGGACAGCAACAAGGACGGATTCCCCGACGGATACGTGGCACCGCCGCAGGAGGTGCTGGACCTTTTCCGGACGAAAATCAGCGGAAACACGCTGACGTACACCTCGGCCGGCGTGGTGGACACCAGTGATTACACCGCCAAGGGCGTGGAGATCGAATCGGTCGTCCGGCCCGTTCGCAACCTGACGATCTCGTTCAACGTCGCGCAGCAGAAGTCGGTGCGGACGAACAGCGGCCAGTACCTGCGCCGCCTGTTGTTCGGCACCCCGTTGGCCAACGGGCAGACCCTGGACCAAGCCTGGTCGGGGGCGGCGGCACGCAACATCGCCCTCACGGTCGCCGCCGTGGGCGATCCCAACGCCTCGGGCACACTGGCGCACTACTTCAATCTTTTCACGCTCAATCCGTACAACAAGGTCGTGCTCGCCGATGGCGGGCCGGCTCCCGAACTGCGCCAGTGGCGGGCAAACACCACCTTCAGTTACAGTTTCACCAGAGGCCTGCTGAAGGGATTCAAGGCGGGCGGTGCCGTCCGCTGGCAGGACAAGGTGGCGAT
>CAZOXB010000058.1:0-17629 GCA_964583635.1 uncultured Opitutaceae bacterium | reverse complement strand
CTGCTGGCCCTGCGCCAGCAACTCAACGCGGCGCTCGAGAAGGAAGGGGTCAAGCTGTCGGTCAATGACTTCGTCCTCAAAGCCTCGGCCGAGGCGCTCCGCAGGGTGCCTGCCGTCAACGCTTCTTGGGAGCAGAGCCAGATCCGCTATTTCGCCGCGGCCCATGTTTCGTTCGCGGTCGCCATCGAGGACGGCCTGATCACCCCGGTCGTGCGCGACTCCCATCTCAAGTCGATCTTCGCCATCAGTTCCGAGGCGAAGGTGCTCGGCAGGCTGGCCAAGGAGAAGAAGCTCAAGCCCGACCAGTTCACCGGCGGCACCTTCTGCGTCAGCAATCTCGGAATGATGGGCATCGATCGCTTCTCGGCGATCATCAACCCGCCCAATGCAGCCATCCTTGCGGTTGGCACCACCGTGAAAAAACCGGTGGTGGAAGGCGACCGCATGGTGATCGGCCAGCGCATGACCCTCACCCTTTCCTGCGACCACCGCGTGGTCGACGGCGCGATTGGAGCCCAGTTTCTCGCCTCCCTCCGCGAACTCCTCGAGAAGCCGGCGCTGCTGCTGATCTGAACGGCCACCGACTCCCTGCGGAAGCGCGGAGGTTCAACGACGGTAATAACGTCGGAAGAGCGGCACATGCTCAAAATGGGAGATCGCCGCGGCATCTTCGCCTGCCTCCCCGGCGCTCACCTCGACGACATCGAATCGGAAGTGTTGCGGGCGCCGCGAGGGCGCCAGGCTGCGGAGATACGCATCGCAGGCGCGACGCAACGCGGCCCGTTTTCGTCGGTTGACGGCATGGAATCCCGAGACACGGGCCGAGGCCCGACGCGTCTTCACCTCCACAAAGACCAGCACCGGCCCGTCCATCGCCACGAGGTCGATCTCATCACGCCGGTCGCCAGGACGGCGCCAATTGCGGGTCACGATGACAAACCCGCGATGCCGCCGGAGCCAGTCCGCGGCCACGCGTTCGCCCCAGGTTCCCGTCGAAAGGGGCGCCGTTCCCGCGAGGAGCCGCCTGAGCAGCAGGAGCATGGAACCCATTTCGCCGGTTTTGCGGACAGGCCGGACAGCAACGCATTTACCCGGTCACGGCGGGACCCGTCCCTTCAGCCCGCTACGCCCCCACCTCGACGGGCGCACCGGTTCGCGCCTTGGTTCCGTTGACCGCCTCCGCGATGGTCGACGGAGCCGCCTCGGCTTCGCCCACCATGTGGTTGAAGCGCATCGACACGATCTTCGACACGCCCCGCTCCTCCATCGTCACCCCATAAATCGCCTGCGCCGCCGAGACCGTGCGCTTGTTGTGGGTGATGATGATGAACTGGGAATCGGCCACGAACTTCTTCAACAGGTCGGTGAACCGGCCGATGTTCGACTCATCAAGCGGTGCATCGAGTTCATCGAGCAGGCAGAACGGTGAAGGCTTCACCATGTACAGGGCGAACAGCAGCGCAACGGCCGTCAGGGTCTTCTGTCCGCCGGAGAGCAGCGTGATGCTCTTGAGCTTCGTGCCCGGAGGCTGCGCGGTGATCTCGATGCCGCTCTCCAGCACGTCATCGGTCTGGATGAGTTCGAGATTGGCCACGCCGCCGCCAAACAGGGTCTGGAACGTGTAGGCGAAGTTCTTCTTGATCTGCTCGAACGTGACCGTGAACTGCTGCTGCGACGTCTGGTTGATCTCGTCGATCATTGCGAGCAGGGATGCCTTGGACGTCGTCAGGTCGTCATTCTGCGCCTTCAGGAAATCGTAGCGCTGCTTGAGCTCAACATACTCCTCGATGGCGACGAGGTTGACGGCACCCATCGCTGAAAGGCGCTGCCGCAGCGCCTCGATTTCCGCTTTGATGGCGCCCCAGTCAACGGAAGCCTCCACCCCCTTGAGATCATCCTCCGTCGGGTCCGGCCGCGGACCCTTCCGCTTCCGGCGACGCGCTGGCGCGGCAGTGGCGGCGGCCGCCCCGTCCACGGGTGCCGCGCTGCCATTCGACTCGTCTTCCTCCTCGTCAAGGTCGAGCGACTTGAGGTCCGGCGGGTCATCCTCCGAGTGCCAGAGCAACAGGCGCCAGTCATAGGTGCCGACCCGGACCTGGAATTCGCGCTGCACGTCCTCGTCGATGAAGGCCGAGCGCTGTCTGGTCTCGGCCAGCCTGATTTCACAGCGGCTGAGTTCGGATTGGGCGCGTTCCGCCTCGTTGCGGATGTCGATCTGACCCGACTCGACGCCATCGATGGACTGTTCCAGGGCGACCAGTTCGCGCCGTATCTGCTCCACCTGGCCCAATGCCACCCCCAGGGTTTCACCGAGCTGCGCGGCACGGGCCTTCTGCCGGATGCCTTCCTGCTCGAGTTCGGACATCTGTTCGGTCCATACCTCGATCTCCTGCTCACGCTGCACCAGCAACTCGGAGAGCTGGCTGCTGCGTCGCTGCATGTCGGCAATGCCCCGGTCGAGCACCTCCACCCTCTGGCGGTGTTCCGCCAGTTCCAGGCGCGCCTGGGCCAGCGACTCGCGCTTCACATCACGATCGGTGCGCAATTCGACGATTTTCACTTCGAGCGCCACGATGGCTTCGCGCTGCCTTTCCGCGGAGGCGGTGGCGTCCGCGAGGCCGCGCTGCGCCTTTTCGAATCGAATATCCGCCTCGTGGCGGGCCTGTCCGATCGCATTCAGGTCATTTTCCATCCGCGCGACGCGATTGCCGATATCCTCAAGGGACCGGGCCGCGCCGCGCTGCTCCTGCTGGACCGACGCGACATTCTGGGTCGCCAGCAGCAGGTCCTCGCGGGCCTGCTCGAGCCGGGCCTCGTTTTCCGTCAGCCGTGCCTGCAGGCCGTCGATGATCTGCCGCTGCGCGTCGTGCTGGTGCTGGTCATCCGCCAGCGCCTTGGCGGTTTCCCGCAGGTCAACCTCGCGCTGCATGATGCTGTTGGGACTCTTTTTCCGGTAGCCGCCGTAGACCAGACCACGCTGGTCGACGAGGCTGCCTCCACGGGTGGCCACCGACAGGAACGGGAACGTCGGATTGGCCTTCCAATATTCCAAAAAGGCATGGATGTCGTCTGCCAGGTAACAGGACTCGAGCAGTGCCAGCACCGGGTGATTGTCTTCCACAAACCCGAGCGCCGCGCGCGCCGGAACGAGACCGGCCGGCAGCGGCTGGCCGCCCGCGACATTCCCCGGGACAATCTCCCCGACGCGCAGGACCACGGCGCCCACCTGCTCGCCCTCGAGCTGGGCCAGGATGCGCCGGGCCGTGTCGATCTCCGCCACCGAGATCGCCTCGACCGCCGAGCCAAGCAGCGCTTCAACCGCCTTCGCACACTCCGGCCTCACCTCGAGGCCCTGCATGATGGGCGACACCTGGGCTCCGGCGAGTGCACCGTCGAGGCGCCCCTGCAGCACGGCCTTGGCGCCTTCACCGAAGCCCTCGAGTTTTTCCTGCAGTTGCTGCAACAGCTTCAGGCGCGCGCTGCGCTGCGCGAGGCCGCGGTCGATGTCCTGCAGCCTGCGTTGTGCTTCGCGAAAATCCTTGGTCAGCCCGCTGATCGCCTGCTGCACGTCATCCACCTCGCCGTGGGTGCGGGCTTTCTCCACCATCGCCTCCTCGACCCGCGCCTCCACCTCGGCCCGCGCGGCGGCGGCGGCGGCCTGCTGGGCACGCAGGGCCTCGATGTCCCGCATCATGGCGTCGTGACGCTGGGCACTGGTCTTCTGGTCGACCTCATGGCTGGTCGTGTCCGCCCGCAGCCGGGCCACGGTGCTCTCATGCTGGAGCAGGTGGAACCGGGACTGCTGCAGGTCCTGCTCGTGCCTGGACAACTCGCCCTCGATGATGGCCAGGTCGCGATTGCGCTGCTGAAAGACATCGTCGGAGCTTCCCAGCAGCGTCAGCTGCATCTGCTTGTCGCTCGCCCCGGAATCCACCTGCGTGGCCAGTTCGCGCAATTGCATCTCCAACTCGCCGAGGTTTCCCCTTGATGACTCCAGCCGCTCGTTCAGTCCGCTCCGCTTGATCTGGGCAAGGTTGGCCTGATTCTCCGCCTGCTCCCGTTCCGAGCGAAGATCGAACGCACCCTGCTGGGCCTCCTGCACGCGCTGGTTGAGCCGCGACCTCTCCGACCGCTTCTCTTCCAAGGCCGCCTGCCGTTGCTGCAGTTCGACGCGGCGCGTCTCGGCGGCAGCCCGCAACCGGACCACCTGGGACTCCAGGTCGTTCAGCAAGGCGGAGAGTTCGGCGTGCTGGTGTCCGGAATGAGACAGGGCAAGATGCCGCAGGCGATGGCTGAGGCGTTTGAAACGCAGTGCCTTCGCGGCCTGTCGGCGCAGGGAGCCGATCTGCCTCGAGACCTCGCCGATCACGTCGGCCACCCGCATGAGGTTCTGATCGGTCAGCGCAAGCTTCTGCAGCGCCTCGCGCCGCTGCGACTTGTACTTGGTGATGCCAGCCGCCTCCTCGAACACCGCCCGCCGCTCCTCCGGCTTCGAGGAAAGGATCTGGTCGATCTGCCCCTGCGCCATGATCGAGTACGATGTCCGGCCAATGCCGGTGTCCATGAACAGCTTCTGAATGTCCTTCAGCCGGCAGGGCTGCCCATTGAAGAAATACTCCCCCTGACCGTCGCGATGCACACGCCGCATGATCTCGATCTCGTGAAACTCGCTGCCCAGTTGCTTCTCGCAATCCGTCAGAAGCAGGGACACTTCGCACAACTGCGCCGGCTTCCGGGTATCGGCGCCTTCAAAGATGACATCCTGCATCTTGCCGCCGCGCAACGCCTTGGCACTCTGTTCGCCCAGCACCCAGCGGATCGCGTCGGCGATGTTGGATTTGCCGCAACCATTGGGGCCGACCACCGCGGTGACACCGGGCTCAAAACGGAGCGTGGTCGGATCCGCGAATGACTTGAAGCCATGAAGCTTGAGGGCCTTGAGATGCATGAAAGAGCGTTGGATTGAGACGGTGGGAACGGGCCGCGCAAAGGAAAAATTCGCCCTGTCGAGGGTGTCGCGGCGAGCGCCGCCCAGCCCTGCGGGGAGGGACGGTCCTCTCCGGATCTATTTGTGATCCCAGGGCAGCTTCACTTGCAGCCGCGGATGTTCCCACACCTTGAAGACCTCGAACATCTTGCCCGGGTTCAGGATGCCGTTCGGGTCGAGCGCCGCCTTGATCGCGCGCATCGCTTTGACCTGGGCCGGGGGATGCTGAAACGACAGAAATGGAGTCTTGGCCAGGCCGATGCCATGCTCTCCGGAAATGGCTCCCCCCATCCGGACGACACCCTTCATCAGCTTCCGGACGGTCCGCTCCGCCATGAGGTATTCGGCGCGGTTTTCAGCGTGGTACATGATGTTCACGTGAAGATTGCCGTCGAGGACGTGGCCAAAGGTGGGAATGGGCAGGCGCGAGGAACGCCGCAGCCCGTCGAGGAATCGGGCGAACGCCTCGTAATGTCGCATGGGTACAACGATGTCCTCGTTCAGCTTGGAATCTCCGAGTTCGAACATCGCACCCGAGCACCGCCGTCTGACCGCCCAGAGTGCCTCCGCCTCGGTCCGGTCCGCCGCCTCGCGGCAGGCAAGGGCCTCTTGCTTTGCCCAGGCCAGCACCGTCGTCCGCGTTTCCGCCACCTCGCTGGAAGTGCCCGCCAGTTCGAGCAGGATCACAGGACGACCCGGCTGGCCGGAGAAAACGGTCTCCCCGGTGGCCCCCTCCGCGCAGGCCACGCTGTGCCGATCGAGAAATTCGCAGATCGCAGGCTGCACGCGCTGGGCAAACAGGCGCTTGATCGCCCGCAAGGCCGCCACTTCGTTCGAAAACGCCGTCAGCAGCGTCCACCGCGCAGCCGGACGGGGGATGAGCCTGAGGGTCGCCTCCGTCACCACGCCCAGCATGCCCTCACTGCCGATCCACAGGTCGCGCAAATTGAAGCCCGCCGAAAACTTCTTCGTGCCACAGCCCCATTCCACCTTTTCCCCGGTTGGCAGGAATCCTTTCAGGGCAAGGACGAAGTCGCGCGTGACACCATACTTGCCGCCATGCATGCCGCCGGCATTGCAGGCAATGTTGCCCCCGACGGTACAGTAGGCCTTTGACGCCGGATCGGGCGGATAAAACCAACCCAGCGCCTCCGCCGCCCGGTGCAGTTCGTCCACGATGACCCCCGCCTGTGCGTGCGCGATTCCGGCCACCGGATCGATCTTCAGTTTCCGCCAGCCGGAGAGATCCAGCACCCATCCCCCCCGGGCCGGCGACGCAGATCCGGTGAGCGATGTGCCGCCACCCCGCACCGTCACCGGCACCCGCGAGCGATTCGCGAACGAAAGGACTGCGGCGACATCGGCCTCGCGGCGCGGCTTGATCACGGCAAGGGGCAGAAACGAAAGTTTGCTGCCATCAAACGAGGCACGGAACCGCTCCTCCTGCGTGGTTCTGACCTGGTTTCCCAGGAGGCGTTTCAATCGGGTGGTTGCCTGGTTGCTGGACATCACCCTCACCTTCACGCCTGCCGGGCCGTTCTGGCCAGTCTGAAAACGACCCGTGAAGCAACCCAGCGGATTCCCTAGTGGAGCATGTCGCCGCGCCCTTTTGCCTCGCCCTTCCGCCGCTTTCGATCCACATGCTTGAATTGCAAGGTTGCCCGTGAGGTGAACGTTCGCCATCACCGGGCTTTTCAGGTGCTTCGCTTCGTTTGCTCATGTCCCCCTCCATGACCCGCGTCCTTCTGACGACCACCTCGTTTCAAGACACCCCTGGTATCCATCATGACATGCTGGCCAAGGCCGGCTTCGAGATCGTGCGGGAAAGGGGTCCCCTGCCGGAAAAGCGCATGCTCGAGCTGGCCGGCCAGTTCGATGCCTGTCTCTGCGGCGACGACGCATTCACCCGCGCCGTGATCCAGAAGTCGCTGCCGAGGCTCAAGGTGATTTCCAAATACGGGATCGGCCTCGACAAGATCGACGTTGCCGCCGCGACGGACCTCAAGGTACCGGTGCTCTTCACCCCGGGCGTCAATCACACCACCGTTGCGGAGCACACCTTCGCCCTCATGCTCGCCGCCGTGCGGAACCTCGTGGTCGAGGCGAATCACGTCGCGGCCGGTCGCTGGACCCGCATCACGGGCAATGAAATCTGCGGAAAAACCCTCGCGATCATCGGCTTTGGACGCATTGGCAAGGAAGTCGCCGTGCGTGCCCGGGCCTTCGGGCTCAAGCTGATCGGTTACGGCAATTACTGGGATGACGATTTCGCCCGTTGGCACGACATCCAACGCGTCGAGACCATCGCCGACGCCCTGCGCCAGGCCGACATCGTCTCATTGCACACCAAGTTGACGTCCCATACGCGCCACCTCATCAATGCCGGCAACCTCCCCCTGCTCCGGAAGGGCGCGGTCATCGTCAACTGCGCACGCGGCGAAATCATCGAATTGCCGGCGCTGGTCGCCGCGCTGAAATCGAATCACCTGCTGGCCTACGCCGCCGATGTCCTCGACCAGGAGCCGCCTCCCGCCGACCATCCCCTGCTCGGACTGCCAAACGTGATCCTCACGCCGCACATCGGTTCGCGCACGCACGAAAGCGTGCAACGCCAGGCCTCCTGCGCCGTGGAAAACCTCACCCGCTTCCTCGCCGGGAAAAAGCCCATCGCCCAAGCCAACCTGCTCTGATCGCCGGCTGCGGACACACGGGCGCCGGTTTTCGCCCGGCAGAATCGCCCGCTTCCATTTCCCCTTCACCGACGCCCTGCCCCGCCCTTTCCATGGAAACATTTCACGTCGTCCCTGAATCGCGTCACAACGCGCTGATCGCCGCCGCCTATCGCCATCGTGGCTACGATGCCGACGAGGCGACCGAGGGCGCCCGGTTCTGCGCCGAGGCATCGCGCCACGGGATCCGCACCCATAACGGCCTCAAGGCGCTGCACCTCGACCATCTTCTGGGTTCCGGCTCCAAGGGATGCATCCCGGGGGCCCGGATCGAGGAATGTCCCTCCCGTTTTCCCGCCGCCAGGATCTGGAACGCCAACCGCAAGCTGGGCCAGTCGACGGCCTACCGGGCCATCGACGAGGCGATGAGACTGGCGGACAAGTATGGCGTCGGCACGGTATCGGTCGACAATGCCTTCCATTATCTCTGGGGTGGCGGTTACGTGATGGAGGCCGCGCAGCGCGGCTATCTTGCCTACACCAATTGCACCGCCGCGCTGGCCGAGGTGGTGCCCTTCGGGGGCAAGTACCCGACGCTCGGCACCAATCCTCATTCCTGGGGTTTCCCCACCACCCGCGAAATCGGATTTCCCATCGTCATCGACTGGGCGACCTCCGTGGTCGCCATGGGGCGGGTGCAGCAACTCAAGCGTGAAGGGAAGACCCTTCCTCCGCTCGCCGCCGTCGACAAGGATGGCAACCCCACCACGGATCCGAACCAGGCCGTCTCGCTCCTGCCCTTCGGCGCCCACAAGGGCTACGGCCTTTCCCTCATCAACGAGATCGTCTCCGGCTTCATCGGCGGATCGATCCCCACGGTCCGCAACCGCTGGGTGGAAGACGGCGACAAGCACACCTGCACCTTCTTCTTCCAGGTCATCCATCCCGACGCGCTCAACGCGGGCAACTTCGCGAAGCGCCGGTCGCAGTCCGAGAATATCAAGGCGGTCATCGCCGACGTCCTCGGCCACGGGAACAGCAACGCCATGCTGCCGGGCCAGCTCGAGGCTGAATTCGCCAAGCGCGTGGCTGCGGCCGGGGGGCTGCTCTTCAGCGCCGCAGAGATCCAGGGCTTCGACGAGGTCGCCCGCGAGTGCGGCCAGCCCGGCTGGAAACTCTCCGAATTCCCCGTCGCACCCTGACCGCCTTTCCTCTTCACCTTTCCGTCATCACCCTCTTCCCATGAGCCTCAAAATCAGACCCGCCTCGGAATGCCATTTCGACCAGATCTCGCTGGGCGAAATCATGCTTCGCCTCGATCCCGGCGAAACCCGCGTACGCACCGCCCGCCACTTCACGGCCTGGGAGGGCGGCGGCGAATACAACACTTCCCGCGGCCTGCGGAAATGCTTCGGTCTCAAGACCGCGGTTTGCTCGGCCTTCGTTGACAACGAAGTCGGCCATCTCATCGAGGACTTCATCATGCAGGGCGGCGTCTCCACCGACTTCCTGCTCTGGCGCGAGGACGACGGCATCGGACGCACGGTGCGCAACGGGTTGAACTTCACCGAACGCGGCTTTGGCATCCGCGGCGCAGTCGGCGTTCCCGACCGCGGCAACAGCGCCGCCAGCCAGCTCAAGCCCGGGGACTTCGACTGGGACCACATTTTTGGCAAACT
The DNA here is from genome assembly GCA_964583635.1 of uncultured Opitutaceae bacterium. GTDB lineage: Bacteria > Verrucomicrobiota > Verrucomicrobiia > Opitutales > Opitutaceae > UBA6669. The sequence continues at coordinate 8,294 of CAZOXB010000058.1, read as the reverse complement.
CGGGGTGCGCTGGTTCCATACCGGCGGCATCTTCGCCGCCCTCTCCGCCTCGACCGCCGCGTTGACCATCGAGGCGGTCAAGGCGGCCGCGCGCCACGGCACCATCGTGTCATACGACCTCAACTATCGCCCGTCGCTGTGGAAGACCATCGGCGGCCTCAAGAAGGCCCAGGAGGTCAACCGGGAAATCGCACGGTATGTCGATGTGATGATCGGCAACGAGGAGGATTTCACCGCGTCCCTCGGATTCGAGGTCAAGGGAGCCGACCACACGCTCTCCACCATCGAAACCGATGCCTTCAAGGCCATGATCGAGACTGCCGTGAAGGAATTCACCAACTTCAAGGTCGCCGCGACCACCCTGCGCCGGGTCATCACCGCCACGAGGAACGACTGGAGCGCCATCCTCTGGCACGAGGGCAAGTTCCACGAGAGCCGCAAGTATCCCGAGTTGGAAATCCTCGATCGCGTCGGCGGCGGTGACAGCTTTGCCAGCGGCGTCCAGTTCGGATTTCTCTCCAAGAACGATCCGCAGCTGGCCGTCGACTACGGCGCCGCGCACGGCGCCTTCGCCTCGACGACCCCCGGTGACACCTCCATGGCAACGCGGAAGGAAGTCGAGAAGCTCATGAAGGGCGGCAGCGCCCGGGTGGTGCGCTGACGTTCGTCCCGCCGGATTGTCCCGTCCGCCGGGCCGAGGTCCGGCCACGCATCACCGTGGCCGGCTGGGAAGCACCCGCGGCCTATCGGCCTGAAAATCCTTTTGGATCGGGATCCGGCACCTGCAGATCCTTTCTCAGCTTCGCCAGCTCACGCGCGAGGTCTTGGCGGACGTCCTTGTACGCAGGATCATCGTAGAACGAGCGGAGTTCCTCCGGATCCTTCACGCGGTCGAAGAGTCCCCACTCATCGAGATCGGGGCCGTAGAAGTGAACCAGCTTGTAGCGGTCGGTTACAACCCCGTAGTGCGGCCTCACATGGTGCGGCAGCGGATACTCGTAGTAGTGGTAATAAAAACTCTGCCGCCACTGCGCAGGCGTGTGCCCTTCCCAGATCGGCAGCATGCTGGCCCCTTGGATTTCGGGAAACGGACGTGCTCCCGCCGCGGCGATCAGCGTCGGCGCAAAATCGAGGGTTGAAACGATGGCGCCGTTCACCGAGCCCGGGCGGATGACTTTCGGCCAGCGAACGATGAAGGGTGTTCGCAGCGATTCCTCAAAGATCCACCGCTTGTCGAACCAGCCGTGCTCCCCCAGATAAAACCCCTGGTCGGACGCATAGATGACGATGGTGTTTTCCGCCAGACCCTGCGCATCCAGATAGGACAGGACCCGACCGACGCTTTCATCGATCCCGCGGATCGTGCCGAGATAGTCGTGCATGTAGCGCTGATAGCGCCAGCGGACCAAATCCCTGCCGGTCGGAGGATTTTTCCGGTACTCGGCGTTGCGCGGCTCGTAGTACTTGTCCCACACCGCCCGCTGCGCCTCGTTGAGATCCGCCGGGGCGACCAGCTTCGCATCCTTTTCCGAATAGGTGGAAGCCAGCATCATGTCCTGATCCGCCACCGCCCTGCCCCTGCCCGCAAAATCGTCAAACAAGGTATCCGGCTCCGGATAGACCCGGCCGTGATCGTGATCCAAGTGACGCAACGCGGGCTCCCAGATCCGATGAGGCGCCTTGTGTTGAAGCATCAGCAGGAATGGCTTGTCCTTGTCGCGGGATTCCAACCAGGACAGCGCCCGATCCGTGATGATGTCGGTCACATACCCCTCGGAGTGGACCCTGCCCTTTGCGGTGATGAAGGTGGGGTTGTAATACTGGCCGTGCCCGGGCAGGATCTCCCAATAATCGAACCCGGTGGGGTCGGTGACAAGGTGCCACTTGCCGACGATCGCCGTCGCATAGCCGGCTTCACCCAGGGCCTTGGGAAACGTGGGCTGCGATCCGTCGAACCGGCTGTTTCGATTGTTTGCGAATCCGTTCTTGTGGGAATATTTCCCCGTCAGCACCGTCGCCCGGCTCGGACCGCAAATCGAGTTGGGAACGAGGCATCGGTCGAAGCGCATGCCTTCGTGGGCCAGCCGGTCGATGGCAGGTGTCTCCACCAGCTTCCGTTGGTCACCATAGGCACTGATCGCCTGATAGGCATGATCATCGGAAAAGATGATCACGATGTTTGGCCGGGCCGCGGCCAGCGCCCCGGTCAGCACGCAAAACAGGAACATGAGGATACCGACAACGGAATGCGTGCTCAACCGGGGGCGGATTGCGAAGGTGGGAAACATGCGCCGATGCGATTGGTGCTCAGGAAGGGACTCGAACCCTTACGCCTTTCGGCACACGCCCCTCAAACGTGTGTGTCTACCAATTCCACCACCTGAGCATGACTGACCGGAGGAAGGCGGACTAAGATAAATCGGGCAGGTTCTGTAAAGCATCAATTTTGAAGGCCGAAATGGGCTTTGACCTTCCGCCGCCAGCCGGGAGATTAGAGGGCTTCGTCCATGACTCTCGACGAGATCACCCGCGCCCTGCTGGCGTCCTACGAAACCGACGGCGGCATCAACCATTTCGACGGGACCAATCTCCCTTCCCAGGAATCACTGAACAGGTTGTGCCGGGACTTCATGTACCTGCTCTTCCCTGGCTTCTTTGAGGATACCGCCCTGAGCAAACGATCGGTCGCCACCATGACGGCCCGCCGCATCGAGGAGGTCCATCGGCAGCTCGTGCTGGAAATCGAGAAGAGCCTGCGTTTTGCGCAACATCCCTCCCCCTCCAAGCAGGCAGAAAAACACGCCATGGCGCTCCTGCAGGAGCTGCCCGATCTGCGCCTGCGGGTGAAGACCGACGTCGCCGCCGCCTACGACGGAGACCCCGCCGCCCGCAGTATTGAGGAAATCATTCTCTCCTATCCCTGCGTGCTGGTCATATCGCTGCAACGCATCGCACACGTTCTTTACAAGCAGGGTGTTGCGCTCCTGCCGCGCATGATCACCGAGTATGCGCATGAACGCACAGGCACCGATATCCACCCCGGGGCCGAAATCGGCACCCATTTCTTCATCGATCACTGCACGGGCGTTGTCATCGGGGAAACCGCCCGCATCGGCAATCACGTCAAGATCTACCAGGGAGTCACGCTGGGAGCAAAATCGTTCCTCACCGATGAACGCGGGCATCCGGTCAAGGGCGTGAAGCGCCATCCCAAGCTCGAGGATCATGTCATCGTCTATCCCGGAGCGACCATTCTCGGCGGGGACACGGTCATCGGCGAGCACTCAATCGTCGGATCGAACGTCTGGCTGATGCAATCGATGCCTCCCCACAGCATCGCCTACTACCAGGGCGATCAGGCGTCAATCATCCGCCCACGCAAGGCCCGCGAGGTCCTGATCGAGGACTCCGGGGACTGGGTGATCTGATTCCCTCGAAGCGGGCGAAACTAGCCGCCGCGCGAGCTTTGACGATCTCCCTCCCCGCGTCAGCATCCCGGCCGGATTCCATCGAGGCCTTGCGGCCATCGCGCCGACCTTGGCATCAACCTGCTCGGAATCACCACCGCCGGTCGCGATCCGCCAGCGCCCGCGCAATCCGCACCGGCAGCCTTGGGCCCGCAAAGATGAGTCCTGTATAGATCTGCACCAGCGAGGCGCCCGCATCAAGCTTCTCACCCGCGCTCACTTCATCGTCGATGCCGCCCACTCCAATGATCGGCAGCCGGCCCTTGGTCTGCAGGGCGAGGTAGCGCACCACGTCCGTGGCGCGAACGCGCAGCGGGCGACCGCTCAGGCCACCGGCCTCGTTGACGGCGGAAAACGTCCCGGGTCGCGCCAGCGTGGTGTTGGTCGCGATCACCCCGTCGAGCCCGAAATCGAACAACGCCGCAAGGACTGCATCGATCTGCGGCCAGGAAAGATCGGGGGCGATCTTCAGCAGCAAGGGCACCTTGCGGCCACCCACCTTGCCGACCGCCTTGGCATTCTCCGCCGTGACTGCCGCCAGAAGTTCGCGCAAGCGGGCTTCATCCTGAAGTTTTCGCAAATCAGGAGTATTAGGACTCGACACATTCAGCACCAAATAGTCCGCCAGCGGCGCAAGCTGCCGAAAGCTCGCCAGGTAATCCTCGGTGGCCGTCTCGAGCGGCGCCACCTTGGATTTTCCCAGATTGATTCCCAAGGGGATCCGGCGGTGCCCAGGTCCGGGATGCCCCCGCAACCGTTCCGCCACGGCGGCCGCACCCTCATTGTTGAATCCCATGCGGTTGATGACCGCACCCTCCTGCGGGAAGCGGAAGACCCGCGGGCGCGGATTGCCCGGCTGTGCCTGCGCCGTCACGGTACCGACTTCAATGTGACCGAATCCCAGCGCCGCCGCCGCCGGCCAGGCCCGGGCATTCTTGTCGAATCCCGCCGCCAAGCCCACCCGATTGGGGAAAGTCAGCCCAAAAAGGGTAACCGGCCTGTAAATCGACGGATTCAGCCGATGGGCCGCCTCCAAGGCCCACCGCAGCGGCGCCAGCCGTCCCAGCCAGGCCATCGCGTCCACGCCCACCTCGTGCGCCCGCTCGGGATCCATGCGGAATAAGGCGGGACGGAACCAGTGCCGATAGAGCAAATCCATAGGTTTCCCATTGTTGCCGGCCTGTTTCACAACACAAGGCCACGAGGGCCGTTCCTCCAAAGAAAATAAAAAAAACAACTTCCCGGTTTGACTCGCAGCGAAACCCGCGTTTTTGCTGCAAAAAATTTTCCACGTTCTAATTCCAGCATTCCATGGCCAAATCTTCCGGCATTCTCGATTGGTGCATTGTTCGCCTCGGCGACGACCATAACTGGTGGGTTCGCGAAGTCAGCGATCCCGTACGCTGGGATACGGATGGTCTGAGCATCATCGACCCCCGCCAGGTCGCCCACCTGCTCGAGCTGGTGGAGCCGCTGCGCGACTACGGATTCAACCAGGACGTGATGGACGCCGCCTTTATCTCCTTCCGCATCGACAAGGATCTGGGCGAGGGCCGGGTCCGCCTCAAGCGCGTGAAGGAGTCCATCTTCGAGTCCGAGGAAAGGCTCTTCGCCCTTCCCGACATCGTCGACGAGGAGAACGGGCCGTACGCCGACCTCCTCGATCACCTCACGCGCTGTCGCGTGAAGATGCTCAACGACCTGTTCGACTTTGAACAGAAACTTTCCGTCGACGAAGTGGAGGACGAGATCCGCGAGGACCAGAACGCCGAGTTCATGGAGGGCAAGGCCATCCATTCGTTCGAAGAGCTCCGCACGATCCTCGACTATGCTCCCGCGGGCTGGGACAGCGAGGAGGAGGGGGAGGAGAAGGCCACCGACAGCGACAGTGATGACGAGGACCTTCCTGAAATCGACGAGGAGGACGAAAAGGCCCTCGAAGGGGATGCATCGCTCAAGTGGGACGAGGACGATGACAAGGATGACGACGAGGAATCATCCGATTCGGACGACGACGAGAAGGATGATGATGAGGAAGACGAGGATGAGGAGGACGACAGCGACGATGATGAGGACGAGAAGCCCCGCAGTTCGTCGCGGGCCCGCAAGCGGCGCTGAGCGGCGCTGGGCGATTTCCTGACGTCCCGCCGATGCGGGTGTTGCCGGCGCGAAGCCGGCGCCACCCGCCCAGGCTCATCTTGTCCCGAGCACCTTCGCCATCTCCTTGGCAAAGTAGGTCAGGATCATGTCGGCTCCGGCACGCTTGATGGCCAGCAGTGACTCATCCCGGCAACGCGCGAGGTCGAGCCAGCCGAGTTTGGCGGCCGCGTGAATCTGGGCGTATTCACCCGAAATCTGGTAGGCAGCGACCGGTGTGCGGGTCGAGTTCCGCACTTCGCGAATGATGTCCAGGTAGAGCCCGGCCGGCTTCACCATTACGATGTCGGCGCCTTCGGAAACATCGAGCTGAACCTCGCGCACGGCCTCGCGGCGGTTGGCGGGGTTCATCTGGTAGGTTGCCTTGCTCAGCAGGCGCGTGCCGGCCGCCTTGGCGCTGCCGACGGCCTCGCGGAACGGCCCGTAGTAGGCCGAATTGTATTTCGCCGAGTAGGCCAGGATGCCGGTGTCGGTGTGACCCGCGGCATCGAGTGCCCGGCGAATGGCGCCGACGCGCCCGTCCATCATGTCTGACGGCGCGGCAAAATCCACCCCCGCCTCGGCCTGCAGCACGGCCATCCGGCACAGGATCGCCACCGTGCGATCATTGTCCACGTCGTCCTTCGCGGCATTCAGCACGCCATCATGCCCGTGGCTGGTGTACGGATCGAGCGCCACATCGGTGATCACCGACAATTCTGGTACGGCGCTCTTCACGGCGCGAACCGCACGCAGGACCAGTGTTTTCGGGTTCAACGCCTCCGTGCCCTCGGGATCCTTGAGCCTCGGGTCCAATCTGGGGAAGAGCGCCACGGCCGGCACCCCAAGATCGGCGAGTTCGCGGCACTCCCTGACCAGATCCGGGATGCACAGGCGGAAAACCCCGGGCATCGACGCGATCGCCTCGGGCCTGCCCTTGCCATCAATTACGAAGAGCGGCGCGATGAGATCCTCCGTGCGCAGCACGGTCTCCTGCACGAGGGCGCGTCGGCTGGGATGCCGGCGCAAACGACGCGGACGGTGGGTCAGGACGAGCTTGGCGGGCTTGGGCATGCGAATCACCGATTAGAGCAGCATTTTCCCCAAATTCACGCCTAACTTTCCCCGCGTCTGTCCAGCCCGACCCCGCCGCCCCGCGATCCTCCGCGTCAATCCGGAGTTGAAAGTCTTGCGCTTTTTTGCGCCTTTTGTGGCCACTTCCGCCTCATGCCGATCCGCCTCCACGAGTCCCTGTCCCGCACTCTCCGCGAGCTCAAGCCCGCCCAGCCCGATGGCATCTTCCGCTTCTACAACTGCGGTCCCACCGTATACGCGCCGGCGCACATCGGCAACTTTCGCACCTTCGTCATCAACGACGTCATCCGCCGCCTGCTCGAACTCGAGTTCCCCGCCAAGGTGAAGCATGTCCGCAACCTGACCGACGTCGACGACAAGACCATCAGGCGCGCCCAGGACGAGCAGCGCCCGCTCGCCGCTGTCACGCAGCAGTGGACCGACAAATTTCACGCCGACTGCGACGCCCTCAACTGCCTGCGCCCGCACGTCGAGCCCACCGCCACGAGCCACATCCGCGAGCAGGTCGACATGATCGACGTGCTCATGCGGAAGGGAAACGCCTACCGCGCCGCCGATGGCTCGGTGTATTTCAAGGTCTCATCGTTCGGCGACTACGGCAAGCTCAGCCGCGTGAAGGAGCGCGAGCTGCAGGTCGGGTCCGCCCTCTCGCACAAGTCGCAGGCCGCCGACGCCGACGAGAAGGAGGACGCCACGGACTTCGCACTCTGGAAGGCCCACAAGACCGGGGACGGCCCCAATGCCTGGGAGAGCCCGTGGGGCCGCGGCCGCCCCGGCTGGCACATTGAGTGCAGCGCGATGAGCAAAAAGCATCTCGGCGAGACCCTCGACCTCCACACCGGCGGCGTGGACCTGCTTTTTCCACATCACGAAAACGAGATCGCCCAGAGCGAGTGCTGCAACGGCCGGCTCTTCTCCCATCACTGGTATCACAGCGAGCACCTGCTGGTGGACGGCCGGAAGATGTCCAAGTCGCTCGGCAATCTCTACACGCTCGACGACCTCAGGGCGAAGGGTTTCAGCCCGATGGCCCTCCGCTACGCGCTGCTCGCCGGTCATCCGCGCAAGCAGCTCAACTTCACCCTTGATGGCCTGCATGCCGCGGAAAGTGCGCTGGCCACGCTCCGCGCCTATCGTGCGAGCCTGCCAGAGGACAGAGGTCAGAAGTCAGAGGTCAATAACCAGTCGTCTGAAGCCGGCGCCTTCAGCGCCGCGCTGGCCGCGCTGCATGACGACCTCAACACGCCCGGCGCCCTCGGCGCGATCTTCACGATCGTGAATCGCAAGGGCGGCGAGGCCGACCGCGCCTCCTTCGACAGGATCATGTTCGCCCTCGGCCTCGATCTCACGGCCCAGGCGGCGGCCCCGACGGCTGATGTGCCCGCCGACATCAAGGCCCTCGCTGAAAAGCGCTGGGCCGCCCGCACCGCCAAGGACTGGGCCACCGCCGACAGCCTCCGCCAGGAACTGGTGGCGAAGGGATGGTCGATGAAAGACGGCAAGGATGCGTATACCCTGGCGCCGATCAGGTAGCCGGCCCCCCGCAGCGCGCCAGCAAAGATCCGTCCGATCGGTCCGATCCGTCGGATCAGTCGG